>DATEHP010000412.1:0-13412 GCA_035279505.1 Candidatus Sulfotelmatobacter sp. | reverse complement strand
CCTCGAGCTCGAAGGGCGGGCCACGATCGAAGAAGAATGGGCCGGACGTGTCACTGGACTGGGCGATCAGCGCGTCGAGATTGCCATGATGCGCACGCCGGACGGCCACGGCCGGCTCGAACTATCCCGCTTCCTCGCTCCACCTGCCGTCGCGGATCACCGCAACGCCCCGGTAAACGCTCTAGGCTACCTCCGCGTCATGTTCGCCGTGGATGACATCGACGAGACGCTTGAAAGGCTCAACAATCGCGGGGCGCAGCTCGTAGGCGAAGTAGTCCAGTATAAAGACGTGTATCGGCTCTGCTACATCCGCGGGCCTGAAGGGCTTCTCATCGGACTCGCCCAAGAACTCAGCTGAGCGCAATACGAAGACGCGGCGTCCATATCTACAACTTGAGGGAGTGCGTGGCGCCGATTGAGGCGGCCACAACAGGCAACCATGCGTCGGGTCCGTTCAGCATGACGTTGTAATCTACTTCATCGAGTTCCGGACAAGCGCGTGAGAGTTTCTGAAGACTTCGTCGTTGAAGGGCAATTCGTTACCACACAACAGGAACTCCATAGCGGACGTTGGAGTCAGGGGTACATTCCGGACCAGACCATCAGTGACTGGTTGAAAGGTGTGTGACTCTTTTTTTGTTGCAGGTTTCAAAAGAGAACTTGTTTTAAGACAAATGCAAGCTCTTGAGCGAAGCGCACGCCGGACCGCCGTCAATATCAGGAATGATAATCAGTTCAAGTAGGGCGACATCTGAAAGGTCGACACGGTAGTCCTCAACCTTCCTCATTGTCGTGGGTGGGCTGAAATTCCATCGCTGACGAACAAGTTCGCGAAAAGGTTTCTGGTTGTTGGAAGACCATCGCAACACGAATTGTTGTGTGCGCACTACTTGTTCTTCCTCGAAAAGAAGCGAGATATGGTGCAGGTTTTGGGGCTTATTAAAGAGTAGTCGAACTGCCTGAGTTCCCGGTTCGCGGCACGCCAGCCTCGCGAATCCTTGGGTGAGATCGCAGCCTCGATTGGGAACGCTTTATCCTCCGACGTAACCTCAACGGTCGCTGCGGAGTCGAGATCAAGCAGAGGTTCGTGCGCAACAGTCGTCGAAGCTAAAGGGATAATCCGCTTTCGCATGATTGGTCTTTGGGTTGGCCCACCGGGGACAGCTTTGGAAATGAATCCTCCCGCGAATTCTTCTCGTTCTGAATGCGGGGTCCGGATTTCCTGTTGCGCTCATCAAGCGCGCTGATTATTTCGGCGACAAGTACCGTCAATTTGTCCGGATCTTCCTCGGTCGCCGCCATCTGGCATAAGTCGCGCCAATTATTATCCCGATCTTGATGGATCATTGATCTGCCTCCTCTGGAAGTGAGGTGCAAGAATTCAACCCGTTCGAATCGTTACTGTGCAAGTGGCCCTCCATTCACATCAAGACGAACTCTCAGAGCATCTTAGCGGGCAAGGGCTGCAGGTCGTCACAGCTCACAATGTGAGACCTTCGTGTAAATTTGCTGATCCCGAGCGGCATTCCTGCCTACAGCAATCTCTGTAATGGCCCAGGTATTTGGATCAGCGATGCCCATTGGAATCCGAAGAAGCAGGTCCAGGGGGCACGCGAAGGCTGACCTTTAGCACACTACAATGCAGGTTCACTTCTCTCTCGTTCCCTTTTTATCTTCTTTATGTTGGGGAACAACCGCAATGTGTTCCTGGGCACCTAATCAACGGTTGCGCAGAGAGAAGAGGAAGGCAATTAAACACCCTATGACGGCTCGAATTCTGATAGCAGACGACAGCGGGGCCGTACGACGGAGTCTTCACGGTTTACTGGAACAGAATCCGGACTGGAAGGTTTGCGCGGAGGCCGTGGACGGCCCCGACGTTATTGCCAAGGCCGAGCAATTTAAGCCGGACATCATCGTCGTCGATTTTCTCATGCCTCGAATGACAGGTATAGAAGCTGCTGGCGCACTTCGTAGGCTTCTGCCGTGTATTCCGATCCTCATTTTTACAATGGACATCACTGATCAACTCGTTGAGCAGGCTAAGAGCGCTGGAATCAAGGGAGCGGTGCAGAAATCGAATACGAAGGAAATGATGAGAGCAGTCGATGCTCTACTTCACCGGGGAACATTTTTTAAGAAGAGGCATATCAACTAGTAGCAACCAGGGCTCGCCTGTTACGCTGCTGAGCCCGTCTCACCAGACTGTTCAGTTAATCCTGCTGCCTTGGTCTGATCTTCCGCGAGTGGAATGGTGACTCTGACAGAGATGCCTGGATTTTCAGAGAGCACTTGCAGGTGCCCGCCCAGCTCGGTTACCCTCTCTTTCATTCCAGTGAGTCCGACACCTAAATCGGAACCTGTGATATGGAACTGCGCCAATCTGTCTGGAGCGATTCCGCGGCCATAGTCTCTCACCAGCAACTGGACATGCCCATCCGCGAGTTCTATGCGAACATCTACCTTTGGGCTTCCGGAATGGCGGTGCACATTCGTCAAGCTCTCCTGCAGAGCCCGGAACATGGCCATTTCCACCAGCTGTGGAAGTCGCTTGAGCCCGCGGGATATGTCCAAATTTGTTTGGATGCTGCTCCTCTTTCCGAAGCCCTCCACATACCAGGTGGCGGCAGACGCCAGCCCACTCTCGTCCAGCAAGGGAGGATGTAACAAGTGGGAAATGGTACGTATCTCAGCGAGGCATTTATCCAACAATTCGTCCGATTCGGATAATGCCGCCTTTGCTTTTGCCTGGAGTTCAGGCTGATCGACTTGCGCGATATTCATCTTCACGCTCGCCAGATACTGGCCGACACTATCGTGTAGGTCGCGAGCAATTTTGCGGCGCTCGTCGTCCTGCACACGATGTAGGTGGCTGGAAAGCTGTCGCAACGTCGCCGTACGCTGCTCAACAAGAGATTCCAACTGCGAATGCTTTTGTTGGCGCATTTCTTCCAGTTGCTTGCGCTCGCTAATATCTCGCGCAATTTTAGAGGAGCCTACGACCTGCCCAGCGGAGTCCCTTATGGGCGAGATCGTCAGTGAGACATGAACTCTCTTACTCTGTTTGGTAACGCGCACAGTATCGTAGTGCTCAATGTGTTCACCAGCCGCCCACCGCCGGCGAATTTGCTCTTCTTCATGTCGAAGGTCAGGAGGAATGATGATCGAAAGTGCCTGGCCGATTGCCTCGGTCTCCGCGTACCCAAACGTACGTTCCGCTCCACTGTTCCAGCTCGTAATTACTTGCTGAAGATCGGTGGAGATGATCGCATCATTGGACGATTGCACAATGGCAGCGAGCTTGCGCAATGCAGCTTCACCTCCCTTACGTTCCGTGATGTCTTCAATGGCGAGCAAGATGAGGGGTTCGTCGCCGTGGGCATCCTTAATCGGCCGAGCATTGAGAAGCATGGTTCTCGCTCCCAAGCCAGGGAAGTCATGGACAACCTCGAAATCATTTACCGGCGTCTCGTCTGCCGCAACCTTCTCCAGTAACGCCCGCAGTTTAGGAATATTCCACCGTTCATTGGCTATCCGATAAAGAAACTTCTTTTCAGTTTCGTCGCGTGAGACCTGAAAGTCCGCAAAGAAGGAAGAATTGGCGTAGATCACTCTCAAGTCGGAATCGAGCACGACGAGAGGTTCACGGACAGTGTCAATAATTCCCTCAGCAAACTCCTTGGCTCTCTTGAAGCGCTCACTGGCACTTTTTGTCAGGTTAATGTCAGTCAATACCAGCACGGCGCCGTCAATCTTGTCATCTACAGTGCGGTAAGGACGAATCTGCAGCGAATACCAACAACCTTCCTTGTCTTGAACCTCCAGTACTTTCATTGCAAGCGTTTCGATGACTTCGGCTACTAGCTTTTCCAGGTTCTGAATGTTGAGATCTGATCTGATTTCGGTGATTGGCCTGCCTATGTCAGAAGGAACAATCTTTAGCACCTGGGCCGAGGCGGCGGTCGCTCGCCGAATGCGTAGTCCGTGGTCCACCATGACGACGGGGAGTGTGGTACTGCTCAACAGGTTGATAAGGTCATTGTTCAATTGACCCAGCTCAATATTCCGATTGCGCAGCTCGTCGTTCACCGTGGTCAGCTCTTCATTCGTGGACTGGAGCTCCTCTTTAGAGGTTTCCAGTTCCTCGTTCGAGCTTTGCAATTCCTCATTCGCGGATAAAATCTCTTCGTTTGCCGACTGGAACTCTTCCTCAAGGGCCTCTTTCGATTCGATAACCGCTCGCAGATGATCTTCAGTGCTCGAAGCCCTGCGCTGCAGCTCGATAAATCTACGGTCCTTGTTGACGCTGGGGGCCGTAGATTTGGAACCGCGGCCTGCAGGTTTCCCAGGCAACGTTCCGGGTGGGATTTCCTCGAAAAGGACCACGTAGTGGATGTCCTCGGGCACCGCACTCACGTTCAGTTGCTCCACAGAGATATTTACGGATCGACCGCGTCCATTGTGTTCGAAAGACACATCCTTGCGCCGCGCGGATCCTTTCTTCGCGGCCTGATTGATGACGCTGCGTAGCTCCTCCGCTAATCCGCCTCGTGCCATCTTCAGCAAGTTCAAGCTCGCTTTCCCCGGAGCCGGTTCGACGTAGGGACTGGTGCGTCCTCGGAAATGAACAATTTCCATCTCGCTGTTAATGACTAGTCCGGCTGGAGCGTGGTGCTCCAGCACAATACGGTCAGCTTCTTGTTGCAAGCTTCTGGTAGCTTTGGGAAGGACACGTTCCGGCTGCTGTCTGGGCGTGTAAGCAATTCTTCCTTCTCGGTGAGATGGGATGGTGGGGAAGTCGTAATGAAGCCTGGTCGCTGCGAGCTTCTTGGAGAAGATCTTGTGCTTCTTGTCCACGGAAGCGAACAAATTTGGAAAGGCGCTTACACTCTCAGAACCTCCCAGCATGAGAAAGCCAGTCGGTTTGAGGGCGTAATGCAAGACGGGCATGATCTTCTTCTGCAAGGAGGCTCCAAAATAGATAAGCAGATTGCGGCAGGAGACCAGGTTCATTTGAGAAAACGGCGGATCTTCAATCAGGTTCTGCCGGGCAAATACGCAGAGATCGCGCACCGCTTTGCTGACCCTGTAGCCCTCCTCCACCTTCACGAAGAAACGCCGCAACCTTTCTGGGGAGACATCCTGTGCGATTTGCTCCAGATAGATTCCACTCCGCGCCTTCTCAATGCCGCGCTCGTTGGCATCGGTTCCGAAGAGCTGGATCTGGAAGCTGGGGGCTCGTGCGCCCAGAACCTCCAGTAAGGCCATTGCCAGGGAGTAAGTCTCCTCCCCTGTGGAACAGCCCGGCGCCCAGACTCTGATGTTTCCCCGGTTCGACTTGTCTTTCAGGATGGAGGGGAATACGGTGTTCTTCAGAATCTCAAACGCCTCGGGGTCGCGAAAAAAACTTGTGACCGGGATCAGCAGGTCCTGGTACAACTGCTCCACTTCCTCTGGATGTTCATGCAGATGCTTTACGTAATCGCGGACGCTCTCGATCTTGTGAACAGCCATCCGGCGCATCGTACGCCGGCGCACAGTTCCAGGCTTGTACAGCCGGAAGTCCACGCCGAATGATTTCCTGAGCAAACTGAATACCTTCTCGTAAACACCGTCATTCTCAACTTGCTTCTCGACGTCAGCTGTCTTGACACGAACGAAATACGGGTGACGCCCGACCCTCCCCAATTCCTCGGCAATTTCTTCCGCTGTCAGAACAGAATCCACGCATCCTGAGGCAATGGCACTGCGTGGCATACCATCGTATTTCGCCGACTTTGGTGTTTGAGCAAAGGTCACGCCGCCTTCTGCCTTGATTGCTGCGAGACCCAATGTACCGTCGGAACCGGTTCCCGAAAGAACCACGCCCACAGCCTTGCCCTTTCGCTCTTCCGCCAGGGAGCGCATGAAGAAATCTATCGGCAAGTGAAGGCCGTGATCTTCTTTCCGCGGTGTGAGTTGGAGACGATTCTGGAGAATCCCCATCTTGACGTTCGGGGGGATTACATAAACCCGGTTTGGCTCAAGCTTTGCCCGGTTCTTGGCCTCGATGACGGGAACGCTAGCAGCTTTGGAAAGGAGCTGAGCCAGCATACTTTGATGGGTTGGATCGAGGTGCTGCACGAAGACAAATGCCATACCGGTGTCGCTCGGCAGAGAACGGATCAGTTGTGTGAACGCTTCGAGTCCCCCGGCAGATGCTCCGATTGCGACCACTGGAAAAAAGGCGGTCTGTTGCACCGGTTCTTCACTCTCAATCTCTTGGGAACCCAGTCGTCGAGAAGACTTCATGTACGCACCTTATGTGTCGTGGCGGTTTGCATCAGTTTTCGAGATGTTCACTCGCGGGAGTCCCACTTGTGCTCCACTAACGAGTCTTGCCACTCACCGTAACGATAAGGACGCGGATGGAGAGCCTGAACGCGCCTATTCTACACCTGTCTGCGACATACGTTTAGAGATCGACACGATCTCCGACACCCCCACTACCACGGTTCCGTGGCGCGTTGAGGACAATTGAGCAAAGTTCGAGATCGACAAGATCTCTGCAAAATGCTGAAAGCGAGGGGATAAATCGCGGGCGGCCAATGTCCCCGTGCGATTAAGGCTCCCCTCCTTGCCGCAATGGGGCAGACAACTTCCGCATCCGCGTTGCATCTCTGTCCTCCTGCACCGCCGTTGCGGAGCAGAAGAATCTTCGAACATCGCCTTGTGAAGTAGGGAGGAAAGTAAGCAAGTGAATTGCTTTGCGGCGGCAAGACCCGGCAATGCGGGCGGTAGGGCAGGGTTGTGAGTTGTAACAAGAAAAACTAGACACTCTCAACTTCGGGACCCACCGCTTATCCAGTTGAAACCTCCGGCTTGCAGAAGATGGTTCTCACGAAGTCCTTGGTACCCGCAGGGCCAGTCAAACGGACGATCAGTGGCCCCATATTCGGCTGGGCAATCAAATTGAATGTCAAAAAGGGACAACACTCTCGCTCCGCCACGATCAGTTCCGCTACAATCGCAACCCACTTCCCATCCCCAGGGAGACGGAAAGCGTACCCGTCGGGAAGTTCCTCACTTCCGGTCACAGCGGACCTAAACTGGGCAAGAAGCGTCGTCTCACGCTCCCGTAATTCTGGCGACGACAAACTGCAAGCCACCGGGATGCCGTCCGAGTCATGCGTCATGGCCGACTCGCTGGCGGCACAACGCCGTTCATCCGCAAGTACTCGACCATTTGTCCGTAGTGATCAAAAGCGTGAATCATCGCCTCGACGGTTAGTGCCAATCGCGTCGTTTTACTGGCCGGTAAAGGCGAAATTGCGGTAGATTTCACCATCGCATTCGGCTCATCGATGGCATCGATCGCCTTGCCGAGATGTACGAAAGACGATTTCAGATAGTCGAGAATCTCCGCCTTTGTGCGCACGGTTTCAGGACCGTTCTCGTCTCCCGCATCAGCGGGCGGCTCCTCGCCCAAAGCGGCGGCCGCCAGAATATGGTTGGTCGCTGACAGGTGCCTCACCTGCCGGGCGAAAGTGCGTACGCCCTTGAATTCGCCCTCCGTCGGAGCAAATTCATATTTTGTAGCCGGCATGGCCTCAGCAGCGGACTCGATTTGGTCTTCTACGCTTTTTAAGAAAATCCGCAGTGCCTGCTTTTCCCGTCGAGCATCGAGCGAGACCGAGGTTTTTTCGGCGTCAGATTGCCCCACACCGTTTTCGGCCAAAAGAATCAGTTTCTCCGGTTCGCTGCTTTGCGCAGTTGCACCCGCGGTGCACATTGCCAGAAGTGCTAATGTGATTAGTAGTTTCATTCTTTTCATGGTTATATCTCCACAGCCGCACCAAGTGGTTTCCGGAAGTGCCGCCTGAGATAAACCGTACAACTTAAAGTGGACTTTAAGGCAAGAGATACTGTTGTAAATTATTTGTCAATTGGAGAACGGCACCCGAGCAAAATGCACCAGAATGCGGCAGTGCCCCAATTAACGATTAAAGAAGCTCGATCAGTGTGCGCTCAAATATTCTTGACGATCCTCGATCTCTAGGTTATTTGCCGGCCCGGCTTCACTGGCAATGGCGGTCTTTCCACTTTGGCAACGCCACGCTCAAAGATTGCCTTTCCGCAGATTTCTAGCGCGCTGCAGTGGCATTTCGATTTCATCCGCTTGAGCACCAGTTCCATGCTCTTGATCTGCTCAGCAAGGACGCTCAACTCAGCGAGTTTGCGGTCCGCCAGTTTTCTCCAGCGGGCTTCGGCGCGAGTCCCGTCTCTAAACCCGAAGAACAGCGAGCGAATTTCATCAAGCGTGAACCCGGCCAGCCGCGCCCGCTGAACAACTGCTAGGCGGTACAGCACCGTTCTGTCATAGTGGCGCTGCCCACTCATTCGTTCCGCAGGCGGCAGAATTCCCATTTCTTCGTAGTACCGGATCGCCGACGGTCTCAACCCTACCTGCCGAGCGACATCCGAAATGCTTATGTGCGACATAACACATGATTCTCCGTCTGAAATTCCTACGGCGGACATAGTTCAAGTATGCCAAAAGCCAATCACTTTCCCGAACGCCGAAGCAAGACAAGAATGAGCGGCATCATGCGACCTTTCATAGCCGGCCTTCTTGCGCAAGCTGTGAGTGGCCATCATTGACGAGCAATGCTTTCACCCCTTCCTCAAAGTCACTCTTGTTGGTTATCCCCGTCGTTGCTTTCGTGATCTTTCCCTCGGAATCGATGAAGAAAGTTTGAGGCATGAAGCGCACACCGCCATACGCGTCCGCTATAGCAGAATTTCCCAAAAGGAGCTGATACTGCACTCCTCTATGCTTTGCGAACGAGCCCACTTCGTTCACATCACCTGCGTCGTCCAGCGAGACGCCGATGATCTGCAGGCCCTGTGTTCGATATTTTTGGTCCAGCTCCACCAGCCACGGCGTCTCCACTCGGCAGGGCGCACACCAGGTCGCCCAGAAATTCAGAAGCACAGGATGTCCTCGCAAAGCAGACAACCTCACGCTGCGGCTATCGAGCGTGGGAAGAGCGAAATTCGGAGCGAGATTGCCGGCTTGAAACCCAACCTTGAGTGTGTTGTGGGACTGCGCGCGAAACGCCGTACGCTGTGTCCGCGGGGTGACAGCTAACCACAAGATGCCTCCAGTACCGAGGAACACCGTGGTGATGGCCAGTTGCGATCGAGTCATAGAACCTTTCCGTCCATTCTCTGATGAATGATTTCCGCTACGCATTTGATTTGTGTTGTCCCACACTGGGTCACAAGAACCTCTCTGCCATTGCGCGAAGGAATGGCACCTTGTTCAGCCAGTTGTTGAGAAGAAGCAGATGTCCGGTGAAGATGAGCACGCCCACTGCAATCATCACAACACCGCTGCCGATCTCAAGCTTGTGCAGATGGCTCCGGAATCGTGTGTAGAAGGAGAGAAATCCCTCGATGCTGAGGGCGGTCAACAAGAAAGGTATGGCCAGACCCAAAGCATAAATCGCTAGCAACGAGACTCCTTTGGCTACTGTGGATTCCGCTGCAGCAAAGGTGAGGATCACCGCCAAAATTGGCCCCACACAAGGTGTCCAGCCAAAACCGAAGGCTGAACCGACGAGAAAGGCGCGCGCGCCTGCCACGCCGGTCGGCAGTCCGTGGAAACGCTTGTCTGCATACAGCCAGCGAATCGGGAACACTCCGATTTGGTGCAGCCCGAAAATGACAATCACTGCCCCTGCAATCCTGCTCAAAACCGCAATGTGTTCCCGAACCAACTGCCCGATTGCGGTAGCGACGGCTCCCAGAGCGAGGAAGGTCGTAGTGAATCCCAGAATGAAAAGAACTGAGTTCAGAATGACCGAACCCATCAACCTGCCATCGCGCTCCTTGAGTTCCTCAATGCCGGCGCCAGATACGAGAGAGATGTACCCCGGCACCAAAGGCAAGACGCATGGCGATAGGAACGAAATAAGTCCCGCAATGAATGCAGCGACGGGCAACGATCGCATCAGAGCAACCTCCTACCGACCTAAGCGTTAGAAAAATTGATTTCAGATCAGCTCACCGGCTGAATCCAGGAAGCGCCATCCACCTTAATGAAGTCCTTCGTACCCTTTCGGCCCGTAACGCGCAACCAGAAAGGTCCGCCTTCGGGTTCCATGCGGAGTTGAATGTTGAAGAACGGGCAGCACAGGCGCTCTCCCGCGGCCCACTCAGCAACCATCGCAATCGTCTTCGGGTCCGGAGCAAATTGAAATTCGTATCCGTCTGGCAATTCGCGGACGGCTTTTCTCATCGAGCGCAACGCCGGTCCTAGCTCGTCAAAATGGCGTTTGCGGGCTACTGGGTCGAGTGCCAGCCGGTCGCATGCGAATGGGCTTTGGTGCTTTGAAGTCGCAGCTTGGTGTTCTTTGCGGTCGCAGCTATCGCCACTCGTTTGCGCCGCAGAGCTTTTTCCCAGAATCGCACTGGAAAGCAAGGCAAGAGCAAAAGTAGCGAAGCGCATTGCAATACTCCTTTTTTTCCTTGTCATGAGGTTTCTCCTTTTGGGCGCTCGAAGCGCTCACATAGAGAGTCTCCTTATTCAAGTCGACTTTAAGTCAAGAAGTATTTTGTATTTCTTGAACATTCGCCGGGGACGAACTGCAAGGGCAAAAAAATGAGCGGGGCGGAATTGTTGGACATAGGCCTGCAAGCTTGACTTCGAGTCCACTTGAAGTTTTAGCGTGTGAATGGCGCAGTTGAAGTGAGCAAGTAACGCTGCAACTTTAGGAGATTGGAAATGACGAAGAGTGTAATTCGACTGATCACGATCACCGCGAGTTTCTTAGCTTCAAGCATCACTTTGATGGCTCAATCGGCTAAGGCTGAACATCGCAGTCTCAGCAAAGAGCTTGATATATGGGTTTCAAAGACGGAAGAGCATCTAGTTCCAGCCACGGAGGCCATGCCAGAGGAAAGATACGGATTCGCGCCCGCCACAGGAAAATTCGAGGGAGTTCGGAGTTTTGCCGAACAGGTCAAGCACTTGTCCGCTACCAATTACATCCTCGCCTCTGCGGTACTAGGAGAGAAGCCTCCGCATGGAGAGCAGGACGAAATGGCGCCGGAATCCTTGAAGTCGAGGGCCGAGATCGTGGAGTACTTGAAAGGCTCATTCGCCCTTCTTCACAGAGCCGCAGCTGCAATTAACGACAAAAATCAAACCGAGACCGTCAACGCTGCCGATCAGAACCGAACTCGACCGGGCCTGATCGTGGACGCTTTGACCCACTCCTGGAACCATTATGGCCAGATTGTGGAATATTTACGGATGAATGCGATAGTGCCACCTGCCAGTCGCTGACGAGTCACCATGCCCACGGCTGCCACCGTAACGGGACAAAGGACAACAACACGCGGAGAAACTCGACCTGGGTGCAATGCGCACCCAGATTGCAAAATGAAGTCCACGATGTTCACGGATGCTACCGTAACGGGACAGCAGCCACGCCGCAAAAGTTGCGGCTATTTTTGTGCAGATTTGGGCAGAAGGGTGTTGTAGGACTCTGGGTGCAATTAGGGTGCAATAAGACTTCCCAAGGGTTACTTTGAGCGCAAAGTGGGCGATCGGCACCGTTAGATTTCAATCAGTTACCTCTGACTCAACCTCTGACACGGCAGCGTTCTTGACATTCCTCGATCTGACAGCGAATCCAACGCTTTCGTCTTTTCTGTAAAGCCGTTTTGAACCCACGATTCCGTCGTCTCTCACGACTTCTCAAGCACTTAGGCGGCCACGTGAGTGATTTAAGTTGTTTAAAACACAGCATAACGTAGCTCTCACATGCGGTCGCTCCTTGAACTCCTTGAAGCCAGACAGGATGAAGCGATTCAACACATGGGACACGCCGATACGTCGCTTGACCCCGAGATTCTCATCTATTTTGCCCGTCACTACTCGCATTTGGGCCAAGCGCAAACAGCCATCCGCGCGTCGAGGAGCGCCGCAGACTGCGGCTTCCCTTGTTCCCCGCTTACTTTGAACAGTGATCCTTGGTTCGCTACGGTAAGAACACATCCGCAATTTTCCTTTGCGAGCCATCGCTGGCTTGACCGCGCGACCATCCGCGCGGCAAAAAAGATGTTTACTTTTGTGCATCTCCACAGTATGATAGGCATCATATAACCGTGATGCGTTATTCAGCACAGCATAAAGCGCAAACCCATGAACGCCTGGTAAAAACGGCGGCAAAGCAGTTCCGACGACGGGGACTGCAAGGGA
Source organism: Candidatus Sulfotelmatobacter sp. (assembly GCA_035279505.1). Taxonomy (GTDB): domain Bacteria; phylum Acidobacteriota; class Terriglobia; order Terriglobales; family Acidobacteriaceae; genus Sulfotelmatobacter. The sequence continues at coordinate 1,162 of DATEHP010000412.1, read as the reverse complement.
TCGGAATCGCTAAACTCATGGGCGGGATGGGACTCACCCACGGAGGTTTCTATGCTCACTTCGATAATAAGAATGAGTTGGTAGCTGCTGCCGCCAGAGCCATCTTTAGCGAGGCCATTACTGCAATTGAGTCTGCGGCCGCCGCTGCGCCAAAAGGGCATGAGCTTGCCGCCATTATCGGTAGTTACTTGAGCGCGGGACACCGTGACACAACGGAGGGCTGTCTTCTACCAAGCTTAGCCGGGGAGATGGCGCGGCAACCAAAGGGGGTTCGTAAGGCCCTAACTCAAGCATTCGCGGAATATGCAAACACGGTCGCGAAGTACATGCCTGGTCCGAGCGACGCGGAGAGGGGGAGCCAGGCGCAGTTGTTGTTCTCGGGAATGGCGGGCACGATGATGGTGGCACGAGCGGTTATCGACCCCCAACTGAGTGACGCATTGCTGGCCCAGGGAAGAGAATTCTACATGTCAGCTTTTTCAGCCTTGTGACGGAAGAGCCGACAGTTGTTTTTTTTGGCATCATAATATGACGGTTATCATCTATCGCCGGGCAACCACGGGAATGAAAAATTGAATTTCAAAGCCAAGGAGAAACAAACCATGAATGTCATTCTTATCGGCGCATCCGGTAATGCTGGATCGCGCATCCTTCGCGAGCTTCAGAGCCGCGGTCACGACGTGACCGCGGTGGTTCGCAACCCCGAACGCCTGCCGGCTGAAGTAAAGAGGCAGCGCGATGATCTGAGCAACACCGATCGCATTCGAAAGATTATCTCTGGCTCGGAAGCAGTCGTAAGCGCTTACAACCCGCCGCACAACGATCCGGATCAGTTGCCCGCGGTAACCGGTCGCCTTATTGATGCCGTCAGCAGCGATGGCAAGCCGCGGTTCATCATGGTCGGCGGAGCGGCGTCGGTTGAGATTGCACCCGGGATGACGGCCCTCGCTTCAGGGTATTTGCCGAAAGAATGGGTGCCAGAGGCCACGGCGCACCAGAAAGCACTTGAACTGTTGAAGGAGTCCGATATTGCTTGGACCTATCTGAGCCCATCTGCCTTCTTCGAAGCCGGCGAGCGTACAGGGAAATTCCGGCTCGGCACGAAGAGTCTCATCGTTGACGAGAAGGTGAGTAGCCAAATCCCCTTCGGCAACAGCCGCAT
>DATEHP010000411.1:0-10749 GCA_035279505.1 Candidatus Sulfotelmatobacter sp. | reverse complement strand
ATCGTCGACCACGAAGCCCGTCGAAATAGCCAGCGCCATCAGCGACAAATTGTCCAGGCTGTACCCCAGCAGATACATCCCCCCGAACGTGCCCACCAGTGAAAGCGGCACCGAGATGCTTGGGATGATCGTCGCTCGCACTGTGCGCAGAAATGCGAACACGACCAGGATCACCAGCGCGATCGATATCAGCAGCGTCCGTTCGATGTCTTTGACCGATACCCTTACCGAGGTCGTCCGGTCCATCACAACCGTAAGCTTCATCGCCGGTGAAATCGAGGCCTGAAGGAAAGGGATCATCGACTGCACCCGGTCGACGGTGTCGATGATGTTCGCTCCAGGCTGCCGGAAAATCGCCATCATGATTCCCAGCTTCCCGTTAATCAGACCCAGATTCCGCCGATCCGATAACGAATCTGTCACCTCGGCTACATCGCCCAGTCGTACCGCCGCGCCATTGTGATACGCCACAATCAAGGGGCGATATTGATCTGCTGTAAACAGCTGATCGGTATCGCTGAGCATGTAGCTCGTGGTGCTGCTCGATATCTTGCCCTTCGGTCGGTTCGCGTTGGCGGCGTTCAGCGCCGTTCGCACCGTATCCAGCCCGACTCCCAGCTTATTTAACAGCGTCGGATTCACTTCCGCGCGTACCGCCGGCTGTGATGAGCCCCACACAAAAACCTGCCCCACTCCCTGCACTTGTGACAGTTTCTGCGCCAGGATCGAATCCGCCGAGTCATACATCTGCGGTACCGTCATCGTGTCTGACGTCAGCCCCAGCAGCAGGATGGGCGCATCCGACGGGTTCACCTTGCGATAACCGGGATTGCTCGGCAGGTTCGCGGGAAGTTGGCTGCGAGCCGCGTTGATCGCAGCCTGGACGTCTCGGGCAGCAGCATCAATATTCCGGTTCAGATCGAATTGCAGTGCGATTCCGGTGGATCCCAGTTGACTCGAAGAAGTCATCTGATTCACTGCGGCGATGCGCCCGAACTGCCGCTCCAGCGGAGTGGCCACCGCAGACGCCATGGTCTGCGGATCGGCGCCGGGCAGTGACGCTCCGACGCTGATCACTGGGAAGTCCATCTTCGGCAGCGAAGCCACAGGCAGGAAATTGAAGGCGAGGATTCCCGATAGCAGCAATGCTGCCGTCAACAGAGAAGTCCCAATCGGACGCCGGATAAATGGACTCGATATGCTCATATCTAATCCGCCGACATCGGTTCCGGCGGAATCTCGTTTCCGATCCGGTACCGCGCAAACCTCTGCGCTAGCCGGTCAAACCACAAATAGACAACCGGTGTCGTATAAAGCGTTAGCAACTGGCTGAGTAGCAGCCCGCCAACGATCGTGATACCGAGCGGCCGCCTCAACTCCGCGCCCGTCCCCGTGCCAAGCGCCAGCGGCAATCCGCCCAGCAACGCCGCCATCGTTGTCATCATGATGGGCCGAAACCGCAGCAGGCACGCCTGAAAAATCGCCTCCTCGGGAGGCTTGTGCTCCTCCCGTTCCGCCTCCAGCGCGAAGTCGATCATCATGATGGCGTTCTTCTTCACAATGCCGATCAGAAGAATGATTCCGATCAGCGCCACCACCGTCAGATCGTTCCCGGTAATCATCAGCGCCAGAATCGCTCCTACTCCCGCCGAAGGCAGTGTCGACAGAATCGTGATCGGATGAATGTAACTCTCGTACAAAACTCCCAACACAATGTAAACCGTGATCACCGCTGCCAGGATCAGGAAAGGCTCTGAGGACAGCGAATTCTGAAACGCCGCAGCCGTTCCCTGAAATGAAGCGTGAATACTGGGCGGCAGCAGAATGTCTTTCTCTGCCTGCTGGATTGCCTTTGTCGCTTCACCCAGAGAGGCCCCCGGCGCCAGGTTGAACGATAACGTCACCACCGGAAACTGTCCCTGATGGTTTATGGCGAGCGACGCGCTCGATGAATTCATCCGCGTAAATGCCGAGATCGGAACGGGTGCTCCGTTCGTCGTGACCGCCGCCCCGTTCGCCGTGGGCGCCCCGGAGTTGGGTGTGACCACGCTTGGCCGTATGTAAATGTCGTTCAAGTTCTCGGGAGTCTGCGCGAAATTCGGCAGCACTTCCAACACCACGTGGTATTGGTTCAGCTGGGTGAAAATGGTCGATACCTGTCTCTGTCCAAAAGCGTCGTACAGCGTGTTATCGATCGCCTGCGGGAAAATCCCCAACCGCGATGCGGTATCGCGATCAATCGCGATGTTCGTTCTGAGCCCGTCGTTCAGTTGATCGGTCGCTACATCGCGCAACTCAGGAATGGCCTGCAGCTTTGCCACCAGCTTCGGCGTCCACTGCGCCAGCTCCTGGACATCCGCATCTTCAATCGAGTACTGAAATTGCGTACGGCTGACACGATCCTCCACGGTGAGGTCCTGCACCGGCTGCATGTACAACGTGATCCCCTGCACCTGGTTCAGTTCCGGTTGCAGCCGCCGGATGATGGACGATGCATCGTTCGAGCGCTGATCCCGCGGCTTCAAGTTGATCTGAATTCTTCCCGAATTCGGCGTCACATTGGTTCCATCGACTCCAATGAACGACGACAAGCTTTCCACATCCTTGTCCTTCAGAATGACTTTCGTTAGTTCTTGCTGCCGCTCCGCCATGGCATCAAAGGAAACGAAATCTGGTGCCTCGGAGACGCCCAGAATCACCCCAGTGTCCTGCACGGGAAAAAAACCTTTTGGCACGATCACGTACAAGTACAAGGTCAGCACCAGCGTCGCCGCCGTTACCAGCAAAGTCGCTGTCTGATGCTTGAGCACCCACTTCACCGACCGCCCGTAAAACGCGATGATGCGGTTGTAATAGTCCTCGGTGACCTCGTAGAACCGCCCCTTTTCACCCTGCTTGCGGTGTTTGAGCAGTTTGGCGCTCATCATCGGTGTCAAACTCAAAGACACCACCGCCGAGACCAGAATCGTTACCGCCAGCGTCACCGCAAATTCGCGGAACAGCCTGCCCACGATGTCGCCCATGAACAGCAACGGGATCAGAACCGCGATCAGCGATACCGTGAGCGACACGATCGTGAACCCGATCTGTCCCGCTCCCTTCAGTGCGGCATCCAGAGGCGAATCTCCAGCTTCCAGAAACCGGTCAATGTTCTCGATCATGACGATCGCGTCATCCACTACGAATCCAGTCGAGATCGTCAGCGCCATCAGCGTCAGGTTATTCAAGCTGTACCCGAGCAGGTACATCACGCCGAATGTCCCAATCAGCGACAGCGGTACGGCCACGCTCGGAATCGTCGTTGCCGAGAGATTCCGCAAGAACAGGAACACGACCATCACGACCAGCCCGATGGCCAGCATCAGTTCGAACTCAACATCTTTTACCGACGCCCGAATCGTGGTCGTCCGATCAGTGAGAATCTGCACCTTGACCGCGCTCGGCAAAGAAGCCTGCAGCTGTGGCAGCAATTTCTTAATGCGGTCCACCACACTGATGATGTTCGCGCCCGGCTGCCGCTGGATATTTACAATGACCGCTGGCGTCAGATTCATCCACGCCGCGAGTTGTGTGTTCTCCGTGCCGTCGATCACGTTGGCCACGTCGCTCAGTCGCACCGGCGCGCCATTCCTGTACGCGATCACGATCGGCTTGTATTGCTCGCTGGAGAAAAGCTGATCGTTCGCCCCAATCGTGTACGCTTGCCGCTTCCCGTCGATCACGCCCTTCGCCTGATCCACGTTCGCCTGTGCCAATGCGGCCCGCAAATCTTCCAGGCTCAGCCCGTACGAAGCCAGCGCCGTTGGGTTGGCCTGAATCCGCACTGCCGGTTTTTGTCCGCCGCTGATCGACACCAGCCCAACTCCTGGTAGCTGAGAAATCTTCTGCGCCAGGGAAGTGTCGGCTACGTCTTCTACCTTCGATAGCGGCAACGAGTCGGAAGTCAATGCCAGCGTCAATATCGGCGCGTCCGCCGGATTCACCTTGTTGTAGATCGGTGGATTGGGCAGATCGGCAGGCAAATACGTCCCCGACGAATTGATCGCCGCCTGTACCTGCTGCTCCTCCACATCAATGTTCTGATCGAGTCCGAACTGTAGCGTGATGACCGAACTGCCAGAGGAACTGGTCGAGGTCATCTGCGTCAGCCCGGGTACCTGCCCGAACTGCCGCTCCAGCGGCGATGTCACTGAAGACGCCATTACCTCCGGGTCCGCTCCCGGATAAAACGTCACGACTTGGATCGTGGGGTAATCGACTTCAGGAAGAGCCGAGACCGGCAATTGCATGAACGCAACCCAGCCCACCAGCAGCACGCCCACCATCAACAGTGTGGTTGCCACCGGGCGGAGAATAAATATGCGTGAAGGATTCATGGGCCTAGTCGCCGGGAGCTGAATTGCTGCTTGCTCCATGTTCCGATGGACGATGCGAACGCCGTCCAGCTGTTTCCGGCGCGCTCGATTCTTCTCGCTCGACTGATGGCCGTTGCACCGCTCCCGTGACTGGCGCTGTCGTGTTCTTGCTTGGCGGACCACCTCGAGGCTCAATGTGCGAGCCTCTTTGCAGCTTGTCCTGCCCGTCGGTGACCACCGTGTCGCCCGGAGACACGCCATCCGTGACAACCGTGATGTCGCCCTGCGTCAGCGCAATTGTGATCGCCTTGTCCTGCACCGTCTTGTCGGGATTGACCGTATATACGAATGGACCTTGAGGTCCGCGTAAAATCGCCGCCGTCGGTACTACGATACTGTTCTTGCGGGTCTCCAGCAGCAGGTCGGAGTTCACGAACTGATTCGGCCACAGCTGGCTGTCTTTATTGTCGAATACCGCTTTCAGCTTCGCTGTACCGGTCGAAGGGTCGATCTGGTTGTCGATCGTCAGCAATTTCCCCGTCGCCAGTTTCGTCTGGTCATCGCGGCTGAATGCATCCACCTCCAGGGATCCCCGGTGCATCTGTTTCGAAACCTTGGGTAGCACATCCTCTGGCAGCGTAAAGATCACCGCAATCGGGTGCAGTTGGGTCAGAATCAGCATCGGATTTGCGTCCGAGGCATGCGCGATGTTCCCCGGATCGACCTGCCGCAATCCAACCCGCCCGGTGAACGGTGCCGTGATATGGCAATACGTGATGTTCAGTTTCGCCGAGTTAATCTGTGCCTGGTCGTTGCGCACTGTTCCATCAAGCTGATCCACCAGCGCCTTTTGCGTATCGACCTGCTGCTGCGCGATGCTGCCCGAGGGAATCAGCGATGTATATCGTTCCAGATTGAGCCTCGCATCTCGCAGCTGTGCCTGATCGCGGAATAACTGCGCCTGCAATTGTTCCACCTGCACCTCGAAGGGCCGCGCATCGATTTCGATCAAAAGCTCTCCCTGGCGCACGTCTTGCCCTTCGCGGAAATTCACCTTCATGATTTGCCCGTCAACACGGCTCTTGATATTGGCCGTGTTGAACGCGGTTACCGATCCCAGTCCCGACAGATAAACTGGCACGTCCTGCTTCTGCACCGGAGCCACCGCCACTGAAACTGCCCGCACTGGGCCCGCCGCCTGCGCCTTCGACTTGGGGTCGGCTGCACTGCTGCAGCTAATGGAAATCGCGCCAACTGCCGCAAGAACAGTAATCACCGCCAGGCTCTGCGCCTTCCGCGGTTGGCGTCGTTTTTTAGGACCATCAATAATTTTCACAAGGTTAGTCCGTCACCATTTCTGAGCCGGGGCCGCCGTGAACCCCGGATATTAGACGTAAGCATTTAGGCTCGGTTTGCAGCAACTCGCTGTTTGACCCGGGTAGCGCCGGCTACCAGCCGGCTGGCGCGCAGGCATTTGCCAGCGCCTGTGGAAGCAGAGAGGACGCCCCACAGTTCCACCAATAGGCAGAACCGCGCCAATATAGGATCAACTGCGCGCCTATGGCGGGTCAATACTGGCGCACAGCTTTTACATACTTTTACTTGTTTTGACTGTTCGTCAAATTCTGAGCGCAGCAGGCGCGGGGTGAAGATTCTCGTACTCGGCGATCTCCGCGTCATGCTGCAATGTTAATCCAATATCATCCAGCCCATTCAGCAGACAATGCCTTACAAATTCATCAACTGCGAACTTGGCGAAGAGTCCATGATCGTCGCGCACTTCGCATTTCTCCAGATCGATCGTGACTTCGTAGTTGTCGATCTCCTGCGCCCGCGTCATCACCGTGGCAACTTCATCACCCGTCAGCAGGACGGCCAGAAACCCGTTTTTTGTCGAGTTATTAGCGAAGATATCGGCGAATGACGACGAGATAACCGCGCGAAATCCGAAATCCGCCAGCGCCCAGACGGCGTGCTCCCGCGACGACCCGCACCCGAAATTTTTCCCTGCCACTAGTACCGTCGCGCCTTCATATCGCGGTTCATGCAGCACGAAATCAGGATTCTTTTTTCCGTCCGCCCCAAACCGCCAGTCATTAAACAAAAACTGCCCAAACCCGGTCTTCTCAATCCGTTTCAAAAACTGCTTCGGAATAATTTGGTCGGTGTCTACGTTAACCCGATCCAGCGGCGCGACCCGCCCGCGATGCACTGTAAAAGGTTTCATTCGAGCCCTCTGTAGAAACTATGATCAATCTCAGCTCTATCATCCCGACTCAGCTCTGTCATCCCGAGCGAAGCAGAATTGCCGGCTTTTCGGCAATTATGCGAAGTCGAGGGACCTTGTGTCGGTTTCTGCGATATTTTGATCAAAGCTTCTCTAACTGATCCTTAACGGAGATCTTAAGACTGAAGTTCTCATCCCCGAATACTCTGAACAGCCCCACCGCCGCGTGGTTCTCGTCAAAGAAGTCCACCTCGTAAGCTGTCGGCGTTGAGAAGGCGAAGACACCGATCACTATTCCTTGCGTTCCGATCGGCACAGGTATGCTCGGCACAGACTTCTCAAGAACCACGGTGTCGCCTTCCCAAAACATATCTGTCTTACTCAAACTTCCACTTTCGAATATCCGTAAAGTGCCCCTCAATCGCCGCCGCCGCCGCCATCATCGGACTTACCAGATGTGTCCGACCACCGCGTCCCTGCCGCCCTTCGAAATTCCGGTTGCTGGTCGACGCGCACCGTTCCCCCGGCTGCAAAATATCAGGATTCATGCCCAGGCACATCGAACATCCCGACTCCCGCCACTCAAATCCCGCGTCGCGAAAAATCCGATCCAGACCTTCTTGTTCCGCCGCCCGCTTCACGGTCTGCGATCCCGGCACGACCATGGCGCGAACTTTCGAATTCACCCGGTGACCCTTCGCCACTCGCGCGGCCGCTCGCAGATCTTCAATCCGCGAATTCGTGCACGATCCAATGAACACGCGGTCAATTCCAATATCCTGAATCCTCTCGCCCGGCTCAAGCCCCATGTATTGCAGCGCGAGTTCGGTCGCTCGCCTGTCAGATTCTTCCAGTGCGCCAATCTCCGGAACGCGTCCCGTTACCGGCGCCACCATCCCCGGATTTGTCCCCCAGGTCACAAACGGACAAAGCTGAGCAGCATCGATCTCGATTGTCTTGTCGAACGCCGCGCCTTCATCCGAAGGCAAACTCCGCCAGTAAGCCACAGCTTGATCCCAATCTGTTCCCGTGGGCGCGAACCGCCGCCCCTTCACGTATGCGATCGTCGTCTCATCCGGCGCGACCATCCCCGCCCGCGCCCCGGCCTCGATGCTCATATTGCACAGCGTCATCCGCCCTTCCATCGAGAGCGCCCGTACCGCCGGCCCCGCGTACTCGATCACATGGCCCGTCGCTCCGTCGGTCCCAATCTGTCCGATTATTCCCAGGGCAAGATCCTTTGCCGTCACTCCGTCGGCAAGCTGCCCGCACACCTCGATCTTCATCGTCTTCGGTTTTCGCTGCGCCAGGCACTGCGTCGCCAGCACGTGCTCAACCTCCGACGTTCCAATCCCGAACGCCAGCGCCCCAAATGCTCCGTGAGTCGAGGTGTGACTGTCGCCGCACACAATCGTCATGCCGGGCTGCGTCAGCCCCATCTCCGGACCAATCACGTGCACAATCCCCTGCTCGGGCGAATCCATATCAAACAGCCGGACCCCAAACTCCCTGCAATTGGCCTGCAGCGCAGAAATCTGCCTGGCAGCGATCAAGTCGGTGATCGGAGTTCCCCGCGGCTCGGTAGGAATATTGTGATCGACGGTCGCTACCGTGCGAGCAGGCTGCCGCACCTTCCGTCCTGCCGCCCGCAGTCCATCGAATGCCTGAGGTGAAGTCACCTCATGCACCAGGTGCAAATCGATGTAGACAATGGGTGCCCGCCCCGACGGAGCCGCAACCAGATGTGCACCCCAAATCTTTTCGAATAATGTGCGTGTCATAAGTAGCGCCGACTTCCTTCCGGCTGTGGAGCGAGCGCCTCGCCCGCACTCCCTTTATGAAATTGTGTCTATGTAGTTTTCCACAGCGCGGCAGATGTGAGCAAGCCGGTGCCTGAATTCCCTACAGGTTTCGAAAGGGCGCGGCTTCGAGTGTGTGCGAGAGAACCAGATTCTCAAAGTCGCAATGGACACAACTCTCCGCTGTTAGCCGCGAAGCGGCGTAAGAATGCAGCCCATGGCGCAAGCCATGGGTGAAAGCGGGAAACGACTCAGCCCCAGCGGGGCGAAAGAGCAGCTCTCACTTGAGCCGCTCCGTAAATTCAACGAAATCAGTCGCGGCTTTTAAGCCGCGGGGGAAATTGTGTACGTCGAAGAAAGCTTTTCCGCAGCCTGCTATCGACTCATTCTTCCGTGTCGGTCGCGGAAAATGCCCCGTTGGAGTCCGACGATGCGCCCCAGACCACACTGCTGGCGGAATCAGTCGACGATCCCCAAACCACGCTGAATCCTGTGGCGTTGCTGCTACCCCAAACAACCGAGCTGCCCCACACAACAGAGCTACCCGACAGGTTCGCGCCCCAGACCACGGATGAGCCCCACACGACCGACGAGCCCCATACCACAGAAGACGACGCCACGGTGCCGTTGCCATTTGAAACCGTTACCATGCCCGTCCGGCTGTTGTAGGAGGCCGTTGGAGACAAAGCCGCGCCGACGTTCGCAGGCGCGAGGTCTGTGTTCGTCAGAGCCGCTCCCAGATCGACGTAACCCGCACCCACCGTGAACACGTCGTAGAAAGAGAGATACGTCAGACCGGTCGCCGGGTCAGTCGCGATCGAGTATGTCGGAAAAGTCTTGTATGCGGTCTTCATCAGCCGCGCCTTCACCTGGTCCGGTGTAAGGTTCGGATTCTGCTGCAGCATGAGGGCGACCCCGCCGGCAACCGCTGGAGTTGCCATGCTGGTGCCGCTCAGGCTCAGGTAGTCATGCACCGATGTGTTGCCCGCCACTGCGTTGTTCGGGAACAGGGTTTCCAGCGTACTCCCTCGGGAGTCCGTCGAAACCACCAGGTTCCCCGGAGCCACTACATCAGGCTTTACCACGTGGTCATACGTCGTCGGACCTTTCGAGCTGTAGCTTGCGATCTGATCGTCCGTCCGCGAATACGACCCCATCGCCTTCATCGCTCCCACCGTGAGTGCCAGCGGATCGTTCCCGGGTGCGGCTACCGTTCCGTAGCCATTGCTGCCATTTACGCTGATGCGCCCATAATTTCCGGCAGCTGCCACCACCACGATTCCCGCTCTCCACGCCGACTCTACCGCCTGGCACAACGGATCTTGCGCGTAGCTGGAGAAGATTCCTCGTCCCAGAGATAAGTTGATGACTCGAATGTTGTACGTGTTCTTCAGCGCAATCGCCTGCTGAATCGCGGCGATCACTTCGCTGTCGCTGCCCGCCCCGTTCGCATCGAGCACGCGGAGGTCAATCAGGTTTACATTCGGCGCGATGCCGGCATACCGCCCGTTCGACTTGTTCCCATTGCCGCCGATGATGCCAGCCACGTGCGTGCCGTGGCCGTACAGATCCCACACCTGCTTGTTCTTCAGGTAAGTAGTAGCGCCAGTGAAGTCTTGGTGATAAAGAACGCGGGACGCGTTTCCTTTGCTGAGATCCGAGTGCGTGTCGTTGATGCCGCTGTCGATAACGGCGACTCCAATTCCCGTCCCGTCATATGCTGCGTTCACCGTAGCAGTCACGTTCATGGCCGCGTCGCTGTAGTCATCCATGCTCTTCAGCGGATGATCCAGGCTTACGAATGCCACGTCTGGATCGTTCGCTAATGCCTGCAACGAACTCGCGGGCACTGTGAAAGCTGCTCCTCTAACCAGGCCTAGATGATGCCCGACCCTCCCGCCCATGCCCTGCATTCGCGAGAACGCGGCCGCCTTCGGAGCTTGCTTGTACTGCACGATCACCTTCACTTGCTGGCTCGGACGCGCAGCCAAGCGGCTCATGATTTTCGTCACTTCCGGATCGAGCCTCTCCGACGTTTTTATTCCGCGCAGGCTGGCGGCGTTCTGCTGTCCGAATACGGTTCCAGTCAACAGAAGTACCGCGAGGCTTAGGTGCTTTCCCCAAGCTGCACTGTGGCGCTGGTTGCGCTTTCCCGGTGTAGCTGGGTTCTGATTCCTTGCCATCTGTGGCACGCTCTCCGTCCGTGTGACGAGATTAAGTAACAGAGTTCTCTTGCAAGGTGAGAACCAACGCAGGTGCTCATTACAAAGTCTTTACATCGGCTCGAAATGGGATTGCGGGTCACCTTGTCCCATCAGCGTGGGCGTGGGACAGGCTGTCCCACGGTGGTGGCTACAACTTAGGACGA
>DATEHP010000410.1:0-4246 GCA_035279505.1 Candidatus Sulfotelmatobacter sp. | reverse complement strand
CGTGTTGCCTCATTTAGAGATGTTACCGAACCGCTAATCGTCGTGGCGAACGGCTTCAGCAGCTCTCCGATGTCCTTCGCCGGCAACTGGTCCGGCTGCACACCATTGGGTAACAGAAGTACTCGTACAGAGCAATGTGGCCGTAACTGTTCAGCGATCACCGCGCTCCCCTTACGGCCGGCCTGGTCGCCGTCCAACATGAGGACGACATGGTGGAATCGCTCCAGAAGAATTCGACGCTGTGGCTCATAGAGCACCGATCCCATTAGCCCGACGACCGACGGAACGCCACCCTGATGGACCTTCATGCAATCGAAGAACCCTTCCACAATGACGACCGAATTGTCCATGCCGGCGACGGCGCGATGCATATTGAAAAGGATCTCGGATTTAGCAAAAGCCGATGGGACGCGGTACCGTGGCTGCGTCTGATCCACGGAGCGTCCGCAGTAAGCGATCAGTTCTCCGTCAGCGTTGTGGATAGGTATGACCAGTCGGCCGTGCATCAATCCAGGTCCCGCGTAGAAACCGACGCCAAACTGGGCTGCCGTCTTTTCCGGGATCCCGCGTTCGGCGAGATAGGGATGCGAGTAGTCGATGCCCGTTAGGGTAAAGTTCAGGGGCAGACAGACCCTTCTTCTTTCCGTAACCAGTTCCTTCTCATTTCGTGTCAATGTCAACGGAGTTGTCGAACACGTCATGGACTGGATTGTTTGCGCTGCCTCGAACAGAGAGCAACCCTCCTTCGCAGCGACAAAATCCAGCACGGTTCCGCCGGCGCCGCACGCGAAACAGTGAAAAACGTTGCGAGCCAGGTTCACGTGAAAAGCGTCACGACTGTCGCCGTGGTGAATCGGGCAGCACCCTCGATATTGATCTTTCCCGCTCCGCCGAAGCTTGACGTGGTAGTGCCGGAGCAAGGATGCCAGGGTCACGCTCCGCTTGATCGATTTAAAATCCAGCCAGTTGCTCATGGACGCCCCTCGGAATTGATGCCGGCTCCCGCAGCGCAGACTTGCTGGTCCATTTCTGTTTCAGATTCAAGACCACCCAGCACCAACTGGCGGGCGATTTCACTGCGCCACTGTTTGACTCGTCGTTGGAGAGTGCGCAGTTGTCCGGGTGGAAAAGTGCTGGCCGTACTTTCCTGCAAACGGATGAACAGTTCTTTGGCATTGGCGTCGGGCTGTTCGTTGAGCCATTTCTGAACCTGCGGCCAGACTGCTTCAAATGGGTCCAAACGAGTGCGATAGGTTCGTGGCCCGCTGTTCCTTTTGCGATGTGTTGGGCGCACTTCACCATCGCGCCACACCGTCGAAAGGCTGGCGACGAAACCGCTCAGTCCTGGGATTGGCTGAGCAGTTTCGGCGTTGGCGACGCCGATTTCAAGTTGCACCAGCGTTCGCTGTGCTTCACGAATTTCACTCAGCAATCGAACCGGGTCCAGGGCCGCTAGCGTTTGCCGGAGTTGTTCCTTGCATTGGTCTGAGACATCCAACCGTTCCAACAGACGCTCGCACGGTGTCGCGGGCGGGTGGTACTTCTTGATGACCTTCGCGCCTTCCCGTGTTTTCGAAAGCAATTTGAAGGAGGGCTGGAAGAAGTTTACAAAGAGCCTCGCGGAGGTGTACAGCTTGTTCAACACCGCCGCGGTCTGCGTGCCCTCCAACCTTCCATACCCCACCATTCGCCGGATCACCGCACCGTTCTTCTGTTCAATCCAAGCTTGATCATTCTTCTTGTAGGCGCGACATCTGGTGAGTTCGATTTTATTGTCACGGCAATAACCCACCAGTGTTTCGTTAATGAACGCGCCGTCATTATCAACATCGAGCCCACGCACCGCGAACGGCAACTTCGCTCGAATGTCGCTCACCGATTCAGTCACCAGCGTTTGTTCCCGAACGACCATCGCGATGGCCTCAGTCCACCCCGAGGCGATGTCGGTCAGCACCAAGCTATGCACGTAACTCCCCGCAGTCGACTTTCCGCAATGCACCACCATATCCATTTCGAAAAAGCCGGGAGACGGATCATTCCAATCCCCAAAGGTCCGCACCGGGATACTTTTTCGCAGCGGCGTGTTGATCATCGTTCTGCGTCGGCCCTGTTTAGCGGTGTCTCGAACCTTCATCAGCAGCCGGTCCATGGTGGCGGCGCTCATGGACAGCAGCCTTTCCCGCACCTCGGCATCCAGTTTCAAATGCCCATGGCGCTCCATGGCGTCGACCAAACCGGCGATCACCTGGTGGAGCCGTTTTCCGCAGATTCGATCGGCCGCCTCCCAAACGATCGTCAGCGCTTCTCGAACGGCTTCGTCGTAGATCCGCGCCCTTTGCCGCGGTTCAGGAGTTTCCTCCCTCGGCGCTTTTTTCAGGACGCGAATCGCGTGCTTGCGATGAAAGCCCGTCACCTTGACGAATTCGTCAAGAATCTCTTTTTTCTGGTTCCGTTCGGCGGCCCGATAGCGCACCGCCACCGTCTCAATCAGTTCCCGTCTCGTTGCCACGCTCAATTGCCTCCTCAATCTGCCACCCCTCCCTTTCATGGCGACGGGTAACATTTTTCATGAGGCAACGGGTCGCGCTGGGTAACAAAAGTGATGAGTCAACGCGCAGGCGGTGGATGACGATCCGGCCGATGTGCCGTGGTCGCGCGTGGTGGCGCTGTTGGGAATCAACCGGCTGTGCGCGCCAGGCAGCGAGTTGGCCATCGAACAGCGCTGGTATCCTTCGACGGCGCTGGACGATCTGCTGGGGATCGAAGGCGGCAAGATCAACGACACGCGCTTATATCGCTGTCTGGACTGCATCCTGCCGCACAAGACCGAGCTGGAGCGGCACCTTAAGGAGCGCTACGGCGCGCTGTTTGGGGCCGAGTTCGATGTACTGCTTTACGACCTGACGAGCACGTACGTGGAAGGGGCGGCGGAGAAGAATCCGATGATGCACCGCGGCTATTCGCGGGATCACCGTCCCGACTGCGAACCGATGGTGATCGCGCTCATCGTCAACAGCGAAGGGTTTCCGTTCAGTTACGAAACCTTCGACGGGAACCGAGCCGACGTCTCGACCATGGAGACAATTCTGCGCATGGTCGAGCGCAAGTACGGCAAGGCGCGCAGGATTTGGGTGTTTGATCGCGGCATCGTGAGCGAGGAGAACCTGGCGGCGATCCGCAAGCGGGGCGGGCAGTATCTGGTAGGCACGCCGCGGAGCCAGATGAAGCGGTTCGAAGCAGAACTGTTGATAGACGACTGGACGCAGGTTCGGCCCGAAGTGAAAGTGAAGACCGTGGCCATTCCGGAGGGCACGGAGACCTACATTCTGTGCCGTACTGCGGGCCGTAAAGAAAAAGAGAAAGCCATCCGAAAGCGTTTTTCCAGCAGCAGGGAAAAAGCCCTGAAAGCTCTGGAGAAGACCATCGCGCTGGGCCGGCTGAAGGATCGCAACAAGATGGAGCGGCGGCTGGGAAAGATTCAGGCCCGGCATCCGTCGGTCAATGATCTTTATGAAGTCTCTCTGCGGGACTCGACCGAGGGCGTGCGCTTGTTCTGGCAGATGAAAGAAGACCGCAAAAGTTGGCGCGAATCACGCGAAGGCGCCTACTTGCTGCGCACGAATCTGCAGGCGGACAAGGCCGAAGATCTGGTCGCAGTATACGCAATTGACCGAGGCCGAGGCGTCCTTCCGCGCTTTGAAAAGCGAGCTTTCGATCCGGCCGCTTTTCCATCAGAAGGAGCCGCGCGTCAAGGCCCACGTGATGGTAGCATTCCTGGGTTACGCGCTCTGGGTCACGTTGAAACATCTACTCAAACGGCGAGCGGCGATCGTGCCCAAGCCACCGGCGAGCGGAGTTGAAAACGCCCAGCCGATGTCGCCGATGAGGGCGCTGGCGCTTCTGTCCACACTGCAAAGTGCCGACATTATTCTGCCTACCACCGACGGCCGCGAGATCCGCCTGCGACGCATCACGGAACCCACGACCGAGCAGAAATTACTGCTTCATGAGCTCCAATTGAGCCTTCCGGATCGCCTCCAAAACCACCACAAATGTAGTGTAGACTTGGCGACTCCCTGAACTGATTCAGAAGGGCTTAGCCTATTTTTTGCCCGTTTCGTGACGAACTTGGGCTAGCCGATGGTCCATTACGAAAAAAGCCCGCCTTTGCCGGGCGCGGAAGAACGCCGGAGAGAATTAGGCCTGCGGCGGGCTTTCTTGACGTTTGTTGTCAAATATGACAACT
>DATEHP010000409.1:0-8430 GCA_035279505.1 Candidatus Sulfotelmatobacter sp. | reverse complement strand
AAGTTCAATCCCGCGGGGATCTGGCGGCGGAAGCTGAACCAATCGGAGTTGATGTCTCCCGACCATGCGGTCACGGCATTGCGCTGAGAGCCGGCAAACGCGGACCGAGACAGAATGTAAACGCGCTTCTTGTCCGACGCGCTGCGCTGTCCCTGATACACGGCCCCCGTGTCCAGCAGCGGATAAGCATTCACATACCGATCGCCACTGCCGGCCGCGAGTTTGTGATGCAGCAGAATGTTTTCCTCTTGTCCTTCCGTTTCCGGTTCGGTCGTATCCATCCACCAGGCGTCTGCGCCGATACTGAACAATCCCTTGTTGACGAGATCCCAGTAATATTTCCGCGCCTCGGGGCTGGTCGCGTCATACACGGCCATTGCGTCGGTGTGATACGGGGGTTTTGCATACTTGAACTTGTCGACGAACCAACCCTTGCTGTTCATGTAGTCGTAGTTCGCCGATCCCGGCTCGAAGAAAGGCCAGATGGAAATCATGAGGTGGAAGTTCTCGGCATGGAGCTGGTCGATCATCCCCTTCGGGTCGGGATAGTTCTTGTTGAAGACGAATTCTCCTTTGCGATTCCACCAGAACCAGTCCTGCACGATGTTGTCGACGGGAATGTGCAGTTCGCGATACTTCTTCGCGACTCCAAGGATCTCGTCCTGCGACTTGTACCGGTTCTTGCACTGCCAGAATCCGTAGGCCCACTTGCCGAACATGGGAGCCTGCCCGGTCAGCTCGCGGTATCCGGCGACGATCTTGTCGAACTCGGGGCCGTAGAGAAAGTAGTAGTCGATAACATCGGCCACTTCAGAGCTGATGTACAGATAGTTGGCGAAGCGGTTGTTGAACCGGCTGCGCGACATGTTGTTCCAGAAGATGCCGTAGCCCTTGCTGGAAACCATCAGCGGGACGGAGATGTTGCTGTTGTCCTGCACGATATCGACCGACTCACCACGATAGTTCCATACGCCGGACTGGTGTTGTCCCAGGCCATAGAGTCCCTCGTGCGATCCGTACACATTGATGAACGATTCGGCGCGGTAGGTGTCTTCGCCGTTCACCTTTTCTGCCCGCATGCTGCGTGAGGCTTCCTGCACCAGAGGACTCCCATTCGCCTCGGCGTACGCAATCGCCCCGTCTTTCCGAGTGATGGTGAGCTTCAGCAGGGAAGTGGAAATTGTGACGGCGTCATCTCCAGACTGCGTGCTCCACTTGGCGGCGGGCCAGCTGTCTTTAATCACCACGAAGTCAGTTCGTTTGGGGAACGTCGCTGTCGGCGAATACAGCACGTGAATCATCGAGTCCGAACAAACCTGCACCTTCAACGTTCCAGTTCCCATGGTGAACATGACGCCATCGGCTTCCTGTTGAACTTTCCGGACTGGGTTCATCGGAGTCCACTGGGCGTCGGCGCGGGTGATTGCCAGAAAACTGATGCCGGTCGCGAGTAAGAAAAGAAATTGGAGGGCGCGTTTCATGCGACTTCATCTCCCGGAGTAGATTAAGATTTCCGTAAACGTTTACGGAAATGCACCGCGCAGGATAGCACGGAAGCTATTTTGTGGGTGTGATTCGGCGACGAGCACCGGGAGCCCATTGCTAAAATGGTGCAAAATTCACAGCTTATTAACCGCAGGCGGGATCAGACGGTTTATGCTTAGCTGTTGGCGATCCGATCCCAGAATTGGCAGAGTAACGGCGATGGTCCCGCTCGAGCACCGCGTCGCCTGCATTCTCGCCCGGCGGATACATCCATGAGTACTGCAGTCAAGAGCCCGAATCCTGAACCGGCTCATCATTACATCGTGCGCCGGACGGTCGAAGCCTGCCACATGGCTAAAGAAGCGGCGGGTGCTGCAGCCGAAGGCATTGCGACTGGATCGAGTGCGCTGCTGAATTCTCTGCGCCAGCGCGAGCGCGAACTCGACACGCTCGACCTGGAAATCGACAATGGCGTTACCACCGCCATCACCGAGGTTGGACCCGCGGAAGCGCGGGAGTTGCTCGCGTGCATGAAGTTCATGATTGGGCTGGAACGCATTGGCGATCTGCTGCTCAGTTTCGCTAACAGCGCCCAGTCGGTGAGCGGGCGGATCGACTCGGAAGATACCCGCGATCTTACCCAGATGGCGACTCTGCTCGAGAAGATGCTCACCGATTGCGGCGACGCATTCTCCCAGCGCGATGTCAGCAAGGCGGTAGAAGTTTTGCGGGCCGACGCGGAGATGGACCGCTTGCGGAATCTGGTTTTTCTGCGCCACATCGAGAATCCGGAGAATGTTCATCGGCAGGCTAGCCTGCAGGTGATTTTCATGACACAGTCGCTGGAGCGCGCCGGAGACCACGCGAAGAACCTTGCTGAAGAGGTCTGCCATTTCGTTAGCGGACGCCCGGTCCGCCATGTGCTCATTTCTTACGACAAGCCGGTCGAGCAGATGTTCATTGACTATTTACGACGGCGCGAGCATAAGGGATAGAACCATGTGGGGACAGCCGCCTCGGCTGTCCGCGGGGCGAAGCTCCGCTACCTGCAACGCTTTCTTCTCCATAGCCTCTACATCCCGGTCTGTCTGAATCCCACTCGTGAAGGTATTCTTGTCTTTGTGGCTGCCAGGTCTCTGGAGAAGCCTTTATGAGATATGCATTTCTGATTGAGACGTACGCAACAGAACGGATCAAGGTTGTAAGTGTGTGGAGCGAGTTCTGGGATCAGGATCTGGTTGTACGGCCGAGAAGTGGCGACTCGCGGGGACGTAGTGTGTTGGAGCAGATGGTGCATCAGTGCATGAGTGAGGATTTATGGTTCCGGAACATGTTGGGGATTGATGTGGGATCGCCTCCTTTGCCGAAGCAGGAGACCCGGGCGGACTTTATCGAGCGCTACGTGGAAGACAGCGGGAAGCGGCTGGCGGAGTTGCAAGCGAAAGCCGAACGCTGGTGGGAAGAGGAGGTCAAGTTCTTTGACGTGGCGCGCTCGCGAGCATGGGTCATGGTGCGGAGGGTTGCGCATACATCCCATCATCGCGGACAGTTGATGGCTATGCTGCGCATGCTGGGTCGGGAG
The DNA here is from genome assembly GCA_035279505.1 of Candidatus Sulfotelmatobacter sp. Lineage (GTDB taxonomy): Bacteria > Acidobacteriota > Terriglobia > Terriglobales > Acidobacteriaceae > Sulfotelmatobacter. The sequence continues at coordinate 5,363 of DATEHP010000409.1, read as the reverse complement.
CTTCACAGCAACTATGGCCCCACGGCGGATACGGGCGGGTTGATGGCCAATCATGCGCCGACGATTTATGCGTATGACAGCATGGAGAAGTTGCTGGCTGGAGGGGTGAAGACGAAGCTGCCGGGAGCTGGTGGGAAGGCGGTGACGGAGCGGCCGGGGCGGTGAGGGAAACATTGTTTCAGCGCCGTCCATCATGGGCGGGCCACCCTCGCCACATAAAACCTCGCCTCGCTGCGCTTGGCGGGACAGCCGATGGCGGCTGTCCCCACATGGACTTTGCTTTTACTATTTGATCGTAAACGCCAGTGTCAGCAATGTTTTCTGTTCTACCTCATGCGCTTTCGTGCTGCCGGTTGCTGGACTCGCGCCGGAGCTGCGCTTTACTGTCAGGACTGGGCGGTCCCCTACGATTCGTTTCAAGCGCGGCAGCATGTTGAACATGGCTCCCATGTTCGCAGGCTCTTCCTGCACCCACACGATGTCGGCGTTCTTGCCGTGGCGGTCGAATTCAGCGGCGACTTCTTGCTCCGGGAACGGATACATCTGCTCCAGGAAAACAATTGCCGTACTCGTGTCCTTTCTCCTTGTCCGTTCGGCTTGAAGTTCGTGGCCGATCTTGCCGGTGCAGATCAGGATTCGTTCAGCTTCTCCGACCGTCGTGTCAGGAATGACATTCAAGAAATTCTTATGGGTGAAATCTTCGATCGGAGAACTCGCGTCGGGGTGGCGCAGCATGCTTTTCGGGGTAAACACGACGAGTGGCTTGCGCCAATGCCGTAATGCCTGCCGACGTAAAAGATGGAAATACTGGGCCGCGTTCGACGGCTGGGCGATCTGGATGTTGTGCTTCGCGGCTAGCTGGATGAAGCGTTCAATTCTTGCACTTGAGTGCTCAGGACCCTGACCTTCGTAGCCATGAGGCAGCAGCATCACGAGACCGGAAAGTAGATTCCACTTCGCTTCTCCGGCGCTGATGAACTGATCGATGATCGCCTGGGCGACGTTGACGAAATCGCCGAACTGAGCTTCCCAAAGAACCAGCGATTCGGGGTAGTCGCGGCTGTATCCGTATTCGAAGCCCAGAACGCCGGCCTCGGAAAGGGTCGAGTTGTAGATTTCACAGCGGGCCTGGTCAGCGGCTATGTTTTCCAGCGGGACGTACTCGTTTTCGTTCTCAATGTCGATCAAGACCGAGTGACGCTGGTTAAAAGTCCCGCGCCGGGAATCCTGCCCTGACATACGAACGTGCGTGCCGGTTTTCACCAAGCTCGCGAAGGCTAGGGCCTCAGCCATGCCATAGTCGACCGGGCGCTTGCCGCCTCCCATCTCGGCGCGCTGCTCAAGCAGCTTTTTCACTTTCGGGTGAATGTGAAAACTTTCGGGATACGTGGTGAGACGGGTGGTGAGTTCCCCTAACTCTTCTGCGGAGAGTCCGGTCTCGACTTCGTACTCGTCGCGGTGGAGCCCTCCAAAGTACTTACCCCAATACTTGGGGAGTTCGCGCAGAAGCGGCTTGTGTTTGATGCTGCCGGCTTTTTTCTGTGCCGCCTCGAACTCGGCCCGGATGGCAGCGGCTTTCGCCTGCGCCTCGGTCTCGCCGATGTCGTCCGCGTAGATCTCCCACAAGGGCGGATGATCCTTGATCTTTTTGTAGAGCAAAGGCTGGGTAATCGTGGGATCGTCCACTTCACTATGACCATGCCGGCGGTAGCCGATGAGATCGATCACAACGTCGGTACCGAATTGATAGCGGTATTCGGTGGCCAGGCGCGCGACGCGGACGACGGCATCGACATCCTCCGCGTTGACGTGGAAGATGGGGATCGACTGACGCCGCGCGATGCAGGCGGCGAAGCGCGTCGAGTGCTCTTCGGTATAACTCGTCGTGAAGCCGAGTAGATTGTTGACCACGACGTGAATCGTGCCGCCCACGGTGTATCCGGGAAGATCGGCATAGTTCATGGTTTCGGCGAGAACTCCCTGGCCGGCAAACGCGGCATCTCCGTGCACCAGCAGCGGAAGGTACTTCTCGCGTCCACCTTCGCCGGTGCGGTCCTGCTTGGCGCGCGTGCGCCCTACGGTCACAGGGTCGACGGCTTCCAGGTGGCTCGGATTTGATACCAGATGAATATGAACCTTGCCGCCGCTTCGGGTGACGTATTCGCCGGTGGCGCCCATGTGGTACTTCACGTCTCCAGAGCCCAGGACGCTGCGCGGATCGACATCCTCAAATCCAGCAAAGATTTCTTGCGGCGGGCGCTGGGCAACGTGTGCGATCACATTGAGCCGGCCGCGGTGGCTCATTCCCATCACCAACTCGATCGCGCCCAGGCGTGATGCCGAATCCAGAACTTCATCGACTAACGGGATGAGGGCCGTGGTGCCTTCGAGCGAGAAGCGCTTGCTGCCAAGATAGCGCTGCTGCATCACCTGTTCGAAGATGTCGGCGCGAATAAGCAAATCAAGAATACGGGCTTGATCCTCGGCAGGCGGTTCGGATTCCATGCGCTCGTAAATCCATTGCCGCCGCTCGGGGGAGTAAATGTGGTTGATCTCAACGCCGATGGTGCTGGAGTAGATGGCGCGGGCTTCGCGGGCGTACTCGCCTTCGCGTTCGAGTTCAGGTGTGGGGCGTGGGCGGAGAAAGCCGAGAGGATCCAGGTCGCCTTCGAGGTATCCCCACTGGCGGTAGGTATTGAAAACGCGTTCGCGTTCCGGGTTGGAGCCGTTGGTCGAGGCGCGATCAACGACCGCGCCGGAAGTCTTGGATTTCGGGGTCATAAGAGTGCTGGTTCTAGGATAAAGGATGCGGGCGAAACCCAAAAGCTTCAATGCGGCAAAGTGCAGGGAGTGAAAGAGCAAAGCAAAGGCCCCACTTTCCGCGCCCAAATTTGCGAGAAGCGGGGCCTCTATTGTCTTCCGCCAGCTTTATCAGTCGTGGTGGAAGTCGAATGCGTCCATCATGTCGCTGATGGCAGGACTGTTCAGTGGGACATAAGGATTTTCCTCGCTGGCAATCGGATTAGGGTAGTTGTCACGGCTGCGCGCAGTCAGTGGCGACAGCTTCCAGTTGGCCTCGATGAACTTCAAAATCGAAACGTGGTCAGCATAGGCGTGGGAAATATGCCCGGGCCGGGTGTATTTCGAAACGACCAGTGTCGGGATCCTGGTGCCGTCCCCGAAGTAGTCCAAAGGCTGGATGTAGCCAGAGTCGTAATAGCCGCCGCCCTCGTCGAAGGTGACGATGATGGCGGTGCTATCCCACAATTCCTCGTTGGCTTGAACACCGGTCACGATCTTCTTCACGAATCCCTCAAGCAGATTGAGCTTCGAAGAAGCCGGGTGTCCATCGAGCCAACCATCCGGCTTCACGTACGACACGGCCGGGAGCGTTCCGTTCTGGATTGCCGTGTACAGGTCGATGGTGTCCAGGTTGTGCGCACGGCCGGCGGCGCTGCTCATCATCGACGTCTGGTACAGGAAAAAGTCACAGATGTTGCAGAAGGTGTTGTCCGCTGTGACGTAGTTGTTGTCGGGATTGGCCAGATACGTATTCCACTGGTCGCCGTAATAAGCAAACGAGATCTTCTTCTCTGCTAGCGCATCGCCGATGCCGCGCAGGGAAGAGGGCGGAATGGCGAAGACTGTCTGCCCGGGATCGGACATGACCGCGGAAGTGTAAGCGCTGGTTCCGTCCCCGAGGTATCCAGGATTGTAATTGTTCAACAGGTAGTAGTGACCCGGATCGCAGTTGGCTTTGATGGGCTGGCTCAGCGACGCCAGGTAGTTCGTGATCGCGGCGACTTCGCTCCGGCTCGTGTCCGAACAGTTGCTGTAGGTCCCGCCTCCCGAGGATGGGGAGCCGAAGGAACCTCTGCCGTAGCCGTCTTCGGTGTACCAGTTGTTGGTGCCAGCCAGCGGGTTGGGATTTTCGATTTCGTCGACCGTACCGGAGTTAGGGCCGGCGGAAATAAATACGTTGTGAGGCGGCTCAACCGCATTTCCGTTTCCATCGCTAAACCAGATCGCGTCGCCGGTGCCCAGCATGACGTGGTTGGCGCCCGTTCCGCCCATCACGGCCTGGTGGAAGTTGTCGCTCATCGCGTAGTGGTCGGCCAGATACTTGAAGTAGGGCGCATCTCCCTGCAGCATGTTGTAAAAGCCCATCGAGGTTGAGCCTTCCCTGGTGCTGGTATCGGTGAAGCCAGCGGGCTGTGGGTTGCCGTTGGAGCCGGCGCCGATCGTGTCTTCAACCCAGGGCCACAAGTCGTTCTTGCAGCCGCTCGGATTCCCCCGTGTGGCGTTCGCCGCGTTGCAGTCGAACTGCTGCCACATCTGGTAGAAGCGGTGCACGGGACTGTTGTCATACGTGTCGTAGGGATGAGTGGATGATGTCAATTGGAAAGGGCCATTGGGCAGGCTTGCGGCGTTGGGAATCCGAGTGTCGGCCGCACCGTGAGCCAGTCCGGTGCCGCCGGTGGTCAGTAGCACGTAATCTTCAGGAAGCAGGCCATTCTCAAATTGCATGGCAGTTGCCGCATCGGGAAACGGTGCCGTTGAGTACCCGCCGGCAAGCACCGGGGGCAGCACCGCATACGGAGTGTTGCCGGAGGGACTCAACTGATACACGCCGGCGTCGCTAGCGGCAGACTGGCTGGCCAGAGAGAAGTTGGGGCCTGGGGTTCCATCTTCGTTCACGATACCTTTGGACAGCAGGTTCGATACGCTCTCGTGGCGGCGTGGTTTGTAGGTGGCGAAAACGTGATCGAAGGTGCGGTTTTCGCCGATAATCACGATCACGTGCTTGATCGGAGTTGCCGTGGCATGCCTGTGGCCGTCCTCTGCTGCGGCTGGAAGCGGCGTGCCGAGGTTGGCCATCAGCGCTACCAGGCTGGCGCTAATCGTCAGGTGTTGCCTGACCGAAGTCAGGAAAACTGATCTAGTCATGAAGTCTCCTCCTGAGAGACAAGCTGATCAGGCGAGGGTATCTGGCAGTGTGTAAGGTTGAGGTGAACTAGAAGTCAAAATAAATCCACAGGCTGGTCAGGCGGTCAGGGTCGGCTCGAGCGCTGCGTGAGTGAAATGGCTAGGAACACCGGGACGAGTGTGAAAAGTTGATTAAATAACTTCCACAGGAAGCCAGTCGGAACTGGGCAACTCCGGGTCAGGGAAATCGAATGACCGAAAAAGTAACTGAAAAGAGGGTTGGTGTTCCGACCCTATTGGGCATCCCGTTTGACGGGCAGTCGTCTTATCTGCGAGGCGCGGGAGACGCTCCGCCAAAGATTCGCGAAGCGATGCACTGTGATGCCTCCAATGACTGGACCGAACTGGGCGTAGACCTTGGGGCGGCGGACACTTTT
>DATEHP010000408.1:0-12816 GCA_035279505.1 Candidatus Sulfotelmatobacter sp. | reverse complement strand
GGTTGTTGCCGGAATGCTCAACAAGCAAATAGCTGCTGAACTGGGAACCGCGGAAAGCACAGTAAAGGTTCAGCGCAGCCGTGCGGTGGAAAAGATGCAAGCAGAATCTCTTGCTCATTTGATAAAGATGATGCAAAAGCTGCAACTGCCCTCGGAAACAGCTTCGTAAACCAAAGCTTACGTGCATACTCCCTTCTCCGAACTTCGAGATACCAATGCTCGATAGATTTCTTGTCTGGGCAAAGACTAACCTGAAACCATGCGATTGAAGAGTCCTCAAACATTTATTTCGGTGGTTGACGATGACGAGTCTACTCGCAAAAGCACAACACTGCTGATCGAGTCTTTTGGCTTCCAAGCAGTAGGCTTCGAATCTGCCGAGAGTCTTCTGGAGTCTGACCAACTGGGCGAGACATTGTGTCTCATCATTGATGTGCGAATGCCGGGCATGAATGGGCTGCAACTCCAAAGCCATCTCGCGGCCGCAGGGTATAAGATCCCGATCATTTTTATCACCGCTTACGACGATAGAGAATCCCGTCGACGAGCGATGCAAGCCGGAGCCGTCGCATTCCTGTCAAAGCCGTTTACTGACGAACTTTTACTTCACACCCTTCGTTCAGCTTTACCGGAACAGTTGAAAGCAAAAGCGAATCTGATATCCCTAGTTGACGACGATGAGTCCATCCGCAGAACTATGACACTGCTCATTCAGTCTTTTGGCTTTCAGGCAGCAGTTTTCGATTGCGCCGAAAGTTTTCTGAAGTCTCGCCAACTCCACGAGACATCATGCCTCATCGTTGATGTGCAAATGCCGGGCATGAACGGCCTACAACTCCAAAGCCATCTTGCCGCGGCAGGCTATAACATTCCTATTATTTTCATCACCGCTTACGACAACAAAGAATCGCGTCAGCAGGCAATGCAGGCCGGCGCCGTCGCATTCCTGGGCAAGCCGTTTAGTGACGAACGCTTGCTCGAAACCCTTCGCACAACGCTCCGGGATATCGAACCCAGTTCGAGAACCGCGTGAAGTCGTAGACCGCCGCCTACACTGCAGCCTAATCTTCGGTAAGAATACTTCACCAAACTAACTGCTGCTCACTCTGAACGGCTGTCAAGGACCTTAGGCGTACCTCCGCAATGGAGAAGAAGAAGCAAGATTGCCTGTCGAATCCTGAGAATGATCCGACCTCACCCGCCCTCGTAACCAAAGCTTACATGCATCGTCTTTTTGGGAAGTTCGAAGTACGAACGCTCAATAGATTTCATTCCTCTTCAGGACTAGCTTGATCTCATGAAGCTGAGGAGCACTCGAAGATGCATTGTCGATGAGACGCAACTTGATGATCAAGAATTGTCCAGATGTACGAATGATTGTTTCGCTTTGATTCGTGGCTTCTCGGGCGGAACGTGTTCGAAACGTTCGTGAAGGAGATGGCTCATGGAGTACAGCGCAGTTCAAAATCAACAGAATCGTCTTGATTGTGCGTTTGAACACCTAATCGGCGGCGCCCCTGCTTTGAAGTCGGTGCTAGTCGACGTCGAACTTGTAGCACAAACCGATTCCACGGTGCTTGTTCTCGGGGAGACGGGTACAGGTAAAGAATTGATCGCTCGCGCCATTCACGATGTCAGCGCGCGCTGCGGGCGCCCTTTCATCAAGCTTAACTGCGCGGCCATCCCCTTCGATTTGTTAGAAAGTGAGTTGTTCGGGCACGAGAAGGGTGCCTTCACGGGGGCAGTGGCGCAGAGGATCGGCCGATTCGAAATGGCCGATACCGGGACGCTCTTCCTGGATGAAATCGGGGACTTGCCTCTAGCTCTACAGCCGAAACTCCTACGTGTTTTGCAGGAGCAAGAGTTCGAGCGCCTGGGCAGTGGCCGGACGCATCGAATCAATGTCCGCTTGATTGCAGCCACGCATCGTGATCTCACGGAGATGGTACGGCGAAGTGAATTCCGTAGTGATCTTTATTATCGGCTGAATGTCTTTCCGGTTCTGGTTCCTCCTCTACGGGAGCGCCGAGAGGACATACCACTCTTGGTGTCGCATTTTGTGGAGGTATTTGCCCGACGCATGGCCAAGGAGATCAACCACGTACCGCCGGCAACGATGGGCGCCTTGATCGCGTACGGCTGGCCAGGTAATGTCCGAGAACTGCAAAACCTCATTGAGCGAGCTGTCATTCGCTCTGATGACGAGGTACTTGCGAATCCGCTGGCTAGTTTCAGAAAAGAGAATTTCGACACTGCGATTGTTTTAAAAGGCACGTTCGTGGATTCGCAACGTGCCTTGATCTTGCAGGCGCTCGAGGCTTCGGGCGGGATGATCGGAGGACCTGAAGGAGCGGCGGCGCAGCTCGGGTTAAAGCGCACCACTTTAATCGCCAAGATGAAGAGGCTCAGGATTAATTAATCGTGGCTATGCGAGGGTACCGCCACGAAATGAAACCACGCAAACGGACAGGAGAAACCTCATGGAACTCTCCCAATATGCTCTCGAACCTAGTCGCGAGCTCAATCTGCGTTTGTTAGTCGACAGCATTCCGGCACCCGTTGCGGTCATGACGCCATCTGGGGAAGTTGAAACCGTCAACAAACCGAATCTTGAGTACTTCGGCAAGACGTTAGAGGATTTAAAGAGGTGGGGTACCGGCGATACCGTTCATCCCGATGACCTTCCCCACGCAATCGAGATATGGACGGGGGCAATCCAGACCGGCCAGCCCTACGACGTTAAGCAGCGCTTGCGACGCTTCGATGGTGTCTACCGTTGGTTCGAAGTGCGGGGCTTTCCCTTGCGAGGTCCCGGCGGGCGAATCCTGAACTGGTGCGTTTTGCTTACGGACATCGATGACCGGCAACGAGCGGAAGAAGCCCTGCGGCGCAGCGAAGCTCATTTGTCGCAAGGGCAGAGACTCGCGCATGTGGGAAGTTGGGTTTGGCAGGTCGCTGGAAGGAAGACAGTGTATTTGTCAGACGAATGGTATCGCATTTATGGTTTTGACCCAAAGGTTGGGATGCCCACTTGGGAAGAACGGCTGAAGCGGGTTCAGCCCGAAGACCGAGCTAAGTGGCAAGCGGTGATCAATCGAGCCATCGACGAGAAGTCGGATTATGACTTGGAGTTCCGCATTCTGCTTCCTGATGGGGCAGTGAGGTACGTCCATTCCGTCGGCCAGCCAGTTTTTGGCTCATCGGGCGAATTAGTGCAATTCGTGGGCGTCTCGATGGACGTCACCGAGAGGAAGCAGGCCGATGAAGCATTTCGGCTTATCGTAGTGGGCACCGCGGCTACTACGGGTAACGACTTCTTCCAGAGTCTGGTAAAGCACATGGCCCAGGTACTGCGCGCGCGATATGCCTTTGTCACCACTTGTGATGACCAGAAGCATGCTCGCACACTATCTTTCTGGAAGGGCGACGGATTTGGGGAGAACTTCGACTTTGACATCGCCGATACGCCGTGCGAACGGGTGCTTCATGGCGAGGTTTGCCATTGCCGGCAGGCACTGCAGGGCCTGTTCCCTCGCGATAAGCTCCTGGCAGATTGGCAAGTGGAAAGCTACCTCGGCGTTCCTATGCTCGACCGCAGCGATCGCGTCATCGGCCATCTAGCAATTCTGGACGACAAGCCGATGGACGCCGACTCGCGCGCGATCGACTTGCTTAAGATCTTCGCTTCCCGTGCCGCCGCCGAATTGAATCGGCAGAAGGCCGAAGACGAGTTGCAGGCGGCGCTTGAAGAGCGCGAACGAATGCGGGAAGAACTGGCCCGCCTCGCACATCTGAACCGAGTCAGCACCATGGGAGAGCTTGCGGCCTCGTTGGCACACGAAATCAAGCAGCCGATTTCAGCTGCGATGACAGATGCTAGGACCTGTTCACGCTGGTTAACTCGGGATCGCCCGGACTTGGCGGAGGCGCAAGCCGCAGCTTCGAGAGTCGTCAAGGACGTGGCCCGTGCCTCCGAAATCATCGGTCGGGTCAGGTCGCTGTTTAAGAAGGACAGTTTGCAGCACGAAGAAGTAGATATAAACGAACTCATTCAAGAGATGATTGCCTTGCTACGGGGTGAGGCGTCCAGACATTCGATTTCGGTCCACAGCGACCTTTCGCTCGGGCTGCCTCCGATGATGGCAGATCGCGTACAGCTACAGCAGGTCTTCATGAATCTCATGCTCAATGGTATCGAGGCCATGAAGAGCATGAACACGCCAGGTAAACTTAAGATCAAGTCACAGCAAGATGACTGCGGTCAGCTCTTGATTTCGGTCATGGATACCGGCGCTGGAGTTCCTGCAGAGAAGTTGGACCAAATCTTCAATCCATTTTTCACTTCTAAACCCGAAGGCACTGGTATGGGGCTACCGATCAGCCGGTCGATCATACAATCGCACGGCGGCCGTCTGTGGGCCGACCCTAACCCGGAATCAGGATCGATATTTCGTTTCACTTTACCCATTGAACGTAGTGCGCCCGCGTCCCAAGCGGCGTCGCTGTGCCATTGTCAATAACGTTAAAGTCAAATGGCGTGGATAGTGCGCGTTCACCGTCGCGATCACAGTCGATGGGTTTATCGCGAGGGCTCTTATGTTCATCGGGAGAGTAATTTCCCACTTGCACGAAGGGTCCAGCCGCGGCGGGAATGGTAATCACGTTACAAGGTGTCGCCCCAACTACGTTCTGCATCATTTTCTTATAGGTGATGCATGACAGTGCAATAACATCAGACGACATGGATCCATTGTCGACGCTTTCACGGAATTCTAGATTCGCTTTCTTTTTCCGCCAACGCTGTTTTGCATCAGTAGCTTAAGCTTCGCGCGAGCCCTTGCAGTCTGAGCCTTCACGGTGCCGTTTGGTACCCCTAGAACTTTAGCCGTGTCCCGAATGCTCAATCCATAGACATGGCGCAATTGAAAGGTCCTGCGCAAGGTCGGCGAAATCTGAGTCGTAAAGCCCAGCGCCCGCTCCGTAAGCTCGTTCCTTTGAGACACCTCTTCAGGGTTGGGCCGACGATCTCGAAGCATTTCGAGGACCTGCTCACTATCGTGATCCTGAGATTGATCGCTTAAAGCGACATGCACCTTTGGTCGACGCCGACGCAACTTCATCCGGGCCGAATTAATCACAATTGTTGTCACCCAGGTGGACATTCGAGCCTGTCTCTTGAACTGGTCCAAATACCTATACGCAGACAAGAACGCGTCCTGAACTGCGTCCTCGGCGTCGGCCCGGTTTTCGAGCTGCCGCATCGCTATCCGATAGAAGGATTGCCATCGGTCGACGAAAATGTTCGTTAACTCTTCGACTCCACTTTGATGATACTGTGCTAACGCCCGCGCACCATCGAAATCTGCAACGGCTGTTCCCATCGATAAGCTCCTTCAATCAGTCAAACGGAATGCACGTTAAGTTCCACGCCTGCCCCGCACCGCGCATTGGTCTCTTGTAGCGGTTCGCGAATCTTGCCAAAAGACGATCGAATGCTCAGTCCGCCCTGAGTCCGCTCCAATCGCCCGCTGCCATCCCGACAAGATCAGCGCGGCTCCTCTCAGTTCCATTCGGTGTGTCGACATAACAACACCGGGACCTCGCCATGACGCCTGCCCGCCCTCAGATTTGCTTATGCGGCTGAATGGAAACTGAATTCGACAAGGAATGTGGCGAGATTACCCGCTTGCGACGGGTTTGGTCCGTCAAGTGCGAAGAACTAACAACATGAATGCAACACAAAAACTTCATGATCTCGGGCAGAGCCTTTGGCTCGACAACATTACGCGCGATCTTCTGACCTCCGGGACACTTAGACGCTACATCGATCAGTTCTCGGTGACCGGGCTCACCTCAAATCCCACAATCTTCGACAACGACATCAAGAACAGTCCGGCTTATGACACTTCTATCCGGGAGAAGGCCCTCAGCGGAAAAGAGGCTGAGGCGATTTTCCTCGAGTTGGCGCTCGAGGACATTGCGCAGGCTGCTGACTTGTTTCGGCCAATATACGATCGCACAGACGGAGTAGACGGCTGGGTATCGATCGAGGTCTCGCCTCTGCTGGCGCATAACACCTCAACTACCGTGACAGCAACGAAGGAGTTATTTCTACGCGCGGCGCGACCGAACGTGTTCATTAAAATCCCGGGAACCAGCGAAGGCGTTCCCGCCATCGAAGAAGCGATTTTCGCTGGGATTCCGGTAAATGTAACTCTTCTGTTTTCACGGGAGCACTATCTCGCATCCGCTGAAGCCTACCTACGAGGCATCGAGCGGCGCGTTGATGCCGGCCTGAATCCAAATGTTCCTTCGGTCGCCTCGGTTTTCATCAGTCGTTGGGATGCAGCCGTCATAGACAACGTGCCCGATATGCTTCGTAACCGGTTGGGCATCGCGATTGCGCGGCGTATCTACAATGCCTACAATTCCCTGCTCAACAATGAGCGCTCGAGGCGCATTTACAACTTCGGGGCTCGGCCGCAGCGTTTGCTGTGGGCCAGCACCGGCACCAAAGACCCTATTGCATCCGACATCCTGTACGTCAAAGCTCTGGCAGCTCCCTTCACGGTAAATACTATTCCCGAAAGAACTCTGAAGGCTTTTGCTGATCATGGACAACTCGACACTAGTCTCACCACAGATGATGGCCCTGGCGACGTTACGCTCAGGCAGTTCGCCGAGAGTGGCATCAATGTCGATGCTCTGGCCGCCCAACTTCAGGACGATGGCGCCAAGTCGTTTGTAAAGTCCTGGAAGAATCTGATTGATGTTATTTCGTCGAAGGTCGGCGAATTAAAGAAGGCGAGCTAGTGAACTGCTCAACACCTCGCTCTCAGATTCGTGCTTCCGGAACCAGTCACCGGTGGGCACCGCGGCTGAAGTTGCGTCCTAATATGGGGTTTTCAACCCATCGAGAACCACAGCGTGATCGGCAATATGCGATCCATCGCGCCTGTAGGCATGAATGGATCGATTGACTCTCTCTGTTACCCGGAAGTCGATTCGCCAACTGTCTTTGCTGCCCTGCTCGATGAGGACCGGGGGTGGGCGCTTTCAATTCGAACACTGCCTTACGAATGTGCGTATACGCCAGCTGTACTTTCCCGGAAACGAACATCCTCCTGACGCGCTTGCTGGCGGAGGAAGGGGTGGCCGAACTGAGGGATTACGTGCCGATCGAGCAGGACGCAACACAACCAAATGAGATCATTCTGAACATCGTTCGGGGCACCAGACGTCAAGAATTTCTTGGCCTACGCCAGGTGCTCGTCGTTGTCCAGGTACTCGCCGGGCACATCGTCTTCAGGAATCTCGTGTGTGATCACCTCTGCCACATCTGGATCGCTCGCATTTTCGACACCGTATATGACATTCGCTTCGAACGCATTGCCTTCTTCCGCCAACTCTTCCACACTTTCGAAGTCTGCAATTGGGGTGTCCGAAATCTGTTGAGTAGCTCCCCCTTGTCCAGCGGAGTCAGGCCCCGTTTCCATACGTTTCTTTCGATCACGCTTCGTCATGTTTCGTCTCCCCTGCCCCGTGACCTTCATCTGTGAGCTCGCGGCGCGACAAGCGAGACTGCACGCGCGGGACCTTTCTCGTCGAATCGAAATGAATATGAGTGGCCGTCGCCCGGAGCCGGGCGGATCATTCTCGATTCAACCAGGAGTAGGGCACACCCGGTACTCACCCCGAGCTGCGCTGGCGCGGCCCGGGTTCAGTCCCTTGAGTCGAGACCATCCGAATGTGGCGCGACCGAGTTCCCGAGTAGGGAAGATGACCTGTCCGTCAATATAACGTCACGAACTGACTTTGCATTGACTGCAGTTGACACCTCTCAAGAGTCTAGATCTCGACAATCTCCACATATCAGCCGGCGAGCTACCTTCCTTTCTTGGGGTTCAGCTCGAAATTCGTGTATGGCCACGTTCGTGCACTCCCTTGGTGATCGAGGCGGCCGGCACGGAGAGACTCACGGGAACAGAAGCTGAACATGCCGGTACGAATCGTTCAATCAGGAGGAAGAATTTATGACTCGTCCGATACCACAGATCATCCTTGCGCTTGCGATCCTAACCCCCTACGCCTTCCTGCATGCGCAAAGCACGAAGGCGTTCAACGGCTACGACCTGGTCGACAAGACGGGGAATATTCGCAAGCCAGCTGACGTTCGAGACCTTTACCAGTTTCTCGGAACCTACGCTCCCACCGGTTCCAACGGTGACACTGAAATGCACGTCACCTATGCTTCGCCGGGCGCGGCTCAGTATTTCCGAAAAAACGGCAAGTTCGCCGATGGAACCGTACTCGTTAAAGAAACATTCACGACCGATCACGCCCAAATGACGACAGGTGACGCCCGTTGGGCTACGAATAAGACCATAGTGTGGTTCGTGATGATCAAGGATGCCAAGGGTCGGTTCCCCAATAACCCGCTGTGGGGTGATGGATGGGGATGGGCACTTTTCAAAGCCGATGCGCCCGACAAGCAAGTCGCAACCAGCTACAAAAAGGATTGCCTCGGCTGTCACGTTCCAGCTCAGTCAACCGACTGGTTATACCTACAAGGTTATCCAGTCCTCAAATCGAAATAAGCAGAAACGTTTCAGAGAAGCCCGTTTGGGGAATCTGTCACAAGGAGCATTACAATGCAGAAATATCTGCTTTGGGTAACCATCGTCGGAGTTGGGCTGATTACCACAGGCGCGTACATGCTTTCCGCGAAACAGGTTGCTGCCCAGACTAAACAGTCGAGCACTAATCAGTCGAGCGTGGCGTTTAACGCTGATGGTACTGTGAATGTCCCTGACCCCCAAGTTTTCCGCAGGTGGGTCTTTGTAGGCGCTCCCCTAACTCCCGAGGGCCTCAATAATGGGAAGTTCAACTGCGACCAGCCCGGAGGTTGTACCAAGTCGAATTTCCCCGAATATCATCACGTATATATCGAGCAGAAAAACGTCGATGCATTTCTGAAAACAGGCGATTTTCCAGAAGGAACGGTCATCGTAAAAGAACTGACTCGGGTTCTTGACCCAAAGTTCCCAGACGGCTCTCGTAAGGAAGCCTCCGGACGCGGGTATTTTAACGGTGCGTACAACGGCATTGACATGTCCATAAAGGATAGCAAGCGCTTCGCAAAGACGAACGGCTGGGGTTTCTTCACCTATGGGCATCATCCATTGCCATACGAAAAGACCTCCGCGGAAAGACCTGTGGCCGAGTGCGCCGGATGCCATATCGCCAATGTCGCCGACACAGACATGACTTGGATTCAGTTCTACCCGATGCTTCGTGATAAAGATCCAAAGTAAGCGCCGAGATTTGTAGTTCCGTGGCTGAGGCGCCCAGCGAAAGGAGCAGCGAAATCGAGCATGCGATCACGAATGGCGTGGGCGATCTCTCTGCTCGTGGTGGTGCTGATTGTGATTGCGCTGATGCGTTTTAACCTGACGGCGCTGCACGAGCCGGGGCGCGCTGAAACTCGCCTGGCCAATTTGGCCAAGCGTTATTTCATTTACCGCGCTAGCCGGCGCGGAATTGCTCCGCGCCCCCAAGACACCAAAGCAAGCATTGAAAGAGGCGGTTCACACTACGGACTCGATTGCAGCATATGTCATGCCGACGATGGCCGGTCACAACGACCGCTGGGGCAGTGGATGTACCCACGCGCATCCGATCTCACGAGCAAGCAGGTGCAGAGCTACTCAGACCAGGAGCTGTTTTGGATTATCCAGAATGGAATCCGCTTCACCGGAATGCCGGCTTTCGGTAACGTCGAGACCCCAGATCATGTTTGGGATCTCGTGAATTATGTGCGGACTCTGCCGGGCGATTCACAAAAAGGGGATTCAAGGAAGTAACGAAAGCTTGGTATGAACTTCGAGACCGTTCTTTGCCGCCGACTTTATCGCCTCGAAGATTTTCGACGGCTAGTTCGGATCTACGCTGTTTACCTCTGTGTCATCCGTTTGTCTTGGCGTCGTTATGGCGTCACGAACGAGTTGCCGCGAGCTGTTGCGAACGCATTGCCAGTATATCCAGCCAAGACAATATGCCGATATTCGGCCGGTGGCAATCGCATTGCAACAGGTTTTAGTGGAGTAAAGCACGGAACTTTCTGCTGATCTGCATATGGCGGCGAGCGGATAGGGCGCCACAAGATCAGCCCCTTAAACTACTAACTCGAAAATTGGAGGATCTGCATGTCTGAAAACAAAATTGAGGAAGTCGATATTTTGAACTTTGCTCTCAACATGGAATATCTTGAGGCGGAATTTTACACATACGCGACCACCGGCAAGTCCATTACGAGCTTCGGTATTGCAACTAAAGGCTCCGCGAATGGCGGCAATCCAGCAAACGGCGGCACTACAAAGGGAGGCGCGAAGGTCGCCTTTTCCAAGGACGAATCCATCCTTCACGATATTGCGGCACAGATCGGTGCCGACGAACGCGCTCACGTAGTGCTGCTGCGCGGCGCACTCGGCTCTTCTGCCGTTGCGATGCCCAACATTGACCTGAGTGCGCTTGGTTTCGGCTTCGGGAACCAGACCGATTTCCTCCGAGCAGCACGCATTCTCGAGGATGTCGGCGTGACCGCATACTCGGGCGCTGCCGGTATGCTCAAGACACCCGACATCATTACGGCGGCGGCAGGCCTTCTTGGAGCTGAGGCCGAACACGCCGCCACAATACGGACACACATTGCACGGCTGAACATAGCGACGACACCAGTAGACGGCGTAGACCTGATTCCTCCGCCAAGTGGAGAGGCAAGGCAGTTCCTGTCGATCAGAGTGAGTGACGGACTGGTTGCGACGAGGACAGTTGGCGAGATCCTCTATCTTGCCTTTGGAGGGAAAGCAGGGGTGAGACAAGGGGGCTTCTTCCCCACCGGTCTCAACGGCAAACTTGGCTTAAGCAGCGAAGTGGCAGCACCCGCAAAGATCGCCGCATAACAGCTTGCTTACACATTTGGGCTCGATCGGCGCTTGAAATCTTGAATAGTGCCTACGAGCGCAGGATGGCATCGACAGAACCTTTCAAGCACGGTTGGCCGGCATTCTCTTCACCACAGGATCCGGCCGGCCGCGCACAACTCGCATCGGCGGTTTCCGACTGAAGGTTGGTCGAAAGCCGAAGGAGAACACATGCCGCAAATTTCCTTCTCAGCGGATATCAAGCCGTTGTTTAGCGCCATTGACATTTCGCACATGAAACGATTCGGCGTAGAACTCGACAGTCATGCTTACATGTCGAATCCGGACAACGCAAGCAAAGTGCTCGCGACTCTCTCCCCGCACGATGGCGAGCCCCCCACCATGCCTCCTGGTGGGCCCTATTGGACGGGGGACCAGCTCGCATTGTTCACGCAGTGGCAGAGCGACGGATACCAACCGTGACCTTTTTCCGCGATCGAGAGCACCGGTTTGAGTGGACCGGGAGGGAGTCAAAGCTTGGACGGTTTTCGAGGCGGCGTGAAGAACTGGCGGTCAACACTCACGATGCGTGCGTCCGCAGCCGAGTATCGGAGTTTGCGTCTTCGTGCGCACGAGCTTCTTCGCGACGTTCCGCTTTATGACGTGTCGTCTGTGGATCTTCCGGGAGGCGGCAGCGGGCGGACCATCGCGGACATTCGTACGCTCGAGTCCGCGCCCCCTCCGAGCCACATCGCGACTTTCATTTACGGCCTCCGCTATCTCTTGGGGCGGGTATTCGGTTGGGATCGAGAACCGATGCGGCTGGAAGACTCATTTCTGGAACGCCTGTCGCAACGCGACCGATGCGACTCCGAAATAGCGCCAGGTACTCTGGATGGACACTTTTTGGTCCTGTACCAATTTCCGGGAGAAGCGCTTCGTGAAACCCGCAACAAGACTGTCCACGGTTTCATCTGCACCGCCCTGGCGAGCAGCCCAAACGGGTACATTCTGTATTGGGGGGTCTACGTACGCCGCGTGTCGTGGCTCACGCGACCGTACCTCGTTGCGATCGAACCATTTCGCCGCGTTCTGTATCCAGCAATGCTTCGCCGCATCCGTCGCGCGTGGATTGCTGCTTACGCCGGCATGAGCCGAAACGATACTGCCGTCTGATGGACGATTCCGCTTCAGGCAATATTTCATGACAGTTGTGAGCCGGATGGGGTTGGGGACAGCAGTGAACCTGAACTATTGCTGCACTCCGGATGAGGGGCTTAACCGGAGAAGCTCTCCAGCTCTCAGTGCCTGGGGGGTTTGAGGGCCTCGCCACAATCTTCGTAAGCCGGTTGGATAGGCGGTCGAGGCATTCGCAGGGAAGGATCTTTTGGTCGCTTATCCTTGCCAGGGGTCGGGCGGTCTAGTTTGATGCCCTGTACGAAATATGGCCGTATCCAGAATTATTGAACCGCGCACACGCGAACCACGATGGCCCGCCGTAATTGCGTTACTCGCAGTGGGCTGCCTGTGGCTGGCCTTGCCCGGGAGGTTGTCAGTTGGTCCTGGATGGCTGTTGCTGGCAATAGTCATGGCTCTACTCCTTCCCATTGTGTTCTCGCACCGGCGCGGGCATTACCGACTCAATCGTCTCCTCACCCTTATCGCCAACGCGGTCATCACAGTTGCCATGATTTCGTCGCTGATATTCCTGCTCGAGGGTTTGCCAAGTCACCGCGAAGCACCAGGAGCATTGTTGCGTGCAGCGGGCTCGTTGTGGGTGACGAATGTCCTAGTATTTGCGTTGTGGTATTGGAGACTCGATGCCGGCGGTCCGCACGAGCGTGATCGCCATGTCGGACTCTTGAATAGCTCTTTTCTTTTTCCTCAAATGTTG
>DATEHP010000407.1:0-8545 GCA_035279505.1 Candidatus Sulfotelmatobacter sp. | reverse complement strand
GTGTTGAGCAGTTGCTCACGCTCGAACGGCTTCAGCAGATAGTCATAGGCGCCGTTTCGGATGGCTGCCAGCGCGACTGAAATATCGTGCACGGCGGTAACCATCACCACCGGCATGTCGGGGTATTTTTCCTTGGTGCGCTCGAGCAGTCCGATGCCATCCAGATCGGCCATCATCAGGTCGGAAAGCATCAGCTCAAAGTCTTCTCCGGATGTCAGAACGGCGAGCGCCTCCATGCCAGAACCCGCTTGTTTGCAGGTGTATCCGGCGGTGCCAAGCATCGAAGCGACGATTTCCCGAATCGGCTCTTCGTCATCAACAACAAGAATTCGGTCAGGCATGGTCTGCACGAAAGGCTATCGGCGATTGTACCCTTTCGGCGAGATTCCGAAAGTAATCATTGAGGGACGGAAACTCCATCGAGATTGCCGCCCTCCATGATATTCAGAGACGAGGACTCCGTACGCCCGGAACGCGATGAGCGATTTCCTCCTACAAATTTGGAACGCAGTGGCAAGGCTGGGATTGGCCCGGCCGTCAGCCACGGAATGGACGCTGCTGATTCTGCTGGCGGCCTCGGTCCTCGCGCTACGTGCGTTCCGCGACCATTACTTCAAACTCTGGATCCTGGGCTGGGCAGCATTTGTCGTTTCGCGATTCTCCGAGCATTGCTTTGCGCCCAGAATCCCGGCGCCGTTCGATCTGCTGGTCGTGCAGTCCACCTTTGTCCTCGCCGTCGGTCTTCTGGCCGGAGCCGTTCTGCTTTATGCGCGCGTGCGCGATCTGATCATTCCTCTGACGGTGATCACGCCGGTGCTGGTCGGCTTCGCCGGCGCCCGGGTGCTGTTGTGGTCCGAATCATTGCCTCTGCGCTTCGCTTTGGAAGTCGGGTATCGCGTGGTCTTGCTAGTTGCGGCGGTTGCCCTGTTGCGAGCTCGCCGTGGCCGCTGGCACGCCTCGGCCTGGCTTGTGGCTTTGTGCCTGCTGCTGCTGCATCTTTCCTGGGCTCCGCTATCCGTGCAGGTACCCGGCGTGGCCCTAGTCGCGGCTGAAATTGCCCTACCGATCACGATGTTGATGCTTGTGCTCGGTGAAGGGCGCGCCCGGACCCGGCGCCTGCAAGCCCTGCAGTCGATGTCGGAAAGCATTGCCAGCGCCCAGCAATACGGAAGTGTCGTGCAGTGTGCGGTGGAGGAGCTGCAGCAAGTGTGCGGGGTGCGCGCATGCTGGTTTCGGTTGATCGAAGGTGGCCATCTCGTCGCCACCCACGCTGCCGGTCTGTCTGCGGAGTTCTTGCGCGACGCCGGCTTTGCCGCAATCACCGATGACGTTTCGAAACTATGGGAGAAGCGCTCTCCGAAGGCGGAGAAAGCGGAAAACGCCGCCACTGAACCCGCCGAATGTCTCGCCGTCGAGAAGATTCGGCAGCTTGTGATTGCACCCGTCGTAGGCAATAAGTCTCCGGTCGGTCTGTTGATGGTCGGCCATTCCAGTGGCCGCCAGTGGACGGCGGAAGAACTCGAGTTCGTGCAAGGCTGCGCCCGGCAAATCGCCCTGGCTGTCGAAAACTTCCGCCTGCTGGAACAGGTTCTGCGTTCCCAGCGCCAGTGGATGAATACCTTCGACTCCATCCACGATGTGATCCTTGCGCACGACTCCGATTATCGCGTCATCAAGGCGAACCAGGTATTGCTCGAACAGATTGGCCAGGCCCCTGCCGACGTCATAGGCAGTACTTGCGAGTCCGCCTTGCCGCATACCTATGGCGAGTGGACCGGCTGTCCGTACTGCGCCATGGGAGGTGACGAGGAATTCACAGAAGGCGCCGACCCTTGCTTTGGCGGATTCTCGATTGTCTCGACCTCCTCCTACACCGATCAGGGGACGCAGCAAAAGGGGACAATCCACGTTGTCCGCGACATCACCGACCGCCGCTCCGCCGAAGAACGTTACCGGCTGCTGTTCGAACAGGTGCAGGAAGGGGTTTACGTCGCCGATCCTGCAGGCCGGCTGATCGACTGCAACGACGCCTTCGTGCACATGCTGGGCTACAGCAACCGCGACGAACTGCAAGTGCTGAATCTGGACAAGGAAATATGCGTTGATCCCAACCAGCGTGAAGCTTTCCGTCGCGAGATCGAAACCCACAACTACGTTCGCAATTTTGAGGTCACGCTGCGCCGCCGGGATGGCACGCTGCTGCTGGCCGTCGAGAGCAGCTTCGCGACGCGCGATGCCACGGGCGCAGTAGAACGTTATCAGGGATTCGTTCTCGACATGACCGAAAAGAGGCGTGCCGAAGATGAGATGCAACGCCGCAATCGTGAACTGAATGCGCTGAATGCGATGGCGGTGGTGGCGGCACAATCTTTCGATCTGGACGAGATCCTCAACCTGACCTTGCGACAGGTAGTCACACTGTTTGCCGCCGAGAGCGGAACGGTCTATCTCTCGGACATCGACAGCCCGACCTATCGCCGGAGGGCCGCATGGGGACCGCGTAGCCGTGATAAGGGACGTCCATCAGAAATTTCCTTCCCTGAGGGCTTCGGTGACCTGGTAATGCGCTCACGCGCTGAGGTCGTTACCACCGAATACCTGCCGCACCTGCCCCCCAAGGTTGCCGAGTTCCTGCGGTCGGAATCCGATCGCTCCTGGATCTGGGTGCTGTTCTGGGCCAAGGATGCGCCGGTCGGACTGATGGGGTTGTGCAGCCATCTGGGGTATCAGTATTCGTCGAATGACGAAAACCTGCTGGTCGCCATCAGCCGCCAGTTGGCGACCACCATCGAGAAGGTCCGGTTATACGAAGAAACCTGCCGCGCTTACGAAGACCTGCGCAAGACACAGGAACAATTGTTGCAGAGCGAGAAGATGTCGGCGGTCGGGCAGCTGATCGCAGGCGTGGCTCATGAACTCAATAATCCGTTAACTGCCATTCTTGGCTACGCGCAGCTTCTCGAAACCGAAGGCCTCAACCAACGCGCCCAGGATTTTGTCACCAAGCTGTTCAAGCAGGCGCAACGCACTCATCGAGTCGTACAGAACCTGCTTTCCTTCGCGCGCCAGCGCAAGCCGCAGCGGGATGAGGTCGATATCCGTAAGGTGCTCGAAGAGACGCTCACGCTGCGCGATTACGATCTCAAGATCAATAGCATCAAAGTCGAGCGTGATGTCCCGTCGGAACCTGCGATCGTCGTCGCCGACCCGCATCAGCTTGAGCAGGTCTTCCTCAACATCATCAATAACGCCGTCGATGCCATTCTCGAGACCGGACACAGCGGAGCGTTGAAGATTCGCATCAGTTCCCAGGGCGGAAACATCTGTACCCAGTTTTCTGATGATGGCGCGGGAATCAAAGATCCCAAGCGCATCTTCGATCCTTTCTACACCACCAAGAGTGTCGGCAAAGGGACCGGCCTTGGACTCAGCATCTGCTACGGAATCGTAAAGGAACACGGCGGAGACATTCTCGCCAGCAACAATGCGGAAGGTGGCGCAACAATCGAGGTTAGGCTACCAGCGGCAGTGGCTGCCGCAGCCGAACCGGAGGCCGCGAAGCCCGCGCTCCGCCTGCACGAAGGCGCTGTTCACGGACGTGTCTTGCTGGTCGAAGAAGAAGAAGCTGTCCTCGAATTTGAGCGCGATGTGCTCACCGGCGCCGGCGCTGCGGTGGTTACAGCCAAGACCGCCCAGGACGTCAAGACTCGCCTGCTCTCGGAACCGTTTGACGCCATCATTATGAGCGGTAAGATGGCGAACCAATGGACCGCCAAAGAATCATACCCGTGGCTGAAGGAAAATAGTGCGGGCATGGAAGAGCACGTCCTCTACACATTCTCCAACAGCGTCGAACCCGGCGACGGGCGAACCTTCTTGCAGGAGAACAGCATTCCCTACCTTGTGAAGCCCTTCGAAGTCGCCGAACTGATCAGCCAAGCCCGCAAGCTGCTGCAGAAGGCACAGGCCGCGGGAGCGGGTGCGGGCGCGGACTAGAGCCTTCCGTATCGAAGCGCGTAAAAAACCTGTCATCCTGAGCGGAGCGAAAGCTTCACGAAGTGAAGCGCCCGCGGAGTCGAAGGACCCTGTGTTTCCAGATGACTGAGACGTTCTATCCTCTTCCAATCATCAGTCGCAGGTAAAGGAGATTTCATGATCAAGCCGGTCGAGTACATTCGATGTCACGTACAAATGGAGTCCGGCTTCGTTCTGGAGGGCCAACACGATGGATTCGCCCGGCAGACCTGGTCTCCAGGCGAACCCGAACCAAGCTGCTGGATGGGTCTCAAGCTCAAGAAAGATCAAATCGTTCTGGTTACAAGCCTGCCCTGTCCGGTTTGTGGACATCTGGAATCGTATGCGATTCGAGAGGAGTTCGCTGGCTCATGACAGGAGTCGGCACCTGTTGGGGCGAGGATTTGCAGAACCGTCCGCTCGAATGGGCCGTCCGATTCGGTATAGACTCGCGGTGAATGCAGTAAAATCGCGGCCATGCCTGACGACGTCCGTCACTATCGACTGCTGCCTGCGGCTCTGCCAGCCGAAGAAAAGCTGATTCGCACTGCATATGTTCCCACGCTGCTGCTGGTGGTGGCAGTATCGACGATCGTGTTTGTTGTCCTCGGCACGTGGAAGGGTGCGACGCAAAAGTTGCTGCTGGAATACGGGCTTTTCATGACAGCGTACATGGCGTACGTGGCGTTCTGGTCCCCGCTCAGAATGAAGCGCCGCCTGATCAAGTACTGGGGAACTTATGATCTGGAAATGGGTCCGGACTATCTTCTGCGACGTCAGGCTGACCTGCCGGATCTACGTCTCGACTTTTCTGAAGTAAGTGCAGTGGCGCACGTCCCTGGGCGTTACCTGCGGGTCGTTGGGAAGCGCGGAGGGCAGGTGATTTCCATCCCGGAAGGCATTGAACAGTTCGACCAGGTTCTCGTAGCTGTGTCTTCCATCCGGCCGGTCGAGTTGCAGCGAGTTCAGGAATGGCAGAAATATCGAATCTTCATGGCGGCAGCATTAATTATGTTCGTGACCATGCTCTGGTCGACTTCACCTGTCGTCGTCATCCCTCTATCGATCACCATGGGTGCAGTCATCGTTTGGACCGTTTTTTGGATACGGAGAAATCCTAATCTCAGGCGAAGAACCAAAATGATTGCCTGGTTCTATTTGCTGTTCTTACTGATGTGCGGACTGAAATTGCTGGTCGCAATCGAGAGCATCTTGCCGAGCGTACCGAGGTAGTCTGTTTCCGACCAGTATGTTAATCCCCCGAAACGCACAGCCCTCCACACCCTTCCACCGTCCCGCGCTGCGTTAGACTAAGGACAGACCCATGTCCCGATTCGTCCACTTGCACCTGCACACCGACTATTCCCTGCTCGATGGCGCTTGTGACGTCGAAAAACTCTGCGAGCACGTGAAACAGCTGGGCATGCCCGCCGTGGCCATGACCGACCACGGCAACATTTTCGGTACCGTCCACTTCGTGAACGCCGCGTACAAGCACGGCGTGAAGCCGATTGTCGGCTGCGAACTTTACGTCTGCAAAAAGGACGATCACCGCGCTGCGCCCGAAGGCGACACCTACAATCACCTACTGGTTTTGGCTGAAAACGAAGAGGGATACCGAAACCTGGTCAAGATCACGTCCGAGGCTTCGCTGCACGGGTTTTACTACAAGCCGCGCGTGAGCAAAAGGTTTCTGGCGGAGCATTCGCGGGGGCTGATCGGCCTCTCCGGATGCCTGAAGGGCGAAGTGGCCGAGCGTCTGATGGAGAACAACTACGACGCGGCGCGTGTCGCCGCCGGAACCTTCGCCGACATTTTCGGCAAAAGCAATTTCTTTCTCGAGATTCAGGACCAGGGCCTGGAGATGGAGCACCGCATCCATCCCGGCCTGTTCAAGCTCGAACAAGACCTTGGCTTGCCCTTGGTGGCGACCAACGACAGCCACTATCTGTGCGAAGACGACGCCCACGCGCAAGACGTGATGGTCTGTATTCAGACCGGCAAGTCAATCCGAGACACGGCACGGATGAAGTTCGAGGGCTCGCAGTTTTTTGTCAAGAATGCGGACGAGATGTACCGCGTCTTCAAGGACTCGCCCGACGTCCTCACCAGGACTCTCGACATCGCCGAGCGTTGCAGCTTGCGCCTCGAAAAAGTCGCGAATCCCTTCCCGCAATTTGAAGTTCCGGCGGGCTATACGATCGACAGCTATTTCGTACACGTCACGCGCGAAGGCTTCGCCCGCCGCCTTGACATGCTGCGCCCGCTTCACGAGAAGAGCAAGCTCAAGCACTCGATTACCGACTACGAGCAGCGCCTGGAGCGCGAACTCACAATCATCCAGCAGATGAAGTTTCCCGGATACTTCCTGATCGTCTGGGATTTCATCCGCTACGCCAAAGAACGCGGCATTCCAGTCGGTCCTGGTCGCGGATCGGCAGCCGGGTCGCTGGTTTCCTACGCCCTCGGCATTACCGATATCGACCCGCTGCAGCACGAGTTGCTGTTTGAGCGCTTCCTGAATCCTGAGCGCGTGTCGATGCCCGATATCGACATCGACTTCTGCATGAACCGCCGCGGCGAGGTCATTGACTATGTCACCCAGAAATACGGGCGCGAAAACGTTGCGCAGATCATCACCTTCGGCACTATGGCCGCAAAGGCCGCCATCAAAGACGTTGGCCGCGCCATGGACATCCCCTATGCCGACGTGGACCGCATCGCCAAGATGGTGCCCACCCAGCTGAACATCACGCTGGAGCAGGCGATTGAGGACTCGCCGCAGTTGCGCGAGGCGATTGAAAAGGACGGCCAGATTCGCGAGCTATTTGAGACCGCAAGAAAACTGGAAGGCCTGGTGCGCAATTCCGGAGTACATGCCGCGGGAGTCGTAATTTCTCCGCGCCCGCTCACCGACCTGGTCCCCCTGCATCGCACCAAGAACGACGAAATCGTGACCGCCTTCGACATGGTCGCCATCGAAAAGATGGGCTTGCTGAAGATGGACTTTCTTGGCCTGACGACGCTCACGATTCTCACAGATGCCCTGAAATTGATCGCGCAGACGCATGGCAAAGACGCAGGTATGCCCGTTTTGAGCAACGAGGAAGACTGGCCCGCGCCGATTCCTCTGACCCTCGACGATATTCCGCTCGAAGATCACGAGACGTACGAGAAGGTCTTCCATAGCGGCCTGACCTCGGGCGTCTTTCAGTTTGAATCGCACGGCATGCGCGACGTGCTGCGAAAATATCAACCGAATTCGATCGAGGATCTAACGGCGCTCAACGCCCTCTACCGCCCCGGCCCCATCCAGGGCGGAATGATCGACGATTTTGTCGACCGCAAGCATGGCCGCAAGAAGGTCGAGTACGAACTGCCGGAGTTGCAGGAGATTCTGCAAGAGACGCTGGGCGTGATCGTGTATCAGGAGCAGGTGATGCAGATCGCGAACCGACTCGCTGGATATTCGCTGGGAGAAGCCGACCTTCTCCGCCGCGCCATGGGCAAGAAGAAAGCCGAAGAGATGGCGCAGCAGCGTGAGCGCTTCGTCGAAGGCGCAGCGCAGCGCAAGTATCCGCCCCGGAAGATCGAGAAAATCTTCGATCTGATGGCACAGTTTGCCGGATACGGCTTCAACAAATCGCACTCTGCCGCTTACGCGCTGCTCGCCTATCACACGGCCTATCTGAAGACGCACTATCCCGTTGAGTTCATGGCGGCGTTGCTGACGTCGGTTACAGGATCGACCGACGACGTGGTCAAGTACATCAATGAGTGCCGCGAGATGGGCATTTCAGTCGAGGCGCCGGACATCAACGTCTCTGACGCGAACTTCACCCCGCACGGCGAAAACATCCGCTTCGGATTGGCTGCGGTAAAGAATGTCGGGGGAAATGCCATTGAATCGATTGTCGCCGCGCGAAGAACTCTTGGCCGCTTCAAATCGATCTTCGAGTTCTGCGAGAACGTTGACCTTCGGCTGCTCAACAAGCGTGTGCTGGAATCGTTGATCAAGAGCGGAGCCATGGACTCGCTCGGCCGACGGGCCCAACTTATGGCCGTTCTCGACAAAGCCATGGAGCAGGCACAGAAAGCCCAACGCGACGCCGAATCCGGCCAGCACGGCCTATTTGGAGTGTTTCAGCAAGAGGAGCTCGAGACTTCCAACGATCGGCTGCCCAACATTCCCGACTGGGACGAGCACACCCGGCTCACCGCAGAGAAAGAAATCCTCGGATTTTTCATCACCGGGCATCCGCTGGAAAAATATAAGGACAAGCTGCAGGATCTGCAGGCGCTGAGCGTGGAAGAGATCGCCGCAATGACGAAGTCCACTGGAAAGGACGAGACCATCGTCACGGCCGGAATCATCAGCAACGTGCGCGTATTGAAGTCAAAGAAAGGCGACTTCTACGCGCAGGCCAACCTCGAAGATATGTCCGGTTCCATCGACATGATTGTCTTCCCTGAGGCCTTTAAACGTATCGGGGAGAAGGTGAAACTCGAGGTTCCGGTGCTGGTCAAGGCC
>DATEHP010000406.1:0-7624 GCA_035279505.1 Candidatus Sulfotelmatobacter sp. | reverse complement strand
ACGAGCCATGCGCACGAGATGCCGTTTTGGAGAAAATCCCAGATCGCGAGCCAGCGCCACCGCGTGTTGATTCCGCGGGAACAGGTCCCATGACCAGGCACACCGGGCATTCAGCACGGACTCCTCGATCAAGTGCCGAGCGCCTCTCGGATCTTCGCTGACGCACGGCCCCAGGTATGCAGTCACGCGCCCGGGCCTGGTAAACAAGTACGACCGCGAAATTGATACCGGAGGGTTGAGCCGCGTCAGTCTTTCGAGAAGTTGTGAACGGTCCGTTCCGAACACCAGCGAATCCAAGTCGCGCCACGGTTCCTCCACTGATGTCCGCCCAGCTGATAGTGGTTCGGTCCCACCCGACCGTGACCAGCGTTCAATTTCCTGTTCGCTTCGAAATCCGAGACTCTCGTACAGCGGCTGGCCCTGATCGGTGGCATCAAGTTTTATGGTTGCGATTCCCATCGTATCTGCATTCTCTAACGCGTGCGCCAGCAGCTTTCTGGCAAACCCGCGTCGCTGATATTCCGCCTTGGTCAGAACCATCCCGATCCACGCCAACCTGCGCCCATAACAAAGGAGAGTCGTGGTCGCGGCGAGATGGCCATCCACTTCGATTGCCAGGCAGCCTTCCGGACTAAGTTCCAGCAGCGTCCGCCAGTCTTCCTCCGTCTGGTTCCAACCCGCCTGCGCTGATAACTGGGCCGCAGCAGGAATATCTTCCGCACGCAACCTGCGCAGCTTCTCGCTGCCAGCTTCAGTCATGCGTAGTTCTTCCGAAACCAGCGCGCGAAATGCGGAAGGGCAATATCAGCATCTGCAATTTCCGGGTGCCACCTCTTTTCCCACTCGAAAGAAAGGAAGCGGTCGTATTGGAGATCCTGCAGAACTGCGTTCAACGCAAGCAAGGGGAATGCGCCCTCGCCAATCAGGACATATTTCCAACCGTCTCGATCGCGCCACAAATCCTTGATGTGAACATGGCGAATCGCTACTCTCAATTGCGCAGCGCCCTCTGCGGGCTGCTCGTCGGTTGCTGCGAAACTGTTTGCCGGGTCCCAAACCACTCCGGTGTTTGGAGAGGCCGCTTGCCGAAGGATCGCCGCGGTCTCAGCCGCGCCAGCAAAGTCACCATGATTCTCGATCCAAACCTCCACTCCTTTCGCTGCGGTGCTCTCCGCTAATTCCCGAATGGACTCCGCAATCCAGCATTGCGTGGAGGAGCGGTCCGCCCCAGGCTGGATCGTGTCGCCGAATACTCGCAGGCCCGGCGCACCCAATTCTGCGGCCAGATCCGCCATCCTTTGTCCTTCGCTGATCCAACGTCCGCGTTCGGTTGCATCGGGCGAATGAAATCGGCAACTTGTGTCCAGGCACGAGATCTTCAAAGCGCGATCCGCTAATGCCCGTTTGGTGGATGCCAGGTCCTTTCCTGAAAATACCGGCAACTTCCACAATGAGTCTTCGCCTTGCACAAAACGCAACTCAATTCCTTCATAGCCTTCGCCTGCGGCTGTCGCGATGATTTGTGGCATGGTCCAGTCTGGACAGGCCAGCGTTGAGAACGAAACTTTCATGCTCACGTCATCCGGTCCAGCATGGAAGTTGTTACCTGATTTTCAACTCTCTTGCCGCTGAAAAATCTTTCCAGGTCATCCAACACCACTCGCGCGATGCCTTCCCTGACCTGCCTTCCGCTCCCGGCTATATGGGGGGTGACAATTGATCCGCGCATGGTCCTCAACGGATCTCCAACCAGAAGTGGCTCGCGGGGATCGGTCACGTCGAGAGCACAGCGCAACCGCCCCCGCTGCACCGTTTGCCTGAGAGCATCCAGATTGATCAGGCCGCCGCGGGCGATATTGATCACGCATGCGCCGTCCGGCAGGCGTGCCAGATTTTGCCGGTCCAGCAGACCCCGGGTTTGTTCGGTTAACGCCGCTGTTAGGACTAGCAAGTGAGCCTGGGATAGCAACTTCTGTAACCCGACGAACCGCACGGGATACTGTCCCGATAGAGAGCGCGGGACGTACGGGTCATGAACCAACCACTGGATGTCGAAGCCTCGCAGCAAGTCCACCAGCGCGCGACCGATCCGGCCAAACCCGATCATCGCTACAGTCTGCCCGATCAGTGATTCGGAACTACCATGGAGGTGAACCTCGTCGTAGATCCTGTTCGACCGCTTTCGCAGTTCGGAACGATAGAAGTCTACATTGCGTGCGCAATACAGCAGCAGAGCAGAACCTAGTTCAGCAGTGGAGCGCGCCATCGGAGCGGGAGCGTTGGTGATGGTCAGCCGTTTGAACAGGGATCGCGAGAAGCGTGATTTCACCTCTCCTCCGCAGTGTGCAATGATGCGCAGTTGCGGAGCCAGGACTGGCAAGTCGTCGCCGAGATGAGGGCTGTCCCAAGTGGTCACCAGCGCCTGCATTGTGCTTAAGCACTGCCTGAAATTCGCATCGAATTTGGTGGTTCCTTGCCGTTCCCATCGGAATAGACGGCCCAATCGCCCTATCTCTTGCGGCGAGAAAAATGACGCAAACAGCTCCTCTCCGGCACTAATCAGAAGGGAAGGGCGGCGCATGGCGGGTCTGAGTATAGCATTCGAATATCGACTATTTCTTTGCTTTTGTTGTTTCTCGGCTTCTATTTCGATCAAAAACAAAGTATAAGGAAGCCTGACTTCCTATGGCGAGCGCAAACTCTGTGGACTATGTGGTCATCGCCCTCTACGCGCTTCTCATGGTGCGGGTGGGCTTCTACGTTTTACGTTTCAATCGGGGCGCGGCCGAATACTTTCGTGGCGGAAACCGCATTCCCTGGCTGGTTGCCGGCCTGAGTTGTTTCATGGCGGGCTTTAGTGCGTGGACCTTCACCGGGGCAGCAGGCGTCGCCTATCGCTCCGGAGTCGCAGCCATTGGGCTCTACATGGGAAACGCCCTGAGTTTCCTGCTCGGCTATTTCATTTTTGCCAAGCGGTGGCGGCGCAGCCGCATTACCACAGTGATGGAGTATCTCTCGGGCCGCTTCAATCCGGCTACTCATCAAGTGTTTTCCTGGACCACGATCGTGTTCCAGTTGTTTACCAGCGCCAGCACTTTGTTTGGCCTTAGCCTTTTCGTATCTTCTGCCTGCGGCTTTCCCGTGACCTGGACGATTCTCGGGGCAGGCGCCCTCATTGTTTTCTACTGCATGCTGGGCGGCTTGTGGGCCGTGGTCGTCACCGATTTTCTTCAAGCCTCCATCCTCATGCCGTTTTGCATGGTTCTGGTCATCATGTCTCTCGCCCACGTGGGTGGAGTGAGCGGTCTGGTGCATTCACTGCCGCCAGAAATGAAAACGCTTCACGTTTCGGGAGAGTTTGGCTGGCTCTACATCGCCTCATGGACGATCATGGTCGCGTTCGGCTACAACACCAGCGCCATGGCACAGCGCTACTTCAGCGTGGACGACGAGCATTCGGCGCGCAAAATTGCATTGTTGTGTTGCGGACTGTTTTTCGTCGGAGCCTTCTTGTGGTTCATTCCTCCCATGGCGATGCGCGTCGTTTATCCGGAACTGCCCCGAATGGGTCTGCCTAACGCCAGCGAAGCCGCTTACGCAGTTGCCAGTCTGACGTTGCTGCCGCATGGGCTGATCGGAGTCATGTTAGCGGCCATGTTCAGCGCCACTATGGCTAATCTTTCGGCCCAGTTCAACGTGAAATCAGCGATTCTGACCAAGGATGTTTATCAGACGCTGTTCCGCAAGAATGCAGGAGAGCATGAACTCCTTGTCGTGGGTTGGGTCACCACGTTGCTGATCGGGGGAGCAACGACTGCGATCGCCGTTATCATGGCTGCGAGCGGGCAGAGCGTCTTCCAACTCATGCTGACATTTAACACATTGATGTCGCTGGCATACGGGCCTCCTGCTCTGCTGGGGCTGTTGGTGCGGCGGACCCCTCCATGGTCTGGTCTAGCCTCATTCGCAACTGGACTGATTCTGGGCATGCTCGGTGCCTTCGTATATCACTGGTCGCTCATCGAGCAGATCGCGATCATTGTCCCGGCTTCCTTTGGAGTTTTTTTCCTGACCATGCTGTTCGATCGGGGAGATACACCCGGGCGGGCGCTGCTTTTCAAGAATCTGAATACGCCCGTCGAGGTGGCCAGGGAGTTGAAGGATTCCGCCGACTTCACTGCCCCTGTGTTCCGTTTTCTGAGCCGCACGATTTCTTTCATTGGAATGTTGAGTCTGGTGTTGCTCTTCATCGTGCCGCCCAATCAGCGGATCACGGTTGTTTGGTTTGCGGGGCTCACGGTTGCGGTAGGAGGCGCTCTCTGGTTCGTGCGCGGAACCACAAGCGTCGAGAAACCGATGCTTGACAACGATGGACTGCCTATTGCGGTAATTTTTAAACCATGATTCGGCTCGGATTGATCGGTTGCGGGGCACATTCAGAGACCGGGCATGCCATTCCGCTCGCCAGGTACAAGGCTGCGCATCCCGACGAAATCTTACTGGCTGCCGTTTGCGATCTGCAGGTCGACCGTGCACTCGAATTCGTCAGAAAGTATGGTTTTCTGATGGCTTATCGAGACGTCGACGATATGTTGACGCAGGAAAAACTCGACGGCTGCATCGCCGTGGTTCCGCCGGAGGGTATTTCCAACCTCGGAATCAAACTGCTGAACCTGGGTATTCCCTGCGTGGTGGAAAAGCCTCTTGGCGCATCGCTGGCCGAAGCGCAGGCGCTCCGTGACTCGGCTGCCGCAACGAAGACTCCGAACATGGTTTCCGTGAACCGACGGTTCATGCCGCTACTCAAACGAGCGATCGAGTGGACCAGCAACGCCGGCCGTCTTCGCTACGTACACTGCACTCTCACCCGGCACTCCCGCAAGGAGCCCGAGTTCCTCTGGGCTACAGCGGTCCACGCGGTCGATACTTTGCGCCACATCGCGGGACAGGTCGTCGCATTTGACCTTCGCACTTTGACGGCGCCATCAGCAACAGCATGGTATGCCCTGGAGTTGCAATTCGAGAACGGAATTTCTGGACGTGTCGACGTGCTGCCTACAGCGGGAATGGTGGAAGAAACCTATGACCTGTTCGGTGAAGGGTTTCGCGCGTCGGTCACTTGCCCCTTCGGCCGGCAACTGGGGTGGCGCTGCTTCCGGGACGGCCGACTTGTCGAAGCGGAAAATGTACCCGCCGAGACACCCGAAGACATCGTGAATGGTTGCTATGACGAAGCCGCAACGTTTCTTGAAGCTCTAGGCGGTGGCATTCCAAAGCCGTCGATCGCCGAAGTTTTTCCGTCGGTCGAACTCTGCTTCGCGATCGCTCGGATGGCGAACGAGGCCGCGGCGTGCTAACGGAAGTCTGCGGCGAAATCGATTCCTGCGCGAGAGCCATCAAACCCCTTTTCGCCAGCCGCGATCGTTCTCTCCTTTGAGCTCGACGGTGATTGAGCCATCCGGATTGACCGGCTGTTCACACGCCCAGGCGATCGGCTTTTTCACACCACCGCGATATTCAAGCTGGGCAGAGAGATTGACCTTGCCGCTGTAACCTTTAGGAAGCAGGAAGGACGCTTGCCGGAGGCCGCCGCCCCAAGGATGTCCTGGGTCGAGTGCTCCTCTCAAACTGATGGTCCCGTCGGGACTCTCCAAGTGCAACCACAGCACTCCGGGAACCCCGGCCACTCCATGGTTGCTGACGCATACGATCACTTCGAAAGTGTCATATCTCTTTCGTTGCCAGACCCAGGAAGGCCGCAGACGGTATCCCAAACGGGTGCGGAGACGTTCGAATCCGCGAGGGTACATCTCGTTGTAACGCGCCAGATTGTCCGCTTCGGTCCACAGGGACCAGTAATTCGCCCGCAAATCCAGAACGTGCAGCATATAGTTTTCCATCATATTAATTCCAGCCGCGTCCAGTTTGAGTGTCTGGGTGTCGTACTGGCGGAAATAACCATCCTCGAGGATGGCCGCCGTCCAGGGCGGGCGGTTGGCTAGTTCTTCGATCTGAATCGGCTCCTCGACGATAATGCTGTCCGATCGCATCCATGCGCCTGCCCGCACGGCCATGTCAATCACGGTGCGGTTGCCGACCTTGCTGATATCCGGCTGCGTATTGACGGCGAGAGGCGTTTTCTTCCATGTGTCGAGTTGACGCGCCGTCATGTTCACAAAAGTTCGCTCCGCTGTGACATACTCCGGGAAAGGATTCGGAAAGTTGCTGGTGTGTCCTTCGCCCCAGAACCCGTATTGCATCAGATCCATCCATTCGATCAGCGGATTACCCTCAAACTCTGCCGCCAGTAGATCGTTCAACTCTGCGAATGCTTTCTGAAATTCGGGATGGTCGTAGCGCGGCTCCCGATATTCGCCGTCGCCCTTGTCTGAAATACGCCCGATTTTCACCAGTGGAATGCGCTCGCGGAGAAATGGCGGAAGGGCCACTTGTTCCGGTTGAAATGAAGTGTTCGATAACTGAATTCGAAACGCGACGCGAAGTCCCTTGCGCTTGGCCGCGTCCATCGTCAGGGCCCAAACCGGATCGAGATCGAGCCGTCCGGGGTGAGATTGTACGTTGCGCCAATCGCAACGAATATAAAGAACGTCGACGAAGGGTAGGCTGGATATTCTTTCCACGTGATGTTCGAGGGTTTCTCGGCCGGCGCGCACCGCAAGAGATGGTCCACTCTCTTCCCAGCTGTATCCCACAAGACCGAACCCTGGATTTCGCAAAGGTTTTTCGGACGGGGTGGTGAACAAGACGGTTTGCCAACCCTGGTCTTGCTCGATATCGAAGGGCCCCTGGTTCAGACGGTCTCTTGGCGGCTGCGGGAAACAGATTGGACCGTCCGCGGTGGCGAGGGCTGGTAGGTTGAGGCAAGTCAGAGCAGGCAGGACTGCGGCGCTTTTCAGGAGGTCTCTGCGACGCATGGCGGTGATTTCCTTCTTGATGCGAAATGGTCACAGCAATTCAAACGTTAACGGGACTGAGATGCAGCGCCAATCTCACGGCACTCTTGGTCACGGAGATGTCGGTGCAACGGTTGACGGTGAAGTCGAGCTCCCGCCACGGTCGATCCCGCTGAATCCATTCGACTTCTCCGTTTGCTTTCGTTTACTGTACCATTGCTTTCTGTTTGTTGCTGTTTTCTGACGTCGAATCCGTGAGTCGGTGTTTCTGTTGCAGGCCGAGTCGTTGGGAAATGCTCGAGCGAAGCGACGGGGGAGCAGCGACGACTGGGATACTTCCAATGCTTTCCCCGAAATCGGACCAAACCGATGCTTGGATGTGATTTCGGATCAGTTACGGGTCTTGTTGCGCTGCTTGCATGAAGGGGGCTTCGGCGCGATTCCCCACCGAAACAGGGGGATCCGCCTGGGGCACATCCGAAGCCTCCACCCGCCCTCAGCTTTAGGTGAGATTGCGAAGGCTATCGAATACTTTCGATAATTTATTTATTTCTTGCTTTCACTTGCTCTTTGGTTTAAAAGAGCTGGTGATTGAAAGCCTTCCCAGGTTTAGGAGTCCCACTATGAACTTCGCAAAATATCTGGTTGTTCCACTGGCACTCGCGATCAGCGTTGGATGCGCGCAGTCGTTACTGGCGCAAGGCACAGAT
>DATEHP010000405.1:0-3538 GCA_035279505.1 Candidatus Sulfotelmatobacter sp. | reverse complement strand
AGAAACGGCATTGTGTGCCGCGACCGCTTCTGCAATTTGATCGCCCACCCGCATTACGGGATTGAGCGCGGTCATCGGCTCCTGAAAGATCATGGCGATGCGCGATCCCCTCAATTGGCGCATCGATTCATCGTCGAGGCGTGGTAGATCGCGCGGGCCAGTTCCGTTTGAGCTGAAGACGATTTCGCCCGAAATGCCAGCTTGGGGCGGCAGTAGACGCATGATCGCCAGCGACGTCACCGATTTTCCGGAGCCAGACTCGCCGACAAGACCGAGAACCTCGCCGGGCGCGATGGAAAAGCTCAGATCGCGAACGGCCCGAAGAGCAGAATTTGCGGAGACGGCGGCCACTCCTTGCACGGGGAATTCAATGTTGAGATGGCGGATGTCGAGCAGGGAAGGCACCGCATCATGGTAGCAGGACCAAGAGCCGCCCTTTCGGGCGACGGACAGCCGAAGGCGGCTGTCCCCACATGAATCTAAACCCGCGCTGCGCTACTGTCCCAGAATCAGCGGCAAGCCGTTTTTGTTATTACCGATTACAACCACCTTGGAGTTTGCACTCTTGGCCAGATTTTCCGTCGCCTCGATGCCTTTCCATTCCAGCAGAGAGGGCGTGATGCCTTGCGCGACAATCTGCTGGAAGTCGCGCACGCCGGCGGCTTCGATGCGCTTACGCTGGGCCTCCTGGGTTTCCTTCTGCAGGCGGAAGTTCATCGCCAGCGATTCCTGCTCAGCTTGCTGCTTGGATTCGATGGCGGCCTTCAACGTGGCAGGCAACTGAATATCCCGCAACAGAACGTTCTCTACACTCAGACCGCGTTTGACGAGTTGCACGTTCACTTGATCGAAGATCTGCTTCGCCACCATCTCGCGCTCGCCCGTGTACAGCGCATTGGCCGTGTGCGACGCGGTGGATTCACGGATGGCAGAGCGCAATGTCGGTTCAACCACTACATTCTCGTAGTCCGCGCCGATTTTCTGGAACACTTCGGCAGCCCGGTCGGGATTCAGATGGTAAATCAGCGAGGTGTCGAGCGCCATCATCAGGCCTTCGCTTGAAGGCACGCTGGCAGATTCCTTGATCGTTTGTGTCTGGATCGACATCTCGTTGTTCGTCTTGAGCGGGTTGATCAGGTGAATGCCTTCGCCGAGTGTCTCGCCCGTGACTCGGCCAAACAGAGTCAACACTCCCACGTGTCCGGTACCGACGCGCGTGACAGAACTGAGCAGCAAGATCACCAAAACGAATGCCACGATTCCGAGGCCGATCAGGCGCAAAATTCCGCCGCCGGGGCCGCCCGCGTCGATGACTCTGGCTCTGGCTGGATCAAAGATTGTCATGGAAGTTTCTCCCTGAGAGATCTTAGGGTGGGACTCTCCCTTGGATAAGTGCCTTATGAGGAGCGGGGTTCTCGCTCGGATCGACTGGCAGCTTCGCTGGCGGTGAATCTTGTCGCACCGCGCCCGCATCTGTTATGTGTGACGTAAGAGGTGAGAACGCTGGCCCGATGGCAAAGAGAAGTGTCCGGCAAGACCCGGTTCAAATCCGCAGGGCGCAGATCACAGATGCGGAGGCGATCGCGGGTTGTTTAAGTGCGGCCTTTGCCCAGCATCGCGATGAATACACCGTTGAGGCCTACGCGGACACAGTGCTGAATTCGGATGGCGTCCGGCGGCGCTTGCGGGAAATGGGCTTGTTCGTTGCCATCTCCGATGGGGAAATTGTCGGGACCATTGGCTGCACGGTGAACAGATTGGAGGGGCACCTGCGCGGCATGGCTGTATTGCCGGATTGGCTGGGAACAGGAGTTGCGCTGGCACTGCTACAGACAGCAGAAGTCGAACTGAAGAAGAACGGGTGCGGCTGCATAACTCTGGACACTACGGCACCTCTGATGCGGGCTGTCCGGTTCTATGAGAAAAACGGGTATTCTGCATCTGGACGTGTGGCAGACTTTTTTGGCATGCCACTGTACGAGTACCGCAAGTTATTGCTTTAAAATTAACCTATGAGCAAGATTCACATTCCTACGCCTTTGCGGCAGTATGTCGGGAAACAGGCTTCAGTGGACGTGGCGGGAGCGACCGTCGGCGAGGCCATGAACGCGCTGGTAGCGCAGCATCCCGAGCTCCGCAAGCACCTCTATACCGATGAGGGAAAGCTACGAGCCTTCGTCAATCTTTACCTCAACGACGAAGACATCCGATATCTGCAGAAAGAAGCAACCGCGCTGAAAGACGGTGATAACATCTCCATCGTGCCTTCGATTGCTGGGGGCGTCGCCTGACTGGGGATTTCGGGAATTTTGCATGACGCCTGCCGATACAACTCGCTGTTGTATGTGTTGCCCTTCCTGTTGGTAGTCCGCTGCGACTATTCCCCGGCTGAGAATTCAAAATCTTGAACCACCAAGGGCGCAAAGGCACACGAAGGAAGGCGGAACGAGGAGACGATGGCCACCACTACCGAGATTCCAATCACTCTCAACAAAGACGAGATCCTGCGCTATTCGAGACACCTGATCATGCCCGAGGTCGGCATGGAAGGCCAGCAGAAGCTGAAAGCCGCGCGTGTGCTGTGCATCGGCACCGGAGGGTTGGGATCGCCCCTTGCTCTCTACCTCGCGGCTGCCGGTGTCGGCACCCTCGGTCTCGTCGACTTCGATGTGGTGGATTACACCAACCTGCAGCGGCAGATCATTCACTCGACCGCCGACGTAGGACGCAAGAAGCTCGACTCCGCGGCTGACAAGCTGAAGGGCATCAACCCGTTCCTCAATCTGCGCACCTTCGACACCAGGCTGAGCAGTGCCAATGCGCTCGAACTGTTTCGCGAGTTCGATATCATCGCCGACGGCACTGACAACTTTCCGACACGGTATTTGGTCAACGATGCCTGCGTGCTGACGGGCAAGCCGAATGTCTACGGATCGATTTTCCGCTTCGAGGGACAGGCGAGCGTATTCGCCACCGAGGATGGTCCATGCTACCGCTGCCTGTATCCCGAGCCGCCACCGCCTGGGCTGGTCCCCTCATGCGCCGAAGGCGGAGTGCTGGGAATTCTTCCTGGATTAGTCGGCGTAATGCAGGCCACCGAAGTCATCAAGTTGATTCTCGGAGTGGGCGAACCGCTGATCGGGCGCCTTCTGTTGGTCGATGCGCTGGGCATGAAGTTTCGCGAACTGAAACTGCGCAAGAATCCCGACTGCCCGGCGTGCGGCACACATCCCACGGTCACCAAGCTGATAGACTACAACGAGTTTTGCGGCATTCGTGGAGAGGAAAAGCCTGTGGGCAGCGGAGTCCCCGAGATTCAAGTCGAAGAACTGAAGCGGCGCCTCGATGCGAAAGACGATCTTTTCGTGCTCGATGTCCGCGAGCCGCACGAATATCAGATTTGCAACATTGGCGGATACCTGATTCCGCTGAACGATCTGCCGAAACGTGTGAACGAACTCGACTCCAGCCGCGAGATCGTTGTCCATTGCAAAATGGGCGGTCGCAGCGCGAAAGCGGTCGCGTTCCTGCAGCAGGC
>DATEHP010000404.1:0-44405 GCA_035279505.1 Candidatus Sulfotelmatobacter sp. | reverse complement strand
GGCTTCATCCGTGCGATCCGCTCGGTATCTAAAAGACCCTGCGTCGCGGATACGAGTGGCGCCGCCATGACCACGAAGTCTGACTGTGCAAGAAGCTTGCCAAGTTCCGACGGCGAAAAAACCGTTTCCACTCCTTCCGGCGCACCTTTATTTATATGTTCGCGCACTGCGATGACGCGCATGCCCAGCGCCGACGCCATCAGGGCGACTCTGCGCCCGATGCTGCCCAGACCGATCAGTCCAAGCGTTGACCCCGCGATTTCGCGAGGGCAATATCCTTCTCTCCACATGGTCTCCTTGCCCCAGACATGCTTTTGTTGCAGGACGGTCGCCTGGGGAATCTTCTTTGCCAAAGCGAAGATCAACGCGATGACATGCTCCGCGACGATAGGCCCATGGACTTCGGTAGAATTCGTCAGGATGACATCGCTATTGATTAGCTCCGGAAACAGAAACTGATGTACCGCCGCAGTCGGAGCATGAATCCACCGCAGGTTGCGCGTCGCGGCAAACTGCTCCGGTCGGAGGGAAATCGTGAAGATGATCTCGGCATCACACAGATGCTCATCGACGCCTTCGTACGAGTCGCGCTGGACGACTTCGAGTTCCGGAAAGTGCTCAGCCAACCGCTTTCCAAACCATCCCGGCGCTCTCCATAACTCGAAACGGTGATGGATCACGATCAGCAGTTTCATGGGTATGGAGATTTAAACACAGAATTTCAACGGCGCCGAAACCCGGGCCCATGGCCCCGTAAGGAACCAGAATACCCTCCGCGGAGTCTTAGGACTGTAAGATAGCTGCGGCAGGATGTCGCGATCGGAGGAAGCGTGCGACAAGTTCTATGCGCCCTGACACTTCTGGCTGGCACCTCTTTTTTTAACTGCGCAAAATCTGCAAACGCCACCACCGCAATCCGGCCGTCAGGCTCTGATAGAGATGTTCCTGGGTAAGGGGGAAAACGACTTAGCCAAACACCTGCCCGACATCACACGGAAAGCCTTGATCCGCAAGGACGAATCACCGGAATCATCCATCGTGCTTCGCGTTGCGGCAATCGGCCGTTCAATGGCCGCACAGGGACGAACCGTCGAAACATTCGACACCGGCCCAAACCTCCTCGTCACCGAGCAACCGGACCACGAAAAGGTTGAAGTCGCCGTCGAGCACGACAGCCTCATGGGAGACCAGGACGAGATCGAACTCTCCGTTCATGGCTATAAAGACGGGCAAGAGGAAAACTTGCCGGTGTTTCCCGCCTGATCTTCACCTTGAAGCAGGAGAAGGACGTTTGGCGGCTGACAGAAATCACAGTTGCCGGTCAGATACCCCTGACCGATCCGGACTACCTCAAAGGATTGCGGAAGCAGCAAGACGAAGCCAATGAGCAGATGGCCCAAATGCGCATGATTGTCAACGGCCAGAAGGCTTACTCCGCTGCTCATCCTGAGATCGGGTATGCCTGCGCTTTGTCCAATCTGGTGCCGCCGCAGAAAACAGAAGCCACGGGTGAGGAAGGCACCACCTCCTTTGATCCGGGGCAAGGAAGCGAGCAGTGGAATGGCTACCGGTTCACTCTCAACGGATGTGGCGGAACTCCGTCCTCGAAATATCGTCTTGCCGCAATTCCGATTGATTCTAAGTCAACGGGAAAGACTTTCTGCGCGGATGAGTCAGGGAAAGTAACGTTCGTAAACGGTGGGAAGCCTTCCAGTTGTCTCAGGAGCGGTCAGGAGTTGGATCCTCCACCCGCCTATGCTCCCGTCGCTGACTAAATCAATCGAAAACTCCAGTGGATCTATCCGTACGCGAGTTCCTTTGCGCGCTGGGCAGCCTTGACCACCGCTTTGATCAAGGTGACACGGAGTTTGCCTTCCTCGAGTTCCATGATCGCGTCGATGGTACAGCCAGCAGGCGTCGTGACTGCGTCTTTAAGGAGGGCCGGATGATCGCCGGTCTCAAGAACAACTTTAGCCGCGCCGAGAGTCGTCTGCGCTGCCAGCAGGGTCGCGATGTCTCGCGGCAAACCAACCTTCACGCCGGCCTCCGCGAGCGATTCGAGAATAATGTAGATGTACGCCGGGCCGCTTGCCGAAAGCGCAGTCACTGCATCCATATGCTTCTCGTCGACCACCACAGTGCGTCCGACGACGTCGAACATGTGGCAGGTCAGCGCCACATGGTCGGCGGTCGCATGCTTGCCTTTGCAAACCGCGGTCATGCCTGCGCCCAGTAGGCAGGGAGTGTTCGGCATGGCCCGGATGACTGGAACGTTCGGAGGAAGGTTCTTCTCGATCATCGCCGTAGGCACGGAAGCCGCAACCGACACGATCACCTGCTTCGGAGTAACGTGATCACTGATTTCGCGGATGACGTCTTCGACCACCTGAGGCTTCACACCAATCACAATGATGTCGGCACCCTTGGCGGCCTCCCCGTTGTTGGTTCCGACTTTCACTTTCAACTTCGCTGACAATGCCTTAGCACGCTCCTCATGGGCTACGGTGGCACACGTTGATTTCGCCGAGAGCAGGCCATTGTTCAGCAGCGCCTGCAGGATGATTCCGCCCATCTTGCCGGCGCCCAGAAACGCTACTCTTTTCCCAGTCAGATCATTCGCCATGGGTACGTACGATTTCTCCTCTCGATTAAAAAATCTCACGACAGAGAGCGGAGACGATCACAGTATTTCACCGAACGCTCGCGCCCCGTCGATGCTCTTCCCAACTCCATGCTGTGCTCACGATCTCGTTCAGGCCACGCGTGGCCTTCCAGTTCAGAACTGATTGCGCCTTGGCTGGATTGGCCACCAGGGCCGGCGGATCCCCGGGACGTCGCGGCACCACTGTGTGTGGCACGCTCTTACCGGTAACCTTTTCGACTGCGGAGATTACCTCTCGGACCGAGGCGCCCGCTCCCGTTCCGACGTTGACCGCGACGCTTTCCTTCCCCGCCGCCAGATGCTCGAGTGCCCGTAGATGTGCACTGGCCAGGTCATTCACGTGTATGTAGTCGCGGATGCATGTCCCGTCGGGCGTCGG
This sequence comes from Candidatus Sulfotelmatobacter sp., assembly GCA_035279505.1. Taxonomy (GTDB): domain Bacteria; phylum Acidobacteriota; class Terriglobia; order Terriglobales; family Acidobacteriaceae; genus Sulfotelmatobacter. Next base: position 41,364 of record DATEHP010000404.1, on the reverse strand, counting down.
ATAGTCAGACCCAAAAACCTGAAGCGCAGGTCCAACGCCTGCTGCGGCGCGAAGCGCCAAGGGGATCAGGTGAGTCTCGGGTTCGTGCAGTTCCCCGATCTCGCCACTTTCGTCCGCCCCCGCGGCATTGAAATATCGCAGACTGGCGTAACGAAAACCGTAGGCGCGGTCGTAAGCCTCCAACGCCTGCTCAAAGAACAATTTCGAGACGCCGTAGGGATTCACTGGCTGGCGCGGAATGTTTTCCTCAATCGGAACCTTGGCAGGGACCCCGTAAACGGCACACGTCGAGGAAAAGATGATCTTGTTGATCCCGGCATCAACCGCTGCATTCAGCAGCGCCAAACCTCCCCCAACGTTGTTGCGAAAATACTTCCTCGGATTCGTAACAGATTCCCCCACGTACGCATGGGCCGCGAAGTGCATGATCGCATCGCAGCGCGAGAGAGCCATGGTGAGAGCACTCTTATCAAGGACATCCCCCTTGACAAGTTCGAACCCGGCAGCCAAGAATTCATAGCCTGTGCTGAGATTGTCAAAAATAATGACTTCGTGGCCTGCACTCTTCAACGCCCGTGCGGTATGACTCCCGATGTATCCAGCGCCGCCAATGACCAGAACGACCACTATCGTTTCCTTTCCGATGAATCGAATCGCGAGCCGGCTGGGAGTAACTTATTGTACACACGGAAGCCCCTGAATTCCCGCTGCAATCACCGCTGTTAAGATGGGAACGATGAGCCAGAACTGCCGCCTTCGTCTTCCGCGCTTTTGAGGACTCTATGACTGAACTTGCTGACAAGCAGTGCGTCCCTTGTAAGGGTGGTGTGCCGCCTTTGCGAGGAAAAGAATTGGAGAAGTTCCACGCCGAAGTCCCGAAGTGGACGATCACCAACGAGCATCATCTCCACCGCGAGTTCCGTTTCCCCGATTTCAAGCAAGCGCTGGAGTTTGTGAATAGCGTAGGCGAGATCGCCGAAAATCAGGGCCATCATCCCGACATTCTTCTTAAGTGGGGAAAGGTGGAAATCACGCTCTGGACCCACAAGATCGACGGCCTCACCGAGAGCGATTTCATCATGGCCGCGAAAATTGAAAAGCTAAGCGCAGTCTAGTACCCGAGCTATGCCTGGGCTCCCGCATCCTTCGCCGCAGCCTCACATTCCCGGGCGAGATCCGCAAAGAACCGCTTGGTTGTGTTCAGGATCGTAGGCTCGATGGCAAAGCCGAGAGCACGCGAAACCTTGCCCACCAGCTGCATCCCCACGCGAATCAACGTTTCGCCGGGAGAGACCCTGACAAACACTACACGCGTTTCCGATGTGATTCCCAGGACGTGACTCAAATAACTGACGCTTTCATTTGCTGTGAAGTGCTGAACCACCTGGTCGACCATGCTGCGAAATGGCACGCGAGTCTCGATGGCCAGCCGGCTGCCTTCTTGCCACGGACTGCCCTTTACCCAGCGTATCTCACCAAAAATGCTGCGGTTCTGCCAGCGATCAATGTCAATATAAATCTCAAAAACGAGTTCCAGAGGACAGCGGACAACGACTTCAAACGCAAAAGACTGCATAACAGGGATCACAGCCCGGGGGGGAAGAGCACGCCTAGCACGGGAGTTTAAGTGAAAACCCGAAAAGCAGCAACTCATGCCGCGATCTGATTCTGGCGGAAACGAGGAGCGCGCAGAACCCAAGCCAACAGAGCTGCCGGAATTAGCATGAAGAAACCGGTGCCAACCGCCATCGTGCGGACCGGTATGCCCAGATCGAGAAAATGGCCGCACAAATATGCGGTAGTGGCAAACGTAAAGCTGGCGAGCCCCAGGTCTGCGGCGAAAACACGGCCTCGGAAACGATCTTCTGTTCTGAGTTGAAGCAGAGTAGTCGAGAAAACCCACACGGTCGAGCCTCCTGCATGCGCCAACATGGCACAGGCGGCTGCCATCCAGACACTGCGACTCACTCCAATCAGCCCATAGCCCAGGGCAATCGTGGCGTATCCGAACAGAATGCCAAGACGCAACCTGTGATCGTTTTGGCCCGCCCATCGCGCTGAGATCAACGGACCAACCAGCGCGCCGATACCACGTCCGCCCAGCAGGATACTCATCCCGAGCATGGCTCCACCTGCGGGACTAATGCCTCTGCCATGGACCGCGAATTCCCGTGCCCCCATCACTGTAAAAATCACCCAACTTGGTCCCACCATCAGTTCTCCCGCCTTGGCGAACACAGCGGGAACGAGAACCGGATGGCTGCGGATATAGCGGATACCCTCCATCACCGGCGAGAAATCGACAAGATCGCGCGGCCGAAGCGGAGGAGCGGCGTCCGCATGAGGTTCTGCAAACCGCATTCCGCTAATCAGTAGAGCCGAGGTAAGAAACGAAAGCGCGTTAAGGATAAATGCCGCATCGCGTCCCAGGAATGCCGCGACCACGCCGCCCAGCGACGCTCCAATCAGCAGATTGACCGACCACGTCGCCGACGAGAGAGTGTTGGCCACGAGAACCTCACCGGCCTCGGAGATGCTGGGAATCACCGCACTGCGCGCCGGTTCGAAGAATGCGGCCATGCTCGTCTCAGCGACGAGCAGGGGATAAACCAGCCACACCACCGATCTCGAACGTACCAGAAGCATGGCCAGCACAATCACGAAGCGCACCAGGTCGGCGGCGATCATCACGTACTTGCGCTTCACTCGATCGTTCACCAGTCCCGCGGTCGGCCCTACGAGTGTTTGAGGAAGAACTTGCAGCACCAGGGCCAGAGCGACGGAGGCGGCGTGTCCTGTCAGTTGCAGTAAAAGCGTGTAGATCGAAAGCGTGTAGAACCAGTCGCCAATCTCGCTCACGATCTGCGCCAGCCACAACCGCCGGAAATTGCGGTTCGCGCCGATCAGTCGCACGTAAGAGGCGAGCGAAATCGTAGCCGCGCCGTGTTCCGATTCGGGTTCCATGGGAATGCTAGGTTAATCGGAGCGCAGGTCCGTAGCAAACAAACGTCCGGAGAACGCGTTGACTCGTGGAGGCCTCGGATAGTCAGCGGCGTAGTGGCGGGAGTGAAAACCTGACACGGAGTGCCGGCAAGACGGAATGGAACAAACCGAGTCGGCGGGGGCGGACTGAGCTAGTTACATAGCAGACCCTAGCAGTGCAGCTTCCTCCTTAGGTCTTCGGCGATCTGCTTGCCATGAAACCGCCCGTTCTCGATGAAAATCTCATTGGTGCGCGAGCCCGCCACAATCACGCCTGCAACATAAATTCCACGGACGTTGCTTTCCAACGATACCGGATCACAGACCGGCCGGCACTGCTGCTCTGACAATTCGATCCCCATGCTGCGCAGGAAATCGTAGTCGGGGTGATACCCGATGAGGGCCAGCACGAAATCGTTCTTCAGGCGAGTGGGTCCCCTGGGCGTAACGACCACAACGTGGTCAATCCCAATTTCTTGCACGTAACTGTTGAAGTACGCTTCAATCTCTCCCGCTTTGATGCGGTTCTCCAGGTCAGGCTTGATCCAGTACTTGACGTGATGGTGCAGCTGCGATTCTCGATGCACAAGGGATACGCGCGCCCCGTGACGCCACAGATCGAGCGCCGCAATCGCTGCCGAGTTCTTGCCCCCAATGACCAGAATGTCCGCGTCGTAATAGGGATGAGGTTCGCCATAATAGTGCGACACTTTCGGCAGGTCCTCGCCCGGGATGTTCAACTGGTTCGCCAGATCGTAATAACCAGTCGACACGATCACCTTCTTCGCGAGATAGTCATGCGGACGGCCAGCGCGATCCGTCGCCGTAATGCTGAAATTCCCGTCTTCTCCCATGACGGTCTTGACCCATTCGTACTGGCGAACGTCAACGTGATAGTGCTCCGCAACCTTACGGTAGTATTCGAGCGCTTCCTCTCGTGTGGGCTTCTGCTGTGCAGTAGTGAATGGGATGTCGCCAATTTCGAGCAATTCCGGCGTCGTGAAGAAAACCATGTTCGCCGGGTAGTGAAACAGCGAGTTGACCAGGCATCCTTTGTCGAGAACGATGACCTTCAGTCCGACTTTCTGCGCCTCGATCGCGCAAGCCAATCCCGTCGGTCCGGCTCCTATCACGATGATGTCGGTACGCATCTCTGCGCGAGGCTTCGTCTTAGCCTTCGGCATTGTGTCGATATCTTCAGCGGCGAAGAATTCAGGCATGGATTCGGGTGTGGACAGATCGAGTCGACGAGGATTCGAGGGCAATCGGAAACTTTTGATTCTAGCATGCGGCACTCGGGCGGCCATCGCCAGCCGCTGATATCCACACTCCGCGCTATAATTTGCGGTTACCTTCATATCTCCGCTCGCTTCAGGAGCCCTCATGTCTACCGGCAAGACTCGCATCGAATCCGACAGTATGGGCAAGATCGAGGTTCCCTCGAATGTCTACTGGGGAGCACAAACTCAGCGATCGTTGCTGCACTTCAACATTGGGCGCGACACCATGCCGCCCGAGTTGATTCGCGCCTTCGGGATTTTGAAAAAAGCCTGCGCGCTCGTAAATCACGATCTGGGGAAACTGCCGGCCGACAAAGCAAAGCTGATCGCACAAGCGGCTGACGAAGTGCTTGCCGGCAAACTGAACGATCAATTCCCGCTCCGGATATGGCAAACCGGCAGTGGGACGCAGACCAACATGAACGTAAACGAGGTCATCTCGAACCGCGCAATTGAAATTGCGGGCGGCGAACTTGGCTCGAAGAAACCGATCCATCCCAATGATCACGTCAACATGTCGCAATCATCGAACGACACGTTTCCCGCTGCTATGCATATCGCGGCAGCCGAACGGGTAAAGAATGCACTGATTCCCGCGGTCAAGAGCGTTCACGCTGCGATCGCTGCCAAGGCGAAGGAATTTAACGATATCGTCAAGATTGGCCGCACTCATTTGCAGGATGCCGTCCCTCTGACAATCGGCCAGGAGTTTGGCGGCTGGGCGAGCTTGCTGGAGCGCGACATCAAGCGCTTGGAACAGACTCTTGAGGGTCTCTACGATCTGGCGATCGGCGGAACTGCTGTAGGAACCGGTCTCAACACGCATCCCGAGTTCGCCGAGCGCGCGGCAAAAAAGATCGCTGAACTCACCGGACTTCCCTTCCGCTCGCACGGTAACAAGTTTGCCGCGCTCTCGGCCCACGATGAGATCGTGTTCGCACAAGGCGCGATGGAGACCTTGGCAGCATCATTCATGAAGATTTCCAACGACATTCGCTGGCTGGCCTCCGGCCCGCGCTGCGGCTTGGGCGAGTTGTCGATCCCCGAGAATGAGCCGGGGTCTTCGATCATGCCGGGCAAGGTCAACCCGACCCAGTGCGAGGCCATGACCATGGTCTGCGTGCAGGTGCACGGTGCAACCGCCGCTGTTGGCTTTGGCGGATCACAAGGCAACTTTGAACTCAACGTCTTCAAGCCGGTGATCATCTACAACTTCCTGCACTCCGTCACACTGATCACCGATGCCTGCCACGGTTATGTCGAATACATGATTAAAGGCATCGAGGTAGATCGGGCAAAGGTCGACTGGTACGTGAAGAATTCCCTGATGCTGGTCACCGCACTCGCTCCGAAGGTTGGCTATGACAAGGCAGCCCAAATCGCGCACACGGCACACGTGGAGCATTCGAGCCTGCGCGAAGCAGCGCTGAAGCTGAAGTATCTAACGGGCGAGGAGTTCGATCAGCTGGTGAAGCCGGAGAAGATGACCCATCCTTCGCCCAGCTAGTGTCGTGTCCGCGAAACATGACTGGAAGCTTTGAAAGGGCGCGCCTTTCAGGCGCGCAGAAAGAATGCTCTAGAGAACGCGGGCTTTACCCCCTGAGGTTACGCGAGTGGTCGATCGCAGACTTTTGGCATTAATTTCCGGGACACAATATTAGGAATTCGCTGCTTCCGTTGCTCCGCACACCTGTGGTGAGGGCCTGACTTGTTGGTTGGGCGTAGTCGTAATCACCACCACGCTCACCAGCACCAGCATGGTCCCCGCAATCGTACGCAGAGAAAGCCCTTCTCCACCCAGAAAGTATCCCAGCAGCACCGCGACCACGGGATTCACGTATGCGTAAGTCCCAACCTTGGTTGGCGATTCATGATGAATCAGCCAGACATAGGCCGTGAACGCAACAATCGATCCCGCCACGATCAGATATGCCAGCGCAAGCCAAGCCTTCACAGAGACCGCCTGCACTTGGAACCCATGGAATTCCCCAAGAAGCCAGGATGTCAGGGTCAGCAAGACTCCTCCCGCAAACATTTGCGCGCCGGAACTCATCGCTTTTGACGAAGGCAGGGGGAGTTTGCGCGTCAACGCCGAACCCACCGACCAGCTGATGGCAGCCACCATCAGCGCGACCGCACCAATGGTATCAATGGGGGCATCTCCGAAGCTGATGCTTCTGCTTACCAGCACCAGCACCCCACCGATCCCGATCAGCAACGCCGCGCCCAGCCGAGGAGTGAGGCGTTGCGTCTTCAGAAATAGAATTTCGGACAGCGTCATGAACACCGGAATCGTCGCCATCATCACCGCGGCGATCCCCGATGGCACGCGGCGCTCAGCCCAGAAGAGCAGCCCGTAGTCCAGAACAAAGATCAGCACAGCCAGCAGCGTCGCCGAGAGCCATTCTCGAGGAGTGGGCGAAACCGTACCTTTAACGCGCATCCACCCGAAGAGAACCACTCCCGCGATCAGAAACCGGAGTCCCGCAAGCAGAAACGGTGGGACCTCTCGCACGCCAACCCGGATTGCGAGGAAAGTGGATCCCCACACAAAGTAGATGATGGCAAAGGCGAGCAGCACTTTCCACGTGCGAGGAGCGGATGCAGCTTCCATGATCAATCCTGCAAAGCCGTTAACTTCAGCCTGATTAGATCACCGCTCTTCCGCGCGGACGCGGACTCAGCGCATAAAAAGAATTTATAAAGGTATAAACCGAAGTGGTTCGAGCCTTCTGGGTAACCGGCGACGCGTCCACCAAAGTTTCTGTAGGGGACGGCTTCGTCCGTCCCCGAGCAAAGCGAGGATTGCGATTACTTCTTTAGCAGACTGGTATGGCTGGCAACGCACTGCCATTTGCCTTGGTCAAAGACCCACGTATCGGTAAACCGTCCTACGTGATCGTAGGACTTCCCCTGATACGTGCCTTGAGTATGGTAAATACCGGTGACGACAGCGGCTTCCCCGAAGAAGTTCATCTTCACGTCCTGAATGTTCGCTTGCGCCGGCTTGAAGCGGGGATCTCTGATGTCGGCGAGGAATTTCTGCTTGTCGCTGATTTCGCCGTCCCATTCCGTGTTAACGAAGCGGCTCGAAACCAGGGCATCAAGAGCGGCTGAGTCGCGATTGACCTGTGCTTCGTTCCACAGGCGCTCGAGAACCATGAGTTTGCTCTCGCGAGGATCAGCCTGCTGCGCAGCCAGACTGACCGCGCTGAAGGCTAACAGCAGGCAACAGGAGATGGTGCGGATCATGCGCGTACACTCCGCCGGCATCCCAACGTGCAGGCGAACGTTCGACGACAATACCAGTTGAAATCGGCGCGACGCTACGAAAATGTTTTTTGGAGAGTTACGAACGTCATGGGTCTAGGGCATTCAAGTTTGTTGGGCCAGTTTCTGATAATGTCCACCTCGAATGGCAGCCGCGGCCCCACAGGTACGTGTAGTTGGGGAAGAACAGGCATGGTGAATGCAGTACTTCTCTACCCCGACGCCCTGACGCTCCTGCTCGGGCAGATCGGTTTCGCGCAACGATGAGCAATGCGGAGTGCGCAACCTCGTTAAATGCCATGTCCTGAATCATCGGGCGGGTCAGGCGACTGAGCAAGGGATAAGAAAATGACCATATGAGTTCTTTCCCAGGCCGGAATCTCCTATCTGATGACCTGCTTGCTGCTGCACAGCGCAATTCGGTACGCCCGAGGGCACCGTGCCTGTGATCGCAGTGTCGTTCCAGGTTACGTTGGTTAGCGACCGTCCACCGGCTGTGACATTCGGGCAAGCGTGGCAATCAATGTAACAATGATAATAAACGAGTTGTTGGCTTCGTTTCGCAAAATACAAGACCTTAAGACTGGGTCTACTATATGCCATAAGATAATACAATGATATGATGTATACTTATAAGATATTGCATATCCTAAGGAGAGTATGTGCGCCCCATATTTTCGGGATAACCGCGTATATTTTTTTGACGCTCGTAACGTTCCCAACGACGCTCGATTTGAGCCGTGAGTTTGCGGGCGAAACTGCAGGAGCGATTGGCTTCAGATTTTCTGACACCACCTACTGAGACGGATCGCCTCCCATTTCGTTCAGAACGCGTCCTATAGCTTACTGAGTCAGACGCACTCTCAGGGGAGCAGGAACGGGTTCAGACATACTTCGTTGTGATAGGGCCGCTATCGTTTGACTGTGAAACCTGCTCCTTTCACTCGTCACACGGCCACACGATCGCCGGTGGTGGTTCGATGCTCCATTTTCCGCGTGACCGCTGAAGGCGCTCGAGTCGCTCCATCGCGTGATTGAGCTTACGCTGGTTCATGGTCACGAAACGAGCGAGGCGATCCAGATCATCGCGTTCAGGAATGGCGAACCATCCCCCCAAAAGCTCGTCTTGTTGGACTCTTCTGGATTTTCTGGTCCTCTCCAAGTGACTAATCAGTGACTGGATGACAGCCGATGTAATCACTAAGTCGGGTCGTTGTTGATCGCCGAAGTTCTGTCCCCGTTCTAGAGGCTGCACTCGCCGTTCGGCACAAGCCTCCTCCCACTGCCAGAGTTCGTCCATCTCGGGCCTTATCGCAATTGTCTTTTGCTTGAGATCCGGCGGAAAATGGCCGGATCGTTCATGTTGTTCCTGGGCATTTCTCAATTCAACGAGAATAGCCTCGTCCTTGCGATTAAGCTCGTTGCAATGGTCTTCCACTTCTCGGAATTTGGCATCCGCCAGCAGGCGTCGGTTTACCGTCGCGGATGTCTCGAATCGCGACGCACGCATTTCCCTCCACCAGCAGGCTGCGATAGACTCGACTTCGAGCTCCTGTGCCTCCCTACTGGCTTGTAATGCTTCCACAACTGATTCTGCAGCTCCTGATATTCCTGGGGATCCTCCTGCAGAACATGAAACCCTGCAACACACCTTGCGAACAGGCCGCATTTGGTTGCGTTCATGCTGCTGAAGGCCTTCCCTCGAGGGGTTCTAGGTCCGGTAGATTTCTTGGCGTTTTCCCTGTTTGCCCTAAGCTTTTTCTCTGAAATCGCGATTACTCTTCCGATTCCAGATCGGCGCGTCGCATCTGCGACGTCGGATGTAGGTTCTAAACTCGTCTTTTTTTGTGATCGCGCTAACTTTCCTGCCATCGAAATGCTCAAAGGATCGTTCGGATCCCTGAGATCTATATACACCCCAACCGCCTGGTTGGAAAACAAAAAGCGAAAGTGCGGAGCCCAATTGCGACCGGTCGAGACATCGTAGCCTTTCGGGTTAAGACGGTTAGGGCTGGGGCAGTAGCTGAGAACTGGCCCCAATACGAGTTGTTTGCGCGTACGCGGCAGACTCCGATTTAATCGTCAGCTCTTGTTCCAACGCGCCCCAACATAACCTGAACGAACTTGGTTCCTTGTTTCCTATATGCGTCGAAGCCGGCCATGAGGAAAGCCTCACAGATTCGAGCCGCACTTTGCCCCTCACGAATGGCAACAGCTTCGATATCTTTTTTCAACTTCGAACTAACCCTAAAGGTTAAGCGCGTATCCTTCCTCATTGACGCCATCTTATAACACTCCCGATCTGCGAACACCCATACGACTGTTGACTTTTGAGGGTACGTTGTGTCATTCTTATGTCATCCATTTATCCTCCTTAAGGATGATATTTGACACCATGAAAACACAAAAAGATCTATTTTCGAGCAACCGGTCGGTTGCTAAGCGCAAATGGTTAGGCCGACTGAAACCTGTAGAGATGCAACATCTGCGGGCTCTCACCGAGAACTATCAATTCTCTTTGGCAGCGGGCGATCTCACGTTGCTGGATTCCGGTTGGTATGTAACCCATACTGGACTGATTCGGCTGGCCAATCGACGTCGCTGCACGGGCATCGAGGTTCAGCCAATCCCAGAATTTTCGGATGCAACGAACCGGCGCTTCACTTTTAAGGCGACAGTGTACAAATCGACGAAATCCCCAGGCTTCTCAGGATACGGCGATGCCGACCCATCAAATGTCTCTTCTCTGGTCCACGGAGCGGAGATGCGCGTTGCCGAAACGCGGGCGGTGAATCGCGCCTTGCGAAAGGCGTACGGAATCGGCATCTGCTCGACTGAGGAGATTGGCTCCTCCGCCGAGCCTCCGCAAGCAGCCCCCGAGCCAAGCCGTTTGCCGCAAACGAACAACGGAAAGGGGAATGGGCGGACTGTTCGGGACCGCCTGTATCAGATCATTCGTCAGCATCAACTCGATCCGAACCTGGTCAAGTCCTATGCCACCGACTTCTGCTCGGTGAAGACCTTGCGGGATGCGACACGAGAGCAAGTTGAAACCTTTGTGGCGCACATGGCGGACTGGGCTGATAAAGACCGCAACGCATTGCTTTGCCAGCTCAACAGCTATCTTGGCCAGAAGGAAGGTGCCGCGTGAAACGCAACATCGATGGCTTGCGGGCGGCCGACACCTCCAACCCCAACGGTGTTCCCGATGGAATCTACCTGGCGCGCCTCGTTCGGATGCGATTTCGAAAGTATGCGCCCAAGGCGTACTACAGCGTGGCGCTTTCGATTCTCGAACCGAAGCACTTCGCTGGAAACACGATCTCGAGCCGTGTCTTCTGCTATGCGAAAGCGCTGTGGAAGCTGAGCTGGTTTCTCCGCGATTTTGGGTACGACACTGAACTTCTCGGCCGCGACGAAGTGGATGAGAAAAGAGCTGTAGGACTCACCGGCGTGGTGAAGATCAGCAATGTCGTCTATGACGGAATGGCATTGCTTCGCTTCGATGGTTTTGCTCCCGCGAGTCGGTGGGAAGAACTGTCCCCCGCGAACCTAGATCGGCAGGCTTCTTGATGACCTACAGCTACACACAGATCAGCCACTACTTGTCTTGCCCGCGACGCTACCGACATCGGTACTTGGACGGCTGGCGCGAAAAGGACACCCGGCCCGCGATGCTCTTTGGCCGCACTTTTGAACTCGCCTTAGGCGCCTACTTTCGCCGAGAAGATGCGGCGGATAAGCTCTTTCGTGAATGGCTCGCTTGCAAGCATCAGGGCCTGCATTTCTCCGGACGTGATACCTGGGATCGCATGCTCGAGCAAGGCATCCTGTTGCTCCATCGATTCTGTCAGGAGAACCGCGTCGAGGTGCCGCAGCCTGAACAAAATCTGCAATTGAAGCTCACACGAGCTATCGGGCGAAATGACTTTGTTGCATATATCGACGCGGCGGGAAGACTCGATGGAAAGCCTTGCCTGCTCGAATGGAAGACCTCTTCCGCGCGTTACGCCGAGGAGCCGGCTGGAGTCCTGGCGCTCGATCCCCAGTTACTCTGCTACTCCTGGGTCAGCGGTATTGCTGACGTGGCGCAGATCGTTTTCGTTCGCAAACGGCTGGTCGAGATCCAGTATTTGCAAACGTCCTTCACGGACGAGCAACGCCAGGAGTTCGGGCAACTGGTCGATGATACCGTCCGCCGCATCGAGTCCACACAGTTCCTCCCGCACAGCGGTATCCGTTTTCCACACAATCCGTGCAGCAGTTGCGCCTATGTCGGGCTCTGTCTTAGAAAGCAAGATCTGGCAGAAAGTCATTTGATTCGGCGGCCAGGAGCTGAAGACTTTGGTTGGATTGACGAGCTTAATTACTGAGAACCCACCGATGCCGCCGAAACTCAATCGCGAGCGCGCACTGTTCGTGCTGGGCAAGGTCGACGAGATTCTGGCCTGGGAGCACAGGAAGGACACAGAGCGGGACACCAAGTTCGTAGAACTCGGCCGCTATCTGTGCGAAGTGCGGGAAGGGCAGTACTGGAGGCTCGAGGAACTCAAGTCTTTTGACGAGTTTCTGGTGAGAAGATTCCCCGAGTCACGCAGGAAGGCGTATTACCTAATGTCCATCCATGAGAACCTGCCGCCGCAGGCTCGACGGGAACTAAAGGAGATTGGATGGACGAAGGGACTGGACTTGGCAAAAGTTGCACGGAGGGACAGACAGCACTTCAATTGTGCAACCTGGTTGCACAAAGCAAAGACTCTACCGAAGGATCAATTCAGGCGAGAGGTGGAGCGGGAACTAACCGGAGAGGATAAGGAACCCTGGGAGCTTGTCTATTTCAAACTCTACAAGAGCCAGATACCAATCATCGATCAGGCACTCGAGACGGCAGCTCTGATGCTGGGCAGTGATCGCTCGCGAGGCTACTGCCTGGAGATGATTTGTGCTGACTTTCTCGCGGGAGCGAACTTGGACCAGGGGAACCCAGAGACTCTGCTGTTTTCAATGACACGATTTTTCAAGTTGCTGCCAGAAGTCCGGAAGCAGGCTTTCCTCGATAATCTTACAGAGAAAGCATCATGAAAGGGATTCGCTCAAAAGCCGGGCGCCTCGATCCAGTCTCCTACGAGAATCTGCGGCAACGAGTGCTCCGCCGGGACGGATGGCGCTGTCAATCTTGCGGCACGATGTCTAACCTGGAAGTCCATCATCAACAGTTTTGCAGCCACGCGGGGGAAGATTCCGAACAAAACTTGATTACTCTCTGCTCGACCTGTCACACAGCCATCCATTGCGGGCCGTCAGTGAGTGAAGAGCAGTTCGGTACGTAGGATTCAAATTAGAGGAGCAGCGGAAAGTCGATGAGCGCACATCAAACCGGCGGGAATGGAATCCGCTTCCGCCAAGCCTCCCATTCCCAACAGGAAAGTCGGGCTTCGGTCTTCCTCAACGACATCTCCCATCAGCATTTACCGTTTCCGACTGTGTCCTCGACAGCGTTTCGATGACGTTCAGAATAACTTTTCCATTTACAGGTCTGTAGTCGCGAAAGTAAGTAACGACGCAATCGTGCATGCCGACTAGGCTCGCAAGGAGTGCCCTTCACTTTCGTTTCACGGAGTGTTTACACGTCGCTCCAACCAAGGGAGAAATCGTCGTAATTGAGCTTGACCTTTGTGGTGAGAGCTTCCTACTCTTACTTGAGATAGCCAACTCCAACAATCTCCTCGGTGGGTTCGCGAATTAAGCTCGTCCTGACTTGCCGACTTAGTTTGCAGGAGACTGTTGTTGCTGCTGCGCGGCCCGGTTTTGTTGGGCCTGAATCTGGCGTCGCTGCTCGAACATGAGCGTCATGTTCTGAATCGATTTCGATATGCCAGTTTGATCGTTCGAGTCGGACGTGGAAGAAGCGGACGATGTGGTTTCAGGCGGGATGTTGCTTTCGGTGATTGAATTGGCGTTAGCTCGCGACGGTGCAGCAGAGAAAGCTGACTCGGCATCGTTGGTACTGGTTTCCTGCCCGCCCGACGCCGACTGCGTGCCAGGTGCGGGTGGGTTCTGGGCGTTCGAATCCCCGGCATCTGACGGGGAATTAGACCCACGAGCGGCTTCCTCGGCTGCGATCGCCGCCTCAGCATCTGCCTGGAATGTCGGCTTGCCGGGGGCGGCCCATCCGGGCATCATCCGCATTCCTTTAGGGCGGCCCACGCCCTGAGAGGCATCGCTGCGAAAACCTTTGGCCGCAACATCTGAATTCGACCCACCAGCTGCGACAGCGTCTGACGCCTCGGCAAGAGCGCCGACTGTTGAATCGTCACCCTTGCCCCGTGCGGTCACCACTACACTGCGAAGCGCGTCTGGATCGTCGTCGGAAGTCTCAACGATGTAATCAAATTCTGCGCCGTACAACAGAGAGGAGATGATGTCACGGACCTGGCCGGGGCCCAAGTGGACGAAAACTCTCTCTCTGGAGGCTGCCGACGGGATTTCGATCGATGCACCGGTCTGCTTTCGCAAGGCCACTAGAACAGCCGCCAACGTGGAATTTTCCGCATCAATGGCGAGAAGATTGCCATCCCAGGTAACCACGGGCGGCTGCGGAGGTGTCTGTTCGGCTGTTGCAGGTGGCGTCGGAGGGACTTCTGCCGGAACTGGAGCAATTGACGTCGGAGGAATGGGCGCAGGAGTCTCCGCGTTCACCGTTGAAACAGGCGGGTTGTCCTTGTGGGCAGAGTTCCTTCTGGGTGCCGAAGTGGCTTGCCCGTGCACGAGGGACACGGCCACGGCACTGGTCCAACCGAGCGCAGACAGGAACCTGCCTATCCGGCGAAGCGACTTACTCTCGAAACCGCTACCAGGGACTTGCGCCACTGCGATACCCCTTTCCCTGGGCCCAGATCCGGAACTCCCGAGTCTGTGGAACCCTCCCGAATGAGCAGGCTATCTTGGCACGCAAGAGGCTCCCGGACGAACCTCGAGGGAAAAGGACCGCGTGCAGTTTCTTATACGATTCCGACACAGCCCACTCTGCTTATTATCATTTCCTGCGATCCCCAGGCACTTGCGCTAGCGCAATGTTGCGGGCGGAATTTGCCGCCCTGACCATACTCATGAGCGATGCCCCGTAGGGTTCTGAGCCATATAGCGCTCCGGCTGGGCACGAAACTTCTTCGTGCAGTTCTCAGAACAAAAATAGTAAGTAACACCATCGCGAGTGAGGGTATGGCCTTCCGCGATGGATTTAGCCTTGTCGATCATCATGCCACACGCGGCATCTTTGACTTGGCCCGAGTTGCCCGCGATCTTCAGCCCCGCCATGGACGGCTCTATTTTCTCTGGCTGCGTTTGCCTGGAGAGTGTTTGAGGGGATTTCAACCGGCTCTCCGAGTCCACGAGGAACGTCCCAGCACTGACGACCTGCTCGCCTTCCTTCAATCCATCCACGATCTCCACGCGGTCGCCCGAGCGCCATCCGACATGCACCCTGCGGGGCTCGAACACTCCCTGGCTTCGCTGGATGAAGACTCGCTGCTCCTGCCCCGAGTCGATCAGTGCATCCAACGGAACTGTCAGTCCAGACGGCGCTGCAACCGGCAGTTCGACATCGACAAACATGTCGGGCCGGAGCGCGTATCCAGGATTGTCTGCTTCCAGACGAACCTTCAGGGTACGGGTGTTGGGATCGATCTGAGGAAGAATGGTGGTCACTCGAGCCGAAAGAGACTTTTGTTGATTCGTAAGCGTTACCCGAGCCACCGTACCAGGACGGAAGGTGCTCGCTTCGCTGGCGAAAACATCCGTCACTATCCATACTTTAGTCAGGTCAGCGATGTGGTAGAACTCCATCGAACGATCGAAGTGCTGGCCGGGCGAAATGTTTCTGGCGAGAACGAACCCATCCACGGGAGAGACAATGTCAACTGTCACTGGAAGTTGGCGGGTCTCGGCCATCTCCTTAATCTGCTTATCGCTCAACCCAAGATTGCGCAGGCGATCGAAGTAGCCCTCAAGACTACTAAACCCTTGTTTGCTCACGGCGCCCGGAAAAGGCATTGTCCGCGACCCATCCTTGTTCGAACCGTTATTCACCGCCGCCGCAGCGGCAAGGTATCCGGAGGCGACTGCTAACGTTTCACCCAAATACGAAGTCGCCGGCTTTTGATCCTTCTGACCAGCACTCCGACCGAGTCGTCGAAGGTGTCACGGATAAATCCATCCGAACCGGAAGTGATCCGATAGATTCGCGTGTCTTCCGGAACGACGCGGCCCAGCGCGCGAATCTTCCCCGCGCCCGACGACCGTTCCACCCGGGCTACCTGGATCCCGAACAATTGCTGTTTTGCGGGATCAATGCCCACGCTTCCGGGCGTCTGGGGAGCGGCCGACACCTCGGTGGACGCGGCTGGCTCAGCATAAACGGGCTCCAGTTGCATTCCGCACTCGGGTGCGATTCCGGGATGGTCCGACTTGTAGTCGGGATGCATGGGATCCACCCAGTAGAGCACGCGGCGTTCATTTGCGGTCGCGGTTGCCGCTCTCGCTTTATGATGCCATCCCGCGATATATGAGAAAATCATCAGCAGGCCGATGACGACTGCACTCAAGACTTTCCTCGAATTGTGGCCTCCTGCCGAAGCTGTGCTTCTCCCCTCTCGGAGCTTTCTTTTTAGTTGGGCGAAGGAGAGTTATTTGCCGCTGGAGCAGGGGAAGGCTGCCCGGGCACAGACTGTCCGGCAGGACTTTGTCCCGCACCTTGCCCGGCCGGTGCTGGTGCCCCGGCAGCAAATTTGGCGGCGTCGGCGGCCCGCGCCGCCTGAGCCTCGGCTTCCGCTTTCGCATCCGCCTGCTTGTAGAGCGCGGCACGACGGGCTTCCATGTCTTCGCGTGCTTCCATTGCGATCTTCAGTTCCCGGAGTTCCTTATCCAGATGGCTCACCATCAGTTCCCACATATCAAGGTTGGCCTTGGCGAGCGAATCCTGGGTTTTGCTCTTAGCCTCGTCATGCATTTTCTTCAGCACCAGACGCATCTGGCCGAGCGTGCTTTCCATATCATGAACGCGTTCACGCAGCGAGGTTTGTACTGGCACACCGCGGGACTGTTTGGCCGACGGCGCTCTTCGTCCAGCGTACCCTTGCATCTGCATGACGTCGTTGCCTCCGGGCACGGCGGCTTGAGGGCTGCCTGCAGTGGCAGGCGGGGTGCCTTGGGCCAAGACCGTTGTTACCGCCAGGGCCATAATTACTCTGGTCGCATTTTGAAACATCATCTCAGTCTCCTTCGTGAAATAAATCACCTACTGAATCGTTCCCACCGCACTCGATGGAGCAGGCGAGGAAAAGGCTGCAGGACTGCGGAAGCACGGTTACTCTTTGACCATTCCAGGGGAGAGTACACAAATCGCTCTCCAATACGGCTTCAGCAGCATGGGCGCGCTAGTCTTCCCGCGTGAAATGGGGGAGGCTCCAAATCCTGGACTACTTGCCCTTCGATGCAGTTGGGACTTCCAGTTTCGAGAACAGCCGTTCATCGAACTTAGGATTCACCACGATCTTATCGATAATTATCTTTTCCGGCGGAACCGCAGTATCCCTACCGAGCGCGGTCCGGGTCACCGGGAGAACTCTCGTCTCCAAAACAAACGGGATCCGAAGGCCATCCACGGCACGATAATCGCGATAGTAAACTTCCACGGGATGGCTTGTGCCATCGAGGCGGCGTGGCTGTCCTTCAATTTTGGCTTCGAGGAAGGTCTCCGCGTCAACCCATGCATGGAATGTATGCCCGGTCTTCTCAATGACCTTGAGCTTATAGGTATCGCGCCCCTCCACCTTTTCGACGCCGTCCAGCTCGATGCGGCTGCCCTTGGCGGCGTAATCCACCAGGGGACCATCAAGGTCAGATTGCGTAGAGGCAATCTTCAATTCTTCCGGCGTATAGGGTTCCACTTCCATGCGGTTCAGGAACGGCCGGAGTTTCCAGCCGCTGGTGCCGTCGTAGACTTGGATCGCCGTTTTGCCGGCGAACTGCAACTCGAAGCGCGTTTTGCGACCGCGCTTGAGTTCCATGAGAAAAGGCAGTTGCGCTTCTTCGGCCGGCCGGCGAGGAAGGGTGAGTTCTTTCGGGTTCGGCAGGGGCACAGCAACGGTACCTCGCTGATTCCCTCCGGCGCCCATTTTTCCTTGCAGGGACAAGGTTTGGACTGCCCGCCACGCCTGCAAGCCGCCCCGCGCCGCGACGTTCTTGTCCACGATCTCGGCCGCCGAAAGCTCGGCTCGCGGTGAACTTGTGTTCGCTCCCGACGCGAGCGAAATGCAAAACGCCAAAGAAATCGAAACCCCCAGGAACTTTCTCAACATGTGTGCGCCTCGTTACAAGATTTGCAAACTAAAACTTAAACCCATCAAAGGAGTCGAACCGTCGGAAGGAAGTCGCTATTCGACTGCGAGTCCTTCCGCTCGAAATTTCCCGATCACGACACTAACCCGGTCTCCGCGCTTCACCCGCCTGCCCACGTTCGAAAAAGCCATCCAGTAGGACTTGCCGGCCTCGGGCGTGCTAGATTGGCGCATTTTCCCAATGTTGGACACCGCAGGGACCACCAGGCTGACCCCCGCCTGCGGATCGATCAAGCTGGGTTCGGCCTTCTTGTCGTTGAGCACGGCGGCTTTGGCCGGATCCACCACGCGCCAACTGAATCGAATGAGTTCGCCCGACTCCGCCCACCTTACGCGGAACGAGTCAACTCCCCAAGCACCTTGGTAATGCATCATCGCTCGTCGCGAGAGCCAATTCGGGTCAGGGCGGGGCGGAGCAGTCGTCACGGAAGACTTCCCGGCCCCGGTGGTTGCGCTCTGATTACTTTGAGACAACTGTGAAAAAGCGCCAGGCACTGCAACGGCGCTAACCAGGATCAACGCAAATAGCATCGATTTTCTTCCTGACTGAGTGTTTCTGAACATCGCTTCCTCGCTGGATTTGCGAACCGCTATGACCTGATCGATACTCCACTCATGCGTTTGAGCATTTGACCTGGAGCAAAGAGGGAAGGGCTGGGGGCTGTCCGTAGTTATGTATTTATACCCTAAATGCGCTCCGGCCCTATTTGATCTAGCGCAAGGAGGGTCCGTTTGCGGAAAGGCCTCGCCGGAGCGTGCCACCGCGCCCCCACGTTGTCGCCTTTGACACACGCCGCCATTGCGCAAGCGGGGCCTCCGCCAAGAAAAACGGCTAAAAACCGGTGCACAAAACTCTTACTTCTTGCCTTCGAGGGCCGCGGCGCAGGTCTTGGCCACGTCGGCCGGGGGCTGTTTCGACATTTCGTCAGAAGTCTCGGAATACCCAGTCTTGTATTCCTTGCTGGCGCGAGCCTTGGCCACCTCCTCGTCGGTGGCACCTTGGGTCAGAGCCTTCTTTGCCTCTTGGTACTTCGACGCCGATTTGGAGTCCACTTGTAAGCAGACATCAAAGCTCGCCTCGATTCTTCCGAAAGTCTCGTTCGGAAGAGCCAGCTTACCCTGCGCCAACAGCGGGAGCGCAAGCGCTGCGCCCAAAGCCAGGACACCATATTTGTTCATACCGGATTTTACTCCCATTCCTAGGATGCGATTTCCGATCCTTTTCGCTGTGCTACTTGCTCTCGATGCCATCTGCGAAACGACTCTGCTCACGGATGTCGTGAGCAGGAGTCGTGTTCATGCTTGGTTTGGCCTATCTGGCTACGGAGTGGCAGTGCCAGTCAGGGTTACCGGGGTTGAGCCAGGGACGGTCATGGTCCCGGCGCGACTCGTTGGCGTTGCGGACAGCGGCTTGAACCGCACGACGATCGTGCAACTGCCGGCCGCAGGTATCGCCGAGCCTTGAGCCCCGCCGCAGGTGCCGCCGTTGCGAGTGAAGTCACCGGCATTCGTACCACCGAATGCCCAAGTGACCGGCGTTCCCGCTGCGCCCGCAACCGTGAAGGTCCGGGTTGCGCCGGTCGTTCCCGCCACTCTCACCGTACCGAAGTTCGTGGTGCCAGCTGGAGTCAGCGTGAGCGGTGCATACGTAATCGTACCGCTGAGCGACGCCGTCTGTGTGCCTGCCGCATCGGCTACGGAGAGCGTTGCAACTGAAGGCGGCGGGCTGGCGGTATCAGTTCCGACCGGACGGAACTGCACTTCAATGTTGCAGCTCGCGCCCGGAGCCAGCGTGACTTGTCCGAGCAACTGGCCTCCGCCCGCAGGACCGCAGGTGGACAGCAACCGTACGATCGCCCAGTCAGAAGCGTTCGCTCCGCTGAGCGCACCCTGTGCAATCGTAGTCAGAGGCACATTGCCGGTATTGGTCAACGTGAAGGCTTGACACGGTCCGACGTTGGCTCCTCCAAAGAGGCAGCCAAAGAACCCTCCTGATACCACGCCGCGGTTTGCAGTCGGAGCCCAGCTGCTCGGAGCCAGCGTAGCGCTGACCACCTGAGGGATGCCGTTTCCGGTGAGGCTCACCGGCGAACCAGTTACCGCCACACTGCCCGTAATCGTAGCGCTACCTGTACAAGCAGTAGGCGTGCACGGTGTGCCTGTGGTTGGCGAGAACACAATGTTAATCAAGCAGCTTGCTCCCGCGTTAAGGGTTCCAGCGCAAGTACCACCCGCCGCGCCACCCGGACGTGAGAACGGCGCTGTGACAGCGACCGCCGCACCGGTGAAGTTCGCGCTTCCGGTGTTACTCACGGTCAAGGTTTGCGCCGCGCTGGTCGTGCCTACCACTGCACTGAACGTCAGCGCTGTGGGGGTCACCGACACGACCGCAGTGCCAGCTCCCTGGAACTCCACGGCACCAACGTCGAACCGGTTCGGCACCGCCGGATCCGGCCGCGGATTTCCGAAGAAGTCCGTAGCCGGGTGAGGCTGTGAACTCGGTACGGTATCCATGGCAGTCGTCAGCGCGTAGTTGCCGAGCGCGAGACCGCCTCCATAGCTGCCATACGTCCCTCCCGTGACCGATGGGTTGGTCAGCGACAGCGGGCCCCAACTCACGTTGATCCAGTTGTTGCCCTCGTCCACCGTCGCCGATGGTACGAGGCTAAAACGTGGCGCCCCGGCTATCGAGTCGGGGATGCCTGGAGGAACCCCAAAGCCGCTCGGGCCTCCGCACCCATCCGCCGCCGTGCATTCCGGCGGCACGCGTGAGCCGTTGCAGTACTGAGCGACCACCGGCGGAGCGGTTGAACTGTTGGTTGCGGGGTAGCCGGTGGTGTTCGTCAGGACCGAGTAAGTCGGGTTGAGTATAAACCCGGAGGCATTATTGGGCGTCGCTCCGGATTGCCACTGGTCACCGCGAACGCCGAGGTCCCAATAGCTGCCGCCCGAGCAGACGCCGGTGGCGGTTTGGGCCGGAACGGCCGTGTTAGTGCCGGCATTGAACAGGGCGACGAGGTTCTGCTGGTTCACCTGTCCCGTACCTGGGGCCGTTATGCCGATGTGGAACGACCGGTTCTGCCAAACGATATTGTTGGCCAGAATCGGGTCTGAGATGCCCTTGCAGTTGGGGCGTCCCGTGGGGCATGTGATTGGCACCACAAAGGTCGTGGTCAACAGCGAGGAGTTCGGCACGCTCGTGACCCCGGCCGACTGCGGGCACGATGCCGTATTCAGACCTGTAGGCCCGGGCATGGTGCAGTTCCCCGCCGATGCGCTGGCCTGGGGCGTCCCGATGCTTTGGGTGAGCACGCCCGACGAGGCCAAGGTATCGTTATGCGCGATGGTGTTGTTGATAATCTGCACGTTCAACGCGTCCTGCAACGATATTCCAGCGCCGTCCCAACCCGCCATGTTGTTGTTGATGATGTTGTTGGTGATGGTCACGTCGTTCCAGTGCTGCGGCTGCGACGCGAAGGTGGATACGTCCGTCCCATTGACTGACTGGAGACGGATGCCGCCACCGCTTCCGCTATCCGCCGAGTTGCCCTGGATCAGGTTGGCATTGATCACCAAGCCGGGACCCGTGCCGTCGCTCAATCCTGGCGGGCAATCCGCGTCGGGTATGGAGCCGCATACCGGGTCGGTATCCGGGGTGCCCTGAACCATGATCCCGCCGCCGTTGGTGGGGATGGTCGGGTTGCTGCTCTCGTTGAAGATGATCGAGTTGTGCTCGATGTCACCGTTGAAGATTTCCCCAAGGTGAACCACACCTCCGCCCTCACCGGCACTGATGTTGCCGCACACCCAGTTGAAGTTGAACTTGTAGTAGTCGTTGCCGGTGCAGAAGCTGGCGCCGCCGCCGCCTGATAACGTGGCGGAGAACAGTTCATCGCCGATCGAGGAGTTGTTCGTGATCATGTTGTTATGCACGTTCACGTGCAAGTCCAAGCACCACGGCAGATGCTGACCGTTGACAAACCCGGTGGTATCGCTGCACGTGCCGGGTTCCAAGTTGTTACCGATAGTAGTTACCGGCATAACGTACGGAGGACCAAATTCGCCCTGGCCGACGCTGATGCCGCCCGAGAGCGTGCCGGCGTTGTTGTAGATCCGGTTGTTGGCAACTTGCAGCACGTGCGCCCAACCGTGGATGAGGATACCACCGCCACCCTGCGAGCTATTGGTGATCGTCAGGCCGTCGATGCTCGACGGATTGCAGATGAAGTTGCTGGGGTACGGGTTGGTGCCTTTGGCCATCGTGCACACCGGGTTGGAATCGCCCGTCTTCAGGTTCCCCCGTCCATTATTCAATGTTTCGGGGTGGGTCACTGTCCCATTTGTCGAGACCAGCAGCGTACTGCCGGCCGGGAAGCCGCCCTCCAGGGTTTGATCCCACGGATTCCCTCCGTGCATATTCGCCCCTTTGCCCAGGACCGTAATGCCCGCGCCTTCATAGGCGCCCATCAGCGAGGGCTCCTGTAACAGTTCCGCCAGGTTGCCGTTCAACGTGGCATCCCAGCCCACCACGGCCTCGGAGGGCAAGCGATCGATCTGCGGATCGGCGCCGGTGACGACCGTGCCGCCCATGAACCCGGCTTGGGTAGCCACCGCTGCCGCGCCGCTTCCTCCGCCGCCGCTAAATGTAATTGCGGGGGCAGAAGTATAACCGGAGCCGCCGCTGGTCACCGTGATGGAAATGACCTGACCAAAGGTTGGGCTTGCCGAATTCGTATCGACAGTGGCGGTTGCTTGGGCCAGTGTGCCACCAACCGGCGCTATATCACCGCCAAGGTGCACCGTCGGGTTGCTGGTGTAATTGATCCCACCGTTGGCCACGCCTCCACCGTTGGTCACGTTAATCGCGGTTATGGGGGCGGAGACGGCTTGTGCTGTGGCCTTGAAGTACGCCCAACTAGTCTCTGGGCATGAGTACGTACCTGAGACATCATACGGGCTCGTATTGCCACTCCCCACGCCCTGCACCGTCAAACCGAACAGGCAGTTGATATGTCGCCGCCAGGGATCGAGCAGCTTGCCGGCGGGGTGGGCATTGGCATTGATGATGGTGGATGCAGCGCCAGCGCCTTGCAGCCGGACGGGCTTCCACATAATTACCATCTCGGTGTGAGTAGCGGCCGTGTGGGTGACACCGGCCGTACCGGGAGCAGGGCAGGCCTCTGGTCCAGCTGCGGTACTGCAAGTCGGGTCGACGATAATCAAGTCGCCCGGATGGGCGGCGTCAATCGCGCCCTGGATCGTGCCCGAGGCGGGGACGTGAGTTGGGGTCGAACCGCCGATCGTGACGGTCACCGTGTCAATCGACTGTTTGCCGTTGGCTGCAGTGATTAGCAGCTGACCGCACTGCGCGGTTGACCCGCCGTATTGCGTTTGTTGCTGGATCGTGCAATTCGGCACCGGTGTGGGGTTACAAGTCGACGAGGCCGTCGTGCAGGTGCCCGTCGGCCCGGGAACCGCAACCGTGATCTGGTTGTCTGCCCAGCCAGTAATGACCGCAGGGACACCACCGATGGTAACACTCGACGCGGCGCCTTGAGACCCGAAGCCATAGTGACGGCTGATAGTCTTACAATCGAAAGGCGGCACTGAGGCCGAGGGCCCGGCGTAACCAAAGTTGTTCACAGTTACATCAGCGCCGGTACTGGCGGCGGTGCAGCTACTCGCATTCGCCGCTGTCGCGTTGCCCAAGGCGGTAATGGTGATGGTGTGACCGGCGGCCGCCACCCACGGTCCAATTCCGTCGCCATCCACTTCCGCGATGGATGGCGTGGCATCCGGATAGGCGCAATCAGGATTGTTGTACCCCGCGCCCACGAAGGCTTGCGTGGGCACTACGGGCGTGTCGAGATAAGTCGTCGTGCCCGGCATGTACGGCTCGGTGTAGCAGAAGTCGCTATAGGCCTGGTTGTACAACGGGTCGTTGATCATCTGCCCGTAGGTCGGCGAGCTCGAGTTCGTGTCCAGGATCGGCCCGTAGTCGTTCATGCACTGCACCATCATCGCGGGCGCGTATCCCGTGATGTTGGGCGGGTTCACGTCCCAGCTCGAAAAATTCAAACCGTCATAGATCCCCCAGTGGTCAGAATACACGCGGGAGACTTCGTTTCCGAGATAGTCCCGCGTGGAGACTGGCATGTTGGGCGGGGAAAACTTCTCGCCGAATTGAGGCGAAAAGGGATCAAATTCGGAAGTGAAATCATCCGTGATCACGCCGGTGAAGTGGGAGGCGATGTGCGTCGAGGTGAAGATATAGAACTTCGCACTCACCGAGTCCTGGCTGGCGAGGGTCACTTCCTTGCGGTCGCACAGGGGACGCGTAGCGCCGGCAAATGGAGCAGTTTCCTGCACCTGCGGGAACAGACTCAGGTAGTCGGGCACCACGCGCATCTCGCCCACGCACGGCCATATCGGATCCTGGAAGCCGGGGTAACCTGGGAGTGCGAGGTAGTTCCCATTCCCCTCGGCCGTCGTCGCGTTCTGGTAGTTGGTGGGGTTGTAGCCAGCGCCGCTTGGGTCGTACATCGAAGCCACCGACGCCTGGTCGGGCATGATGAAGATGGAGCCACCCAAGCCGGGGAACTGCTGCGTGGGCGGCGCGATGTAGTTGTCGCCGATCAGGAGGTTCTTGTCTTCTTCCTTCTCGACCTCGTAGCCCGGGGGCATGATCACTTCCACCACGTACTTGCCGGGTGGCAGCATCGGAGTGCCGACCCTATATTTATCGGTCGTGTCAGGGTTCGCCACGCAGATCGTGCAATTGGTCGCGGGACCAGTCGCCGTCGAGGATGTTGTAACCACAGCTGCAGTCAGACCACTGGCAGCGGTGTAGGTAAAGCTCGTGGGACTTGTGACGGTGATGACAAAACTGCCGTCGTACCCCGCGGGCGTCACCCCTGCGATGGTGACCGTACTCCCCGAATTGAATCCGTCTGGTGCGGAGGTAGTCACGGCTACAATGGTCCCAGTTTCGCTAATTGCACTGATGCCTGCGGTCAAACCGGCGGCTTTTCCTGTAGTCGGGTTGATGCTGACGACGCTGGGGAACGAGTACATGCCGTCGTAAGGCGCCGGCTGGATCTGGTTCCAGATGTGCATGGCGTCATAGCATTTGTACTGCGAGTTGTACGGCAGTGTCGTGGTGTTTAGGGCAGGCCCGCCGTGCAGGGAATTGTAATAATTCAAGTAGTTGGGTTGGTCATACAGAGTAAAGAAGAAGAGGTCGGCGTTGGCGCCAGTAGCGGTGCCTTGGCCGGGGCAGTTCATGTAAGGCTTCTGTCCTGCCCCCGTCCCGGAACCGGCGGTGCTACCGGGGTAGAACCCTTGCGCCCAGTCATCCCAACTGGTGCTCTGCGTAGTGTCCACCAGCTTGAGAGTCGGGGTCGCACCATCCGCCGCAAAGCCTTCCTGGTACAGGTTGACGGTTACGCGCGCCACATTGGGCGCCCACGGCTGTTCGATCATTTGCGAGGCGTCGTCAAAGGGACGCGTGGCGGCATATTTGACAAGTCCATGGATACCGCCGTTCTCGCCCACCGGGATCGTGGACGCGGTGGTCCCACCGCCGACGGCAGTATCGGTAGCAGTCCCGCCAGTGCCCGCGCCTAGCGTGGTGACCGTATCGGTATAGGAGAAGTTCCCTGTACCGACAGTCGTCACCGTGAATGTACCGTTGTATCCAGCCGGCGTTGCTCCCGCAATCACCACTGTGTCGCCCACGTTGGGTACCAGTGCACTGGTGACAGTTACCGTCGAGCCACTCTCAGTTGCAGCAGTGATCGGCTGCACCCCTGCATTGGGGTTGGTTACGGAGTTAGGGACGCTCACGCAGAAATTGGTCGCGCTTGCGGGTAGGGCTGGGTTGCACTCCGCAAAGGGCGCCTTGCCAAATTCAATCCAGTTGCCCTGGCTTGTTTCGCCCGACCAGCCCTCCGCGGCAACCCACGGCGGGTCGATGCGGCCGGTGGAAGTTTTTGTGGGATCGGTCGAGCTGAGGATCGCCGTGCCGGCTGCGAATGAAGCAGCCTCACCGAGGCAATCCGCAGTTTTGCAATAGACCGCGCCAGGTACAGACAGGTCGGCGGGTAGAGGAACCGCCTCGTAGGTGTTCGCCAGGAACTGGTAGGTGTTGGGGGCTGGAGTCCCGCACGGCCTGGCGCCATTCCCCGGTCCGCAGTCCTTGGAGCCGTCGGCGGGGCCGCCCGCGTCGTAAACGGTGTGGATCCCCGTCGTCTTATAGCGGCCTGAATCCGCTGTCACGACATACCAATTGAACAGCGGGAACGTCTCGTTAAAATTGGCAACGCCGTCGAAGTCCGTCGTCAGAACGTTGGCCCGACTGCCGTCGCGGT
This sequence comes from Candidatus Sulfotelmatobacter sp., assembly GCA_035279505.1. Classification (GTDB taxonomy): domain Bacteria; phylum Acidobacteriota; class Terriglobia; order Terriglobales; family Acidobacteriaceae; genus Sulfotelmatobacter. Next base: position 15,066 of record DATEHP010000404.1, on the reverse strand, counting down.
AGTGAATCATGGTATAGACCAACGGAATCCCGATCTCGTCTTTGTCCCGGATGCCATTCTTGTTATCGTCAACGAAAGTGCGAGTGTAGACATTCGCCTGCCACTGCTGAACGCCGATCGACCCCATCTTGAGATCGGTAATGGTGCCGGCGGGGCAGCTGGTTGCGGGCGGCGCGATGACGCAGCCCACGTTTGCCGGCGTCGAGAGGCCATCGATTATCTGGTCATTCCACTGGTCGCCGATAGTCAGTCTCCAGTTGCCGCCGGGAACACCCGTAAACTTGAAGTTTCCGTTGGCATCGCACTTGGTGAACATGAAGTCCTCGGCGTCCGGGTCACCCAAGCTCACCCAGCACTGGGTCCAAGCCAGGGCATCGCGCGAACCGCTGGGGTAGAGTCTCTGGTCCGGTGTCCGGCTCAGGCGCTGGACATCGACCTGCCCTTCAATGGTGTTGTTGCAAGCGCCGACAGCACCGAAGGAGCCGGCACAGACCGCATCGTGGCGGTCATTGATGAGCTTCGGATTGGCAAAGCCAATGCTCACGTGGTAGCCGGCGGGTCCGTACTCCTGGAAGTAGCTGGGCTCCCCAACGCGGATGAAAGAATCGTGGGGGTGCTGGCCATCCAGAGTGTTGGTCTGGAGCCACTCTTCCCCGCGCGCAATCCGGTCGGCCGCCGGGTAGGCTTGGACGCTGAATTTGTCCGACATGAGATTAGCAACCACCGCCTGGCCTGCCAGCGGGGAGAGCGTCGCGTTATCGGATTCATACTTCGGGCAGGTTACGATCCTACCCGTGATGCCCGCCTGCGTGGGATCCGCAGTGGCCTGCGCCGAGATCGGGCACGCGTCCAACCCCGTAGAGGGATCGATGGTTCCCGCCAAACTGTTCGACAACGGCATGTTGAACATGTCGTGGGTATCCTGGCCGGTCACGTCGCCGAGTGAGCCATAGGTGTCCCACAATATGATTTCGAAACCGCCCAGGCCGGGCTCGTTGGGCGACAGAACGTCGATACCGCCCCCGGCATCCTGCTCGCCATTGAGTGGAAAGTCATCCTCAAACACGATCAGTGAGAGTTTGCCGGTAGGAAGCGGAGTGGGCGCCGAAAGCACCGTTACGGGCGCGAAGGCGGCGGTACTGGCAGCTGTGCACCCTGTTAGAACGTTGCAGGCCGGAGGAATCTGCGCGCCGCCCATGGTGTGACCGCAACCGAGATCACCAGGATTCTTACCGGTCGATGTGCAAGTGGGCTGGCCCACGTACGCGGGGAAGGGGTCGCCTGCATCGCCCGGCAACACCGAGATGTAATAGCGCTTGCTGGGATCGAGATGGACCGAGCTCGGCATCACTTGCGTGAACCCAGCCGTCAAGGTCCCCTTGTTCGGATCGGGCCGGCAGGCACCGTTACCAACGTCGCACACTGCAGCATCATGCGTACCTGTGAGCGGATTCAAAAAGGTCTGGCCGCCTTCGCACGACTTAGTTCCTGTGCAGCCCTGGGCCACGTAGTCCATGGTGCTCGAGTGGAACTGAACACCTTGGGTTGGGATGGTGCTCTGGCCCGTGGGGCCCACAACGTGGGGGCAGCCCGGCGCGGTAATGCTGCCGGTGGTTGTGCAGTTGGGATCGACCCAGAAGGTCTTGTCTTCTTCAATGATCCAGCGGTAGTCGGCAATGGCGGTTAGTCCCTTGATGCAGGTGCTGTCGCCATTGCAATTATTGTAAGCCTGGGCATCCACCACAGTCACCGTTGGCCCGTTCCCCGTCGGGAAGGTGACGGTTGCTGTTCCGGAGGCCGTCCTTCCTTGGGAGTTCCGCACCGTGTAGCTGAAGGCGGTGGTTGAGCCCGCTGTTCCCGACGCGTTGAATCCGCCATTCTGATCTATAACGACTGAGGCGCTAGAGGATGGGACAACGGTTAAGGGTAGATTGTTCGGGTCCGTGTTGCCCAACAGTAGGCCGGGGGATGGAATCTTGAGGTACGTGGCCATCTTTGCCGTGTAAGACTGAGGAATCGCGGTGGGGTTTCCGGTGAGCAGTGAAGCGCCAAAGGTCACCGTGGCGATTAGACCGGAGGAGCAAGTGGTTCCCGTAACCGTACCGTTGGCGCAGTAGGTGAAGCTGTCGGACGTTGCGGTCCCGCTCGGGGTGTAGGTGAAGGTGCCGTTCGCACACATGTACTGCGCCGTTAAGGTGCTCACGGGGCTCCCTGGGAGGGGGCAACTGACAATGCCACTGGCCGCCCCGGCCAGGATCGTAACCCCGTAAACATTAACGTCGTTGGCGATCACTCCTTTGGACGTGTCCGATACTGTGAACGTCTGGCCCGGAGCCAGGGAATCGTAGGTATCCGGGTTGGCTTGCGCCGGTGCAAACACACCAGTCCCTCCCGCCACCGGGAGTGCGGCGCCATTGATACCGATGTAGGCCAACATTCCGGCATCACGCACGGAAGAATTGCCCGACAGGCTCAACTCGCGGTCGTAGACGGGCAGGGCCGGCGCGGTCGATCCAGCAGCGGGCGCATTGATCATCACATCGAAAGTCTTACCCGCGGCCATAAAGACGTCGGTCTGCACACGGGGAGCAGACAGGTTCGGAACGGGATTGCCGTCTTCCGCGATCAAGGTGAATCCACTCACCGGATTCGTCGAAGTTGTAGCCACGCCTGCGCCGGTAAAGCCCTGTGTTAGCGAGCCGACGATCGAAGGCACGTGCATGCGCAAGCCAGCATTGACCAGGCGCACCAGAACGGTGCCGGCTGCCGGAGCTGCTGGCGTGCCAGGCACTGCCGGGAACAGCGAATTCCCGGGGAGGTTCTTGCTGAACGCGAGGCCGTTAATGAGGTAATAGAACGGCGTGTAATTCACTGCGGGCGGATAGCAGGTGTTCGCGACCCCCGCGCCTGCATTGGGATCGCCGCAGGCTCCCAGATGGCCGTCCCATACCTTCGTCTCGCTGAAACCGGCCGTGTTGACGGCCGTGCTGACAGCCTTGTTTTGCACAGGGTCGATTTCGCTAAATTCCAGCGGAAGCTCTGCGTTGTAGGTCACTGCGGGAGCGGTGCCCACAGCGGGGTAGGCGGTACCAGTTGCTGAGGTCGCGCTGGGGGCGGTGGTGACCACCAGCACGCCAATCAGCCCCATGGGGACCTGAATAGAAGGATGGGTGCCCGACTCGAGCAGATAGGTACCCGGACGGAGCGCAGACCATTTCAGTGCGGTGGTTGATCCCGCTGCCACTTCCGTGCTGAACGACTGCACGCGGTTGGCCTGTGTTGGCGGATAAGCTCCTGATACGGGACTTGTGGCCGTTTGCGGACATGGGGTCCCCGGCGGAGTGTTGGTGGGATCGGCGATAAACCAAGTGACGCACCCTTGCGCGTTGCTGTGGTCGGGACTCGCCGTCGTGGTCCGCTGGGCCAAGGTTCCAAGGCCGCCGCCCACCTGGCCCACAATCACGATGGATGTGGGAATGGTATTCGCCGTCGTGCCACCCGTCGGAGTGAACGAGAGGCTGTTCGTCAGGCTGATGGTCAGACTCGTCGCTCCTATGCTGGCAGCGGGTACGGTGATAACGACGGGGGACCAGGCATTCATCACGGAGCCAGCGGTCGCTGAGGCAGCAGTCGTAACCGCATTTGGATTCAGGGCGGCGCAGGTCGCGGTGGCGCCAGACGCGAGCGCTCCGCAACTGTAGCCCCACATCGGCACCACTGTGCCGTCGGGTAGCGGCAGCGTCGTCGGCCCTGCGGTCAAATTGACCTGCTGCTGGCCGAAGCCCATGGCCGCCGCGAAGAGAAGGAAACCGCCCACGATGACTGCCGCCTTCAGCGTCGCTCTGAATTTCAAATCATTGATCCGGATCATTTTTTGGCCTCTCGTTGTCGGTCCGCTGGGGACGCAAAACCTGAATTGTTATCTTCTTCAGCCGTCGTCGCGACCCGTCCGGGGTCGCCTGAGGGCAGGCGACTGGCCTGCCCCCACTTCACACGAAGTCGTCACTGACTCTCGTCGATCGCAAACTCCCGGGAATCGACCAGCATCATCATCAGCATGCCGCCGGGGAAAACGTTGTTGGTCGTAATCTCACGCTCGTTATGCGAGTGCCACATGAATGCCCAACCGCGCTCGTTGGCCGGGTTGGCCTGGGTGTTGGACGGTAGCAACGTGGTGCAGTTCGCATTCGGGGGGTTCGGCGTGCCGTAAGGGTTAGCCGCACAGGTCGGCATGGCCGCCCGCAGGCTCGCATCCGGACCTAAGTAAGGAGTACCGCCGTACCATTGGCCGTTCGTAAACACATTCGGGTCGGGAAGCGTTGCCGGCCCGCCCGCCGCCACATCACCGAAAGGGGCCACTTGCAACGGCTTGTTATGGTCCTGGCACCACTCAAAGAAGTTAACTGCCGTGGGGTCGGTTGTGTTGTAGCCGTTGGCATCGGGAGTACAGCCAAGCGTGGCCAGCGGGTCGCCCGTGCTGGAAACAGGATGGTGACCGTACGGATCCCAGTTCAAGCCCCTGCCGGTGAAGTAGAAGATCCCGTCGAACGACTCGCCCGGAGTCGTGTCCGTGTTGAACATCAGTTGCCCGGCAAGCGGGGTTCCCGACACCGCTGTGCCTCCCGGGGTGTTATACGAAATAGGGGTAGTGGAGCTGCTCAGAACAAGGTTCCCATCCCGCGCCAGGATGCGCACGTGGTTGGCGTGCTCGTGGAACGGGTGTTGCCAGCGGCCCTGCCCGATGGTGCGGATCAAGGTCAGCTCACCCGGATGCATGTGCGGGTTGCCGTTGTAGGGCTGGTGCGGATACTCTCCGGCAAAGTTCGGGTCCATGAGGTCCGGCATGGAGCGACCGTTGATCAAGAAGTAGGCAGGGTGGTAGGGCTCAGTCTGTACGTCGAGACTGCATCCCGGGGCGCCGGCCGTGCAGTTGGCCCGCGCCGCCACCTGCGCCTGCGCCTGGCGGTGAATCCTCGAATCCATCTCGGCCCATTGGAACAAATATTCCCGGTCGTAGCAGCTGGCGGGGTGGTCATAGGCGGCCTGGGACAGACGGAAGTCCGTTTCACCCCAGTGCGTTTCCGCTGCCATGTTCTGGGCATGGTACCCGGTCGTGCAGTTCGCAGGAACGGTCGCCGGAAGGACGATGACGGCTCCGTAAAGCCCCATCTCGATCTGGAGGTCGCCTTGCGTGCCGCTGTAATACGCGTGCGTACCAGGCGTGGGGTTGGTGATCGTATAGGTCACCGTGCCTCCGGCAACTGCTTCGCAGGTCAACAATCCCTGTTGAGGCGCCAGAGCTGTAGTGGACGCAGGACAGCTGGTGGTGACGTTGAGGCCTGGAAACAGGATCGAGGTGTTACCGGCTGCCGTGGGCAGGTTATTGGTCAGGCTGACGGTGATCGTGACCGGCGCCGCCGTCGTCCCTTCGGTCACGATCAGTGTGGGCCCAGGCACCTGCATCGAGGGGCAGGTCTGGTTGGGCAATGTTGGCGCAAAGCCCGTCGGAGCCGCGTTACAGCCATAGCCCCAGGAGTAAACCGCCTCTCCGTCTGGCTGGTTGAGGTAGGCTTGCTGGGCCGTCAAGCTAAAGGTGGTCCCGGTGATGCCGGGAGCCGCAGCAAAAGCTGTGGCCGCAAGCCACATCAAGAGAGCTATCGGGGCTAGAAATCGCCCGGTGTTCGAGATCGCCTTTTTCATTGTCATCTCCCTCATTGCCGCGCTCCTAATTACAGGTGTTCCCAAATGTGTTGCCCCCGGTCACACTGCTGCAGATATGGACCTCAGTCATCATTCCACCGAAGTTTTCGGCGTCGTTGGAAAGGTGGTCAAGGTTGGGGCTGTAAAGGTAAAACACGCTGCCCGCCGGGTACAGCGTTGCCGCGCATCCAGTGGATCCGCATCCGGCGTCGCTGGCATCCAGAATCACGTCATTGGACTCGCCGCCGCCCAGCGTGATCGAGTTGGCCCAATATTCGGTGTTGTTCCCCGCCTGGTCCCGCAAGAGCTTGGCGTTCCAGCCGACGACGTGCATCGGAATCCCTAGAGTCTGCAGGGTGTGATATTCCGAGACGGACAGGTTTACGAGGCGTAGCGACGCCTTGCCGCCCGCCGGAATGTTAATGAGGGCCGGCAGCGGCTGCGAGTAGTGCATCTGGCCATCGGTCGACACCGTGGCCTGTGGCCCCGCGGCGACTGTGTCGGGGTAGCTCCGCCCGTTGAGCAGGAAATATTTGTCCTTCATATCCACAAACATTTCCGGGTTGAAGGTCATGCCGACAAAGTGGAAATTGGGGTCAAAACCGTGCATCTGGATCGGATACTCGGTGTCATACGCCGTCGAGCCGTCGCCGTCGTTGTAGACGTATTTTTGGGGGTTGCCCAGTTTGTCGACGCCTTGCGTGGCGCCGGTGTTGACGGCCGGCATGGTGGCAGAGCACAGGATATCCGCGGCGGGATTGCAAGCCGTGCGAAGATCGGCGGTATTTGCTGGGAGCGGGATGCAGGTGCTCGCGGTGCCGGTCGGACTGCATGTTTGGCCATTCTGAAGGCCCAAGGAGGCAAAAAGACTTACGCCAGACGGCACACGGTCCTGCCGCGGACGCACATAGAGTTGCCCCACCATGCCCATCTGCAAGTGCTCGGGCGGGGTGATGTGGCAATGCCAGAAGTACGTGCCGGCATCGGGCGCCAGGTAGTAATAGGTGAAGCTAGCGCCGATGTTGATCGCGACCGACGCGTCGGGCACGCCGTCATAGAAGGAGGAAGCGTTGGGATAACCGTGGAAGTGGACCGTGTGCTGCTCGAACAGGTCGGGGCGCATAATCATGCCCACGTTGCTCAGGGTCAGGAAGAATTCGTCGTCCTCATCGAAGGCAGCTAAGGGCGCTGGAATGTTGCCGTTCATCACGCCCACATCGATGATGGGGCGGGGATCCACGTGTCCATCGTTCGCCGGAGCAACTGCCGCGGCGGTGCCGGCGTTGTCATTGCCAGTGTTGGACAGCCCTGCACCGGCTGCATCCGTGTACTGGAAGGCAAAGGCGTTGAAACCGGCCCCGTTGACGACCAAGTCGGGAGCCAGGCCGCCGTTATCTACGCAGGTGACAAAATAAGTGCCCAGAAGGCCCGCCGGCGTGGGGGTGCCCCCGATCCCGGTGGAATGAGCGTCGTTTGCGATGGTGATCTGATCGCCCACTTTAACGCCCAGCGGCGAGTCCGTGAAAACCGTTACCGTAGTGCCGGACGCCGCGCCGCCAGGGGCGCAGTGGGGGGCGGTGAGGGGCGCAGTAAGAGGGCCCGCGATGATGTCGCTCATGGTTACGATGTTCGGGATGTCAGGTGCTAGACCCACCGCGCCGTTCCAGGTAAACCCTGGGGCATACGGCCCCGGGAAACCCGTCCACGGCGCATTGCCGGCGGTCGCACCGTCGGTCGTGGCGGGGTCACCGCGCGTCAGCGTGCCCGGATACGGTGTGTTAAAGGCGGCCGGGAACTCGCTGCCCGCATGGCCGGCAGCGATATCCGCGAGCCCAGAGAGCGGCCCGAAGGAGAACATGAACGTCTGCGTGCCGTCGGCCTCCGTCATGAGCCCGTCGCCGCCCGAGATCTGCTGGCACTTGATAGCTCCGTTCACAGTACCCGTCGTTGGCGACACATATCCGTCAGCGTTGGTCGTAAACTGCGTCGGGCCGTTGTATGGGGGCTCTATACTATTCACGCCCGAGTTACTCGGATCCGGGTGGGTGATCGTGCTCGTCGGGCACTGAACCCGAAAAGACTGTGCGCTCGCGGCTACTGTCGCAAGGCAAAAGAGAGCGAATAGGGACCACAGCTGATACGGCCTTCTCATGGCTCGCAGCCTCCGTTGTTTTGGGTTGGCGGATACACCCAGCGCCGCTGGGAACGAAGCGTGGGGGAAACACCGACGTTCGGGAGTGACTCTACGGGCGGAGATTCGCTGCTTACTTGCGGACGAGCAACAACCTTCATGATGTGACGGCGAATTTACAGTCTTTACATCACGCAAGATTTGATTACAGGAAAGCACGAAGGTAGAGCGGCTTTAGCTTAATAGCATCGGACAAACTACTCTGCGAACTTCGTTGAATGTGCGTAAATGCTGCAGAGAGTGTCCAACTCCGTAATTGAAGAACTAACCGTGACTGCCACGAAGGAAAGCCGAGACGTTTTTGACTTATTCATTTCCGGACCGATCGCAAGAAGAGTTTCGCAACCGGCCCGCACTGGCGTTTTACGAATGATTCTGTTGCGCCGTTATGATAGGAACGGTTTGATCGCCGGGGGGAGATCACCAATGCTCGGACATCTTTTTCGTCGATTCAGAAGCGTTTTGCTCAAGAGCAGCCCGAAAGTTGTAGTGGCGATCCCGTTTCTGCTGGGCCCCACGATTCTTTTTTGCCAACAGTCAGACGTTAGTACACCGACCGATCCTCAGACCATTCGACTGTTGCTCGAGCGAATCAGCCAGCTGGAAGCGAACCAAAAACAGATGGGTGAGCGCCTCGCGCAACTAGAGAGAGCACAGCCGGCCGCAGATCCCAAAGCAGAGGCTAGGGATGAAAAACTACCCGTTGATCAAACGGGTCGTGAGACTGACGCTTCTGCTTCGCCCAGCCCTCAAGCCTCTTCTTCGAAGGCTACCTCACCCGATTCGAAAGAATCGGCAGTCGCCGATCCGGAACGCCAGGATGAGATGAGCGAACATATGGATGTGAGTAAGACATTGCTCAACATCCGTGGATTCGGGGATTTTGGGCTATACGGTGGAACTCAGAACGGGCAGACAACGTCCTTCAGTATTGGGCAGATAAATCTTTTCATCACCTCTAACCTGTCGGAGAGGTTCAAATTTCTGACAGAACTTGTCTTTGAGGTGCAGCAAGACAATTCGTTTCAGGCGGTTCCCGAGCGGGTCCTCCTTGAGTGGTCCTTGAATGACTACTTCAAACTCGCGGCGGGTCGTTACCACACCGCGATTGGGTACTACAACACCGCTTATCATCACGCCACCTGGTTTCAGACGGCAACCGAGCGGCCCTACGTTTTTGAATACGAAGACGAGGGCGGAATTTTGCCGATCCATATCGTGGGACTGGAGGCTTCCGGGCAAATACCTTCCGGAAAGTTGGGACTCAACTATGTGGCGCAAGTGGGGAACGGGCGCAGTTCCGATCCTCTAGTAGAACCTGTACAAAACTATGTGGACGACAACAGCCGGAAATCCGTTAACCTCGCAGTATTCGCTCGTCCCGACAGCATCCCCGGACTACAAGTGGGTTTTTCCGCTTACAAGGACGTACTCTCGACGAACACCTCCCCTAGAATTGATGAAACGATCTTGGACGCTTATGCAGTCATGCTCCGTCCGAGGTTCGAATGGCTCAATGAGGCCTTGATGATTCGCCACGCTCTTACTGGGCAGCACGTGTTCGACACGCCAGCCTTCTACTCGCAGATATCGGAACGATTCGGAATGTACCGGCCCTACCTGCGTTATCAGTACATAAACGCAGCAAGCCAAGAACCTGTATTTCCTAACGTTGGACTCCGGACAGGTCCATCGGTCGGAATTCGCTTTGATCCTACCGCATCCGTAGCTCTTAAGTTACAGTACGATCATACGTTGCTTCGGCGGCAGCCGGGGATTAACGGACAGACTTGCCCACAGTTACAGATGTGCGCACCCAATGCAGTCGGGATGCAAGTCGATTTCAAGTTTTAGAGATTCAGAATGCGAACTGGAGTGTCGATCCAACGAATATTCTTACCGCCTTTGGTGGTGGCGCTGTGCGTTGTCTTGACCTCTCAGTCGGTTGTGCACGCGGCGCACAACAAACCGAGTCAGTGCCTCGCCATCGTCGTGAACCGCTCAAACCCGATTGACAATCTCTCCTTCAATGAACTACGAAAAATCTTCCGAGGAGAACGGAGCCATTGGCCTAACGGGCATCGGATCGCTGTTGTCATGCTCAACTACGGACAACCCGAGCGGCAAACCATGCTCCGACTCGTCTACAGAATGGATGAAGACGGATATCAAGATCATGTGTTACGGGGAATGTTCCGAGGAGACGTTTTTGTCGCGCCGAAAACCTTGGCCTCGCCTGAGATCCTGCGAAAATTCGTTTTCATCGCTCCCGGAGCAATCGGTTATTTACGCGCAAGCGATGTGGACGATTCAGTGAAGGTGGTTCGTATTGACGGCAGAATGCCTGACGAGGAGGACTATCGACTCCCGATCGATGAGCGCTCGCCGAAATGAGCACTGCGACACTATGCCACAGAAAAGAACATCTGCGGCGCGACGAACTGAGGGGCCGGTGCGCCGCATACTTTTGCGCCACGTCCCAACAATTTTGTTGTTATGCCTTCTGCTGGCGGAAGCCGGGGTGGGCGGTTTTATAATCCGCGATTTGAGACGGTCCTCCGAAACCGTACAGAAGATGTACAACGGCTCTGTGCAGGGACTGCTGAAATTCGGAGACTTGCAGTACCACGCACAGGAGACCCGCCGCAGCACGCTTTACGCGTTGACCACTAACGATGGCAACCTTCAAGTCGAATACGCCGAGCAATCCCGCCAAGCGGACCGTCTAGTTACCGAAGGGATCAAGGATTATTTGGCGGGAGCACGTACTCCCCAGGAAACCGAAGCCGGGCGACATCTGGCCGCCGATTGGCAGTCCTACCTTCAAGTTCGTGATGATGTCCTCGGTAGAATTTTGGAAAACAGCGTCAAAGAAGCAGTGCAAATCGACCTGACTCGCGGAGTTCCACAGTTTGAGCGCGTTCGCGACGATCTAAATGAGATCAAGAAGATCTATGATCGACAGGCATCCGTACATCTGGCCACCGTTCGAGAATTATCGGGCGCATCCAGGATAAGGCTGCTCACGGCGCTTGGCCTCGGTTTACTTCTTGGGGGTGTTGCGATTTGGGGATTCCAGAAGCTCAGGATACGTAGCGCAGTGCAACTTGCAAAGCTGCAGATGGATTTCGTTGCCTCTGTGTCGCATGAATTACGAACACCGATCGCGGCGATTCTAAGCGCTGCTGAAAATCTCCGCGACGGATTCGTTACAAAGCGGGACGACATCATCCAAACAAGCACTCTTATCACGGATCAAGCGACGCAACTGGGAAACCTCGTAGGTCAGGTGCTGTCCTTTGCTTCGACAGCAGAATCCAACCAACTGCATCCCTTGGGAGACCTTCGCATCGACGAAGTCGTGGATGACGCGCTTCGATCCACCTCGAGTCTGCTCCAGCAGGCCGGATTCACAGTAGAAAGACAGATTCAATCGGGACTTCCGTCGGTGCTTGGCGACTTTTCGGTGCTTTCGCAATGTTTGCAGAATCTTATTGTGAATGCCGTTAAGTACAGTAGTGGGAATCGGTGGGTGCAAATCTCAGCCGGGATGGATGAACGCAGCCGTCAAATCCAACTCAGAGTTCACGACCGCGGAATGGGCATCCATGATTCCGACTTGCCGCATATTTTTGACCCGTTCTATCGCAGCCCGGAGGTTGTAACCGCTCGGATAAAGGGCACAGGCCTGGGACTTTCAATTGCCAAGCGCAGTGCAGAAGCATTTGGCGGAACTCTGGCTGTCTCCAGCCAGGTTGGCGTTGGAACCGTGTTCACGATCTCGTTGCCGACCGTAGGCCAAGAATCAGCCCCTGTGCAGTTTTCAGAGGCTTCCAAAATAGGAGGTCGCATATAAAAGAAAGCATTCTAGTCATCGAGGACGAAGAAGCACTGCTATCGACCCTTAGCGTACGCCTTCGCGGCGAAGGTTATGTCGTGGATACCGCTGGTGACGGAACAACAGGATTTGAGAAAGCCACCACTCAGCCTTTCGATCTCATCATTCTCGACGTCATGCTGCCGGACCGCAGTGGATTCGACATCTGTCGAGATGTTCGACAAGCAGGATTGGCAACACCAGTCTTGTTCCTGACCGCGCGACATCAAACCACCGACAAGGTAATTGGATTAAAACTCGGTGCGGACGATTACGTCACCAAGCCGTTTAAGGCTGCGGAGTTGATTGCCAGAATCGAAGTGCTTCTAAGAAGAGTCCCGGTTCGTTCCGGACACGGCGTTCATCAGTTTGGACCGATTCAAGTCGACGTGGGGCGTGCCACAGTTACCCGCGATGGTAAGCCAGTCTACCTCTCAGCACGTGAGTTTCAGCTGTTGCGCTATTTCATCGAGCGCGCCGGAAGTACGCTGCCTCGCAGTGAACTCCTGCGGTCCATCTGGGGGTATGCAGAAAACACATTGACCCGCACGGTGGATATGCATGTGGCGAGTCTCCGCGAAAAATTGGAGCAGAACCCCAAGCGTCCGGAATTGATCGTTACGGTTGCTGGAGTCGGCTATCGGTTCCTGGGCACCCGAAACCCCTAGATGTAAGAGTGACCCAATGAGCTGATGGACACGCGAGGAAGAACTTCCTTGTTGACCGTCAGTGTTCTGACAGTCAGTCCGGTTGGTTTTATCCAAGGCAAAAACGGTGCCCAGGGCCAAAGACCTCGAGCACCGCTAAGAGGAGAGCAACTATTAGCAGATCCCCGCGGCGTGGAACGCCTGGTTGACCAGAGCGCCGCCGAAGAAGAGCAGCTGCCGGACCTGGATTCCGCTTGAATTGGAAACCGGGCCGGGCGTGATCTCGACGGTGGTCGGAGTGAAGGGAACACTCTTGTCGACCGAGCCGCGAGTGCCGATCATCGTGCATGGGGCCATGCTCACGTTCGTGACGAAGATGTAGTTGCCGGTCGAGAGGTCGAACGAACTCGTCAAGGGGGAGCCACGCCTGGCCAAGCCCGTGTTTTGCACGACGAGGACGTGGGTGTTGACGGCATTGGGGCAGACGACGGCGAGGTGAAACGGGATCCCATCCGTCAGGCCGCCGCCCGGGTTCTTGGTCTCAATGTAAACGGAGTTGGGGGTGGGGCCACTGCCCGTGTAGACGCCCGACGGGTTGAAAACGAGGGCGTTGGCGGGGTCACCGACGGTAGCGAGATAAGCGCAGGCCGCGACACCGGCGGCGAAGTTGACATCGTATCGGCCGACGCCCAGGTGGGTCAGCGTCGCGCCCGGGGATGACCGGACCAGGTTGGCGGCGTAGCCGACAACAGCGAAGTCCCAACCCTTCAGGTTGCAAGCAACCGCGACATCGAAGGGGCCGTCGGTCAGTCCGCCGCCTTGGTTCTTGACTTCCACATAGACACCGCTGCTGCTCAGGTGCCCACCGGCGGTGTAGCTCTGAATGGCCTGCGAGAAAGCGTTTTGCGTGGTTGAGACGTAGCCGCAGCTGCTCACGTCTGAGGTGAAAGTCACCTCGTACCGGCCGATGCCAATGTGGGTCACGGAAGAGACGCCGTTGCCGTTCTGCAACGTGCCGTTCCCCGCCACCGAGGCGAATAAGTTCGGGGAGGCTGCGGACGCAGTCGGCGGCACCAGCGCCGTGGCTAGTGCAAGCGCCATCCCGAACAAGAAATTCTGATTGCTAAGAGTCTTCATGGTGATCCTCCTTCAAAGGAATCGAAGATTTTTTGGGGGGAGATCCCCGACTTCGCTATTTATGACATCAAGGCGAGGATAGAATCGGTGCGTTAGACCACATAAGTACATATTCGTCCGCATATCCTTAAAGGGTGACAACGACGACAAACCATAGAATCCTGGACTAACGACTACGAGCTGCAAGAGGTTTCTTAGTACGAATGTCAAGATATAAATTTATGCACTTACTCGGAAACTTAGCAGGCTGCGAAAAAGCTCCTCTGCGCGAGGAAAACTCGCCTCAGCCGCTAAACCGGCGAAACAAGGAAAGCACTTATCGCAGCGTTGAAGCGCTACGCCACCCAAAAGGCAAACACACACGTGAGTTTTTCAACGGTCCCCTGGGGCCTACGGCCCGCGAGAACTCATGAAAATAAGTTGGGTCTAGGGCAGAATGGCAGCGGCGTGAGGTCGCAAGATCGAAACAGGAATGGGGAAGTCGAGGACGAGCGTATGCGGAACCAAAAACCCGCGGCCTCGATCAGAGCCAATTGATAAGGTCAGAATTGTTGGAAGCCATTGCGGCAGGGCGGTTAACGACGCTGGCGCGAGCCCGGCCACGACGATGCCGGCTATCTGCATGTAGTCGCTGTGGGCACCTCGCTAGCTGCGTGGGCAAATAAGTCAGCAGGTTAATCTTTACCAAGTCCACACCTGATCATTTGGCCTCTTGTCAGCACGGAACACTGGCACTGACCTGCGACTTTCGTTTCGTGCCGAGCAGTCGATAAAACTCGGCTTCGACAATGTGGTAACACTCGCATGCGCTTGCCTCGAGCCCGGAGCGACTCAAAATGCGGATACGTCCGCGGCAGTAATGAATCAGGCCCGCTTCCTGCAGATGTCCGGCGGCAACCGTCACACTCTCCCGGCGACCGCCCAGCATGTTGGCAATCAGTTCCTGAGTTAGGTGCAATTCGGGATAGTTCTTGCGATCGTGGCAGAGGAGCAGCCAGCGGCACAACCTCTGCTCGATCGTGTGCAGACGATTACACACGGCAGTCTGCGAAATCTGGGTCAGCAGTGCGAGAGTGTACCTCAGAAGCAGGCACTGAAGGGGGCCGGCATGCGCAAACTCGTTCTGCAGTTGCTGCGCAGGAAGGCGGAATGCATCCCCTGCCACTGGCACAAGAGCACGGCTGCAGGCGGATTCTCCTCCCAGGAAAGCAGCCACTCCAAAAACCCCCTCATTGCCCACCAGACCCATCTCCGCCGTTGATCCGTCCTCCATGGAATAGAGAAGAGAGATAACGGAGTTCGTCGGGAAACAGCAATAACGAATCGGCTCTCCGGGTTCGTAAAGGACTTGGCCAGAAGAAAACGTCACCGGCTGCAGTAACGCCTGGAGATGCCTCCGGTGAGCTTCAGGCAGGGCGCATAAGAGAAGATTGCAGGTCCCATTGCATAAGTGAGGGGATTCTTGGAAGGAAGTGCCGGCGCAAGACTGCATTTCTCCTCCCGTCCTCGATCAG
>DATEHP010000403.1:0-17615 GCA_035279505.1 Candidatus Sulfotelmatobacter sp. | reverse complement strand
TTCTCCTTCCACCCGTCAAGATAGCGATGCCGATAGCGCCGCGGGCAGTTGAGGTATTGGCTGATCTGGGTGTAGCTGTACGTCATCAGGCCACCTGCGGGTTGTCCAGGTTTGCGGGGGAGAGTTCTTGCCAACGCCCGGCGGGAGCAAAGCCATCGAGGCGGAGCCAGGAAGAACCGTTGAAAACGATTTGACTGATCTTGACCACACCCTTCAGACCCACAAGTTGTGTCTCGTCCACTTCGTCGCGTCCGAGCAGCTCGGTGTCGTAACCGAAGTCGCGCAGAAACCAGTTCAGCTTCCACAGAGCTTTCGGATTGCAATAGAGCCGGCTCGAGAGGGTACGGCCAGAAAATCGACGGGGTTCAAGAATTGCCAGAGCCAGCGAGTAGTAGGGCTTTGGGGCCTGCCGGCGAAACTGGACCCGTTGCACACGAACCAGGAACACTCCCTCGGGAATCTGGTCGCTGGCACAGCGATCGGCGGCGTGCAAGCCAGTGATCTGACGTCTCATGCGGCACCTTCTCTCTGGCCGAGATAGCTGTTGAGTTGGCAGAGCAGGGCATTCCGGTCCTTCTCAGCCCAGTCAGCCAGGTGAGCGACGAAATTCTCGACCTGTTCGCGCGTGGCTTCCCGAAGCGTTTTCACCGTGCAGAAGTCAGTCGCGTAAGACTTGACCAGGTTCGGATCGAGCTGATGCTGGCGGATGACTTGGCAAAGGCGATCGCGGATGGTGCGGCTCCCGTGTCTGTTGGCATTGGCAACTTGTGGAAGCTTCTTCGATTCCGGAGCTGGCTCTGATTGTTGATCGACAGAGCCGAGCTCCTCAACCGAGCAAATGCCGATTCCATAGGCCTTGCGCAGTGCGCGGTTAACGGCGCGCGTTTCGGCCACACGCATCTCGGCGCCCTGGACCATGAAAGAAACGTTAGAAGGGTCAGCGTCGCCGTAGCCCATAAAGTAGTCGCTTTTCGACTTCATTACCGTCGCTTTGAAGACCCAACGGCGACTCTCTGGACTCGAAGCGCTTTCTAACAGCTCCGTACTTATGCCCTTGCAACGTCCTCTTTGTGCGACTCGTAATAGGCCCGAATGAGAAACGTACCATCTTCCGCTCAGCAAGAGCAGTTCGCCGGCCCGGACCGACAACCTCAGGCTGCGGCTCAGTTCTCGTAGGGCAAGCAGTTGCGAGTTGGTGACGTCCGGACGAAGTTCCTTGACTGCTCGGACATTCTCACGTAATAGCTTTTGCGTAGGTGGACTACCAAGAACTCGCATATAGGGCTCCTTTGATATCTAAATGATATCACTTAGATATCATATGTCAAGGAGCCGTTTGTGCCTAGGTGCTCAAGAAATGCCAGAACGAAGGGTTGCACTTCTGCTCAGGCTTCGTAAGGAGCTCAAGGAGCGGCTTGCCGATTTCGCAAAACGGGAACATCGGTCGCTAAATCAGCAAATAGAGTTTATTCTTGAGCATTTTCTGTCCGATACGGCCCACGAACCGCGGAACGAGCTTCTGCGCGAGGGGCGTCAGCGAAAGACCCGCGGAGACGACGAATAGACTCCGGGTTGTTCCGTCCAGTGTCGGACGCTGCTGAATTCCCCTTTCATTGGTGGTCAAGTTACGGCAGCATCCCCTGCACCAGAACACTGGTGTTGTACGGGGGCTTCTCACCCAGCGCCCTGGCTCCGGTGCCTGACACTCGGCAAATTGTTGTTAGGCAGTAGCCTAGGGCCCTTCCGACCTAAACTTCCGTCTTATAGATGTATAAGACGCCGTATGGCCTTCGATCTTGAAAGAAACGTCGCACAACTGCGAGGCAGGTTGAAGGAGTTGTGTAAACAGCGCGATTTCATCGAGATGCAGCTTGTTCAAGTAAATCTGGCGCTCTCCAGCCTTGTCCGGTTGATTGCCGATGAAAAAGAGCGGACGGAAATCGAGACCGAGATTAACTGCGCGCGTCGCAAGCCTGCCGGGCTGACGGAGTCGGTCTCTGAGACTTTGCGCCAGACCCACCACAGTCTGAGCGCCAATGAGGTGCGCCGTTCACTTGTGGAGGAAGGGTTCGACTTGTCGGACTATTCTCAGCCGCTAGCAACAATTTCAGCTACCTTGCGGCGACTAGCAGCGAGTGGCCGCGTCGAGGCTACTCGACTGGGGCGCAATGTCAGCTACAAGTGGATTGGGGACCGCTAAGAACTGAGCATCAACGAGTGATTGAATACGTCATGCATAGGATGGCGGAGAGAACCTGCTTCCGCTAAAGTCGAGGGTCTATGGACTGGCGGGCTCTAAATAAAAAGTTAGAAGAGCTGGAGCGGAGAGAGCGGCAGTGGTCGACTAGCAATTCTCGCGTGTTGCAAGCGACTCGTGACGCTTACACCGGGGTCACCGAGCACGCTGATGGTCCCTCGCCCGCAGCTGGGCCTGCTCTCGCCTTGCCAACAGATGATGCCCGGGACGGGGATCGGACGATGGGAGCTGACCAAGCAAGAACCGCGAATGACAAAACTAAACATTGAACGGAGGATCGAAAGATTAACGCGACAGGTATCGGCGCTGCTACCGAAATCGAGGCCGGGGAGCCTCTCGCGGTTCGATGAAGACGCCCTTACGATTTATTGCAGCCATGCATACATGAATGCCTGCATGACGCCGACCCATCACGATATTGAACCGACCCAGATCTATGCTCGAGGCCAAGCACTGCGCAATTCGATCTACGGGCCGATTATTCCCGCATATAAGAATGACCACCTCAAACGGTATACAAGGGCGAGCGGGGAATTTGAACTGGCGGTTGGTCGGGAGCCGAAGGTGGGCGACATACTGCGCTTGCAACACGTGCGCCGGATGCACGGTACGAAAGTCTACGCACGGTTTTTTGAAAAACTGAGCGAAGCATGGCAACGCCAACTACCACAGTTCCCATGCCCGCTGAAATTTGAGGACGGAAGGTTGTTTCGGCGTCTCATGCCAAACAAGCGTGGCGAGGAGCCGACGTGGGAAGAAGATGTCAGCATCGACGCTGAAGTTCGGTGGCTTAAGATTCCGGAGGTTTACGCGGATACCAACTTTGAGAACATGGAAACAATCTCAGGCTTGATTTTTTTGGGCGTACAAAACGGAAAACACCGATGTAGAGCGGCTACGAATGAGGAGTTTATGGGCCAAGAAATCGAACCGCCTGTCGAAGACGCTGTGTTCTTCAAGTATGCAGAGCAGCAATTCTTCGAGTTCTTAGTCGAGGTAATGGGAGTTTGAATACGCTATTTGCGGGACACTTTGCTGAATCCCGACAGTCATGACTTGATGAGAACGGGGACCAATGGGCAATCGACAGAAGGGTGGTCGCTGCAAGGGCAAGACGAAGGCGGGGAACCCCTGCCGGGCCGCCGCCACTGCATGTGGCCTCTGTTTTTTTCACGCCAATCCGGCCAAGGCCCGCACTCTGGGGCAGATCGGTGGCAGGAGAAATCGTTCCAAACTGCAGGAGCCGCCCGCGACTGGCTCCTTCAGTGCGGCGGACTTACGCGACACGTTAGCGGAGGCGATTCGTGACGTCCGATCGAAAAAAATCACGCCTCGGACTGCAAGTGCACTTTCACAGCTGTGCAATTCGTTGCATCGAATCCTTCACACAGCCGATATCGAAGCTCGCCTGTCGAGTCTCGAGCAACAACTAGCAGAGCAGGGTGGCCGCACGTCTGATGACACTGCCCCAGTCGGATCACGTAACCATGATGAAACTGGCGACGGAGTGCATGCACAGACGGGCGGTGTGTCCAGGCCTAAGAGTGACGAAGCGCAAGGCATGGACGACGAGTCGGGCGAAAGCGGGGAGGCATAACGCCTTGCCAATGTGTTCCAAAACGCGTATTTGGTGGCTTTGGTGGCTTGAAGCTGTAAGAATTGTGGAAGGCACCCAAGCCACTTCCCCCGGGACGAATCCGGACCCGTGGATCAATCGTCCGAGTGGTGACGGAGCGAAATCCGATCTCTCAAGTTCCTCGTCACGGAAAAGTCGAACGGCTGATGAGAGAGGAAATCATGGAGAACCCAAAAGGAAGTTGACGCCGTGGATATCCTGCATTAATTTTGCCCAAGTTAAACGGGGCCTTCGTGAGTCTCGCCTCGCGATCTGGACTTGGCGTGATTATTTGCGGCGGCAGAACGTGCAAGAAATCTTCCGATGCGTTTGATCTTGGGCTCAATTCAAAACCCCGTCACAAAAAGTCGGATTCCATGTCCAAGTTTCCAGCGGCCCAACCGACCATCTACTCCCTTCAAACCATTGATTTTAAGCCACTAAGATCACCATATATCCTACCCCCGACCACTCAACTCCACGTCGGCCACCGACTTCTCTGCCCTTTCCTTTCCTATGGTGCGATCGCGTCCCTAGGTGTATATTGTTGGTGCTCGGAGTATTCCCCAAGCCTTATCAAGGCGGACTCCGAGGAAGCAGTGATTCGATCGGCCGTCCGTCCCAGGATCACTCAAACGGATTCGCCGCTTTTCCCCCCAAAGCCGTAGAGAGGTCCCGGACACGAAGTGTGTTCCGTCAATAACTTATGCCTTCTTCTCTTATAGCGGGGCGGTACGAACTACAAGGACAACTCGGTGAGGGCGGTATGGGTGTGGTCTGGCGCGCCCTCGATGTCAAGACCGGCGGTTCGGTCGCCATCAAGCTCATGAAGGACATGTCCGATCCGGTGGCGGTCGATCTGTTCACCAAGGAATGGAGAGCCCTGGCCGAGATCTCCCACCCCAACATCGTAGAAGTTCGGGACGTGGATGTCATTGAGGAAAACGGTCAGAAGAAACCATTCTTCGTGATGCCGCTGCTGCGCGGTACCACGCTGGCCGACCTGATCGCTGACGCCAGCGCGCGCTTGACTGTGGAGCGCGTCGTAGAGATTGCGGTGCATGTGTGCCGGGGATTGCAGGCCGCACATCAACGAGGTCTGATCCATCGCGATCTGAAGCCGAGCAACATTCTGGTCATGGAAGATGACAGCGCCAAGATCATCGACTTCGGCGTGGTTCACCTGGCGGGATCAAAATCAGTAACGGGGCAAAAGGGAACGTTCCAGTACATGTCGCCAGAGCAGGCCATGATGAGGGAGATTACCCCGGCATCGGACTTATTCTCGATGGGCATCATCCTTTATGAAGCGCTGACACGGCGGAAGCCATTCGCTCGCAACACTGTCGCGGAAACAATGGACGCGCTGCTCAAGTTCGTACCGCCTCCTGTATCGGAACTCAATCCGAACGTCAACCTGTCGCTGAGCAGAGTCGTTCACAAGTGCCTCGCCAAACAACCGATTCACCGTTTTGCGAGCGCACGCGACCTGGCGGACACGCTGCAAAAGGCGGGTCGCAATGAACCCGTGTTCGACACGGCCAAGATCGAGCAGCGCATCGAGCGCGCCAAGGCTGCCTACAAGTCAGGCGATGAAGCGTTTGCCTCCGAAATTCTTGCGGAACTTGAAGCAGAAGGCCATCTCGATCCGCGCATCACCGTGCTGCGAACGCAGATTGAGATGGCGGCGAAGGCGAAGAAGACCCGTCAACTGCTGGAGAGCGCACGCGCGCGAATGGAGCAGGACGAGATTCCGCTGGCACTGGACAAGATTCGTGAAGTGTTGGAGCTCGATCCCGAGAATCCCGATGCGCTGGCTATGCGGCACGCGATGGAAAAGCAGCGCAATGAGAGCCAGATCGCCAGGTGGCTCGAGCTTGCGCAAACGCATCTGAGCAATCGCGACTTTGGGGCGGCCCGGAACGCGGCCAAGGAAGTTCTCGCGATCAATCGTGCCGACGCGCGGGCCATGGACCTTTTGGAGAAGATCGAGTCCACTGAAACTGATGCCAAGAGAATTCGTGAGCAGAAGGAGCAGCTCTACACCTCAGCTTTGAAGGCATACCAGAACGGCGAGATCTCGACGGCGCTAACTAAGCTGGAGCGTTTGTTCTCCGTGGCGCAATCCAATCCGAGCGCGGCGATTCCGGAACGCGACGCCGTCTACCAGAGCTTTTACAAGGAAGTGCGGTCCGAACGCGACACTATCCACAGCGCGCTTGAAGACGCACAGCGCCAGTTCAGGGAGAAGGATTTTAACGGCGCAATGGCCGTGTGCCGAGAGCTTCTGTCGAAGTATCCCAGTGACGGCACCTTTCAGGCCTTGAAGATCCAAGTTGAGGATGCAGAACGGCAGGAGTTGTCGTCGTATACGGCCGACGTTTCCCAGAGACTAGAGGCGGAGCGCGACCTTGACACGCGAGTCAATATCGCACGGGAAGCCTGCGAGCGCTATCCTAATGAAGCCCAGTTTGCACAGCAGCTCAAGTTGGTGCGCGAGCGGCGCGATCTGGTGAATTCGATCGTAGTCAAGGCACGGCAGTATGAAGAGCGGGGGCAGTTTGCCGAAGCTATCAGCCAGTGGGACATCTTGCGCAACATCCATCCCGACTATCCCGGCATTACATTTGAGATAAAGCAGTGCAAGAAGAAGCGCGACCAGCAGGGGCGAGATGAGGAACATTCACGTCTGGTCAACGAAATCGATGGATTGATGAAGGGCCGGGCGTACGCGAAGGCCATTGAATACGCTTCTTCTGCCCTCCAGGAATTCCCCGGTGACACTGAGATCTCGGGGCTGCGAACGCTCGCGCAGCAGGGGCTGGATCGGACCAAAGAGTCGCGGCGTCTGTTCGAGGAAGGTCAAAATTGCGTCACGCAGGGGGATCTGCTCAGGGGCACCGAGTTGTTGCGCGGCAGTCTGAATCTTGATCCTCGGGCACCGGGACTCCGGGATGCAGTGATCAATGTTTTGGTCGAGCGGGCGCGGGCTTGTGGGGAAGACAACTGGCAAGATTCGGAGCCTCTGTGTCAGGAAGCCAGTGAACTGGACGCGAATCACCCCGCCGTGCGGGCCCTGCGTTCAAGCCTCGCAGACGCCAAACGGAAAGCGTTCGTCGTTCAATGTCTAACGGAATGCCGCTCGTTGGTGGCCGCCGGAAACGTGAATGAGGCAGCGCAGCGAATTCGCGCCGCGCGGCAGGCGTACCCGAACGATGGTCGTCTGGAGCAGTACGCGGCGAGTCTCGAACGGGAGATGAACGAGCTTCTCCGCCAGGAACGACGACGGAAGGATCAAACGGCTCTCAGCGAGAATCGCCGGCTGGCGGAGCAGAATCCTGATCGCGCAAACCTGCGGGCTGTTTTGGAGAAATCGTATGCGATCCGCTCCCAGCACCCCGACGATCCGGAGATCGCGCGAACCGTCTCGGAGATTGAGCTAGCCGTCAAGAACGTGGCGCATGTGGAGGATGTGAATCAGGTCCTGCGTGTTGAACCCGCGATTACCGGAACGAATGGGTGGCGCGCGACAATGGTCCAGCAGGCGGTTGGACAGCTGGCGCCACGTGGTGGGGACAAGAAGGGTCCGCAGCTGGTCGACAAGACTGCCATTGCAACGAAGACCGCCAAAGCGACCGCGCGACCGAAACCTATCTTCCATATTTTCACACGTGAGTTGGAAACCCTTGGGCAATACGTCCAGGGGAAGCTACTTGCTCTAGCGCGTCCTGGGGGCAAATGGTCTGTTGTAAGGCTGGGAACCGCGTGCGCAGTCGTGATCCTGTTACCGCTGCTATTCTATCTCGCTCTTCACCTGCCCAGCATGTTAAAGAGGAGTCCGGAAAGGCCCACGATAGTGAGCGTCACGGTTGCAGCCGATCCACCCGATTCCACCGTGACAACTGAAGGCAAGCCGCTAACTAACGGCACCGTTACGATCGGCACAACAATCGAAGTCAGTCACATCGGCTACAAAACCAGGCTAGTACAGATTCAACACGACAGCGATGGGAAGATATCGCTTGAGCCGGAACCGTTGCACTTGTCGGTTCACGCGTCGGGAACTGCAGGAAGTGCTGAAATCGATGGGCAAAAGATCGCCGATCTTACAGACGGCTCTCTGGAATACGCCCTAAGCCCCGATGCTACTCTGCACAAGCTGACGGTTACCGCGGATGGCAAACAACTGCTCACGGTCTACGTGCAATCTTCCCCGGGCGAACAGCCTCGAGTGACGGGGTTCAATGCGAATGATCTTCTAGCTATTACGAGCTTGGGCAACCATGCGACTCTGTACGGAGCCAGCAATCTGGGGAACGCTGAAATCGGCGACCAGAGCGTTGCGATCAATCCAACAGGAGCACCCATCACGCTGACTGATCAGAACCACGATGTGGTTTTTGGAAAGGGTGACGATCAGGGAAGCGCATCGGTCGACATTTCCAATGCCCCCGCCCTCATGGTGCAGTCGCTCACCGGTGCAGGACGTGTCTTCATTACGACGAATGCGGATAAAGCTGTTCTTAGCGTGGATGGATTGCCGATGCCGCGGCAGAGCCGCGGATGGACCGCTAGTAAGGCGCCGGGTCCCCACAAATTCACGCTGTCCGCCGATGGTTTCGAATCTCAGTCGTGGACCATGGCCATACAGCGTCGTGGAGTCCTGAACAAGAATGTGAACCTGCGAGCCAAGATACCGGCCGCACAGCCCTTGACGGCTGGCCTGAGCATTCTCGGAGGCACTCCAGGAGCAGACGTAGCCCTCGATAACAAGAGAGTGGGAGAGTTGGATTCAGCCGGCAATCTGTCCCTTCCGAATGCTGTGGGTCTCGGTAAACATACAGTAGGTCTGACGAAGCCCGGCTACGAAGCGCGGGAGTTCGAGATCACCATCAGTCCCAGCGCTCCTGGCAAGGCTTTAGCCGACGCTCAAATCTCCAAGCCAGTGCTTTCATCGTCCCTGGCGACGCTGGCGTTTGATGTGATTACCAAGGGAGCGACGGTCAAATACCGGCGCGCCGGAGATGTACAATACCGAGACGTCAATCCTTCGGAAAAGATTCAGTTGCTGCCCGGACAGTACGAGATTGTGGCCGAGGCCGTCGGATATCAACGATTCACGACCACGGTGAATCTGAGCAAGGAAGAGGTCTCTGTTCCGGTGAATCTGGCGGCTGTACCCGACTACGAATTCGAAGATGCACACCAGGTCTCTCATGAAGGCGCGTGGCTGAAGTCGAAGGTGCCTGGGAAGTTCATTAACCTAAAACCGGGCCTTCTGCGAGAAAATATTGTTTTTTCCCGTCCGGGTAAGACGCTCTTTTGGGACAAGAAAGTCGAGTGGATGATCGAAGATCCGGCTCATCACTCCAGAGTCCAGTATTCCCTGGAAGGCGGGAAGTTGACCCGCCGGCTAATGGTTGGGCAGGATACCTCGTACCAGAAAGACGCGAAGGTCGATGCCCAGTCGGCAGGGCAGAAGGATTCACTCTCCTTACACATCCGCGTTGACGCTGGACAAGTGCGGATTACCAATGACAAGGGAGGTGTTCTCGACGAATTCACGGCTCCGGGTCAGGATTTTTCAAACGGCAGGATCGCGATTCGAAGCGATTCGCTCTTTGTGGTTCGGAGTAATAACTAATAGAAATCTCAACGGTTTCTGTATCACTCCGGAAGGGCCCAGGCGAACAATACACCGCCGCTGCTCATCACCACGTATTGACGCCCGTCAAGTTCATAGGTTGTGGGAGACGTGACAATGGGTGCCCCGGAACCGGAGTGCCACAATGTCTTCCCGTCGCTCGAATCAAGCGCCAGAAAGTTTCCAGATGCATCGCCGGTGAATGTAAGACCCGAGTCGGTCGTCAACACTCCCGCTCCCGAGCCGCCTGGCCCGACTTCATGGCTCCACCGGATTTTGCCGGTCTGATAATCGATCGCTTCGATTACGCCCTTGCCCCAGACTCCGTAGTCTGCACCGGCCCAACCGTAGACTCCGTCCGCAGGCTTGGCGAAGTAGACGCTCCAGCTGGGGTGAGCATCGACGATGAACAAACCATTCTTGGTGTCAAAACTCGGGGAACGATAGTTTGTCATCCCGCCTTCGTCAGGCGCG
This sequence comes from Candidatus Sulfotelmatobacter sp., assembly GCA_035279505.1. Classification (GTDB taxonomy): domain Bacteria; phylum Acidobacteriota; class Terriglobia; order Terriglobales; family Acidobacteriaceae; genus Sulfotelmatobacter. The sequence goes on along the minus strand of DATEHP010000403.1, from coordinate 7,625 downwards.
ATGAGGCGTCCGTCGGGAGCAGGCTCCTTCGCGGGATTGGGAATCGGGCGGCCCTCCTTATCGATACCGAGCGTCCAATTCACAGGACCGTACGGAGCTGTTAACAGACTTTTCCCGTTCGTCCGGTCGAGGACAAAGAAGTAGCCGTTGCGGGAACTCTGCATGAGCATCTTCTTCAGTTCGCCGTGAAAGTCGCCGTCGACGAGAACCGGAGTCTCGACCGCATCCCAGTCGTGTGTATCGTGCGGAGAAACTTGGAATGCCCACACCAGCTTGCCTGTGTCCGGATTCAGGGCAACGATCGAGCAGGTGTAGAGATCGTCCCCCGGCCGCGTCGTACCGTTCAGAACTGGCGTGGGGTTGCCGGTCCCCCAATAGACCAGATTCAGATCGGGATCGTAGGTACCGGTCATCCACGTCATTCCGCCGGTAGTTTGATTTGGTGTTCCCGCTGGCGGAGTCGAGTTCCATTGCCACTGCGTCACCCCGGTCTCAGGATCTATCGCGCGAATGTAGCCGCTCAGATTGTCGAAATCTCCGGAAACACCAACTAGCACGTGTTGGCCCACGACGAGAGGCGCCATGCTCGTCCAGTATCCCTTCGTAACGTCGGCCACTTGTACATTCCAGCGAACACTCCCATCTTTCGCATTCAAGGAAATCAAGTGAGCATCGGGCGACAAGAAGTAGAGATAGCCCTTGTACATCGCGACACCGCGATGCCCAATGTGTTCTCCCGGGCTGCGCGGATGGACGTAATGCCATATCTGATGTCCGGACCTCGCATCGACGGCCCAGATATTTTCTGGGATGGTGAAGTAGAGAATGCCATCAACCAGCAGAGGCGACGACTTGATCAATGAAGTTTGGTTGGTTTGAAACGCCCAAGCCAGGCTCAGATTCTTCACGTTCTCCGGCGTGATCTGATGAAGTGAACTGTGTCGTCGCCCGGAATAATCGCCGTGATACCCGGGCCAGCTGTCGGCTGGCGGATGCAAGAGGGTTTGTTCATCGGCCCCCTGCGCAAGTGTCCACAGCGAAAATGCCAAACCGCAAGCGAGAGTTAGTGGTGCTTTCCTTAGAAGGTTCATTAGCGATCGGATCTTTGACAACGATCTCTCCGGAGGATAAGGTCGGCGCTCACCTTAGTGTTTGCAAATATGCCATTAGGTTGTGGACGTCGTCATCGGTGTACTTGTTGAAGAGATCGAGGTGGGCCTCGACTGGCGCGTCCAACTTGTAATGCACATCGCGAGTTCGCCAGGATTGATACACTCCCTCCGCATTTGTCAGGCCCACTGTAAACTCGTCGAGATAAGCCAGCGTCCCGGGAATCTCCTGACCCGAAGCGAGCCTTACCGTGACCTTCGATTTCGCGTGTCGCGGATAGAGCATCTGTTCCTCAAGTTCCAGGCCATTGAAACGCGAAGCGATGCCTGCCAGGTCACCGGTTGGCGAGTGACAACCAGCGCAGCCGCCAGCCCCTTCGAAGTATTTCCTTCCCGCTTCCACATTTCCAGTTTGCAGGTCCTCCGGGTCCACCCCTTTACGTCCGCCTTTTCCCTTGCGGCGGTCCTGAGCCAGGGCGTTTTGTTGCGTGTGGATGAAGGCGACCAGACTGGCGATCTGCTGGTCTGTGCGATCAAAGGGCGGCATGCCTTTGTCTGGCCGACCGCTGCGAACGACAGATGCGATCTTGTTCCCATTAACATCAGCGGCAACCAACTTCGATCGGGTCAAGTCAGGGCCGCTCTCTCCTCCGGTCGCGTCGCGCCCGTGGCAGAAAGAACAATCCTGCCGGAACAGCGCCGCGCCTTGCTGGACAAGGCTTGGTGGATAACTCTTGGTATCGCTGGTGCTGCGGCGTGGTTTCGCGCTAGTTGAACTCGGCGTGTTGTGGCTGGTCGTTTGTGCCGCGGCAAACACGCGTAGGAGCAACAAGAGAATCGTCGCGCAGAAGCATCGGGGAAACGTCATATTTAGTGATCCCCCGCCTGCTGCTCACGCGCATGAGAAGCCGTACTGCCCTCGGTCATACCCAGAACCCACCTGATCGCTTCAAAGTACATCTTGCGGATGTCAGGGTCGCTCCAGGCCTCCTCGGTGTGGCCGAGTGTCGAATAGAATACGCGGCCCTTGCCGTACATTTTGTCCCAGGCCACAGCGAAATCGTGATCGGTGCGGTGAATGCGCGGATTGTTCTCGTAGTTAAGCTTCGCCGGATCGAGGCTCAGCAGAACGTGCAGTTTGTCACGCGACCATTCTTTCGGCTGATAAATTTCGTCCCACTTAACGAACGCGTGCGGAAAATGGCGGACCGCTGGAAAGTTCGGGTCTTCGTTGATTATCGGTGCATTGAATGTGGACCAAGGATGCTGATCGAACCAGCCGCCGATCATCTCGCCGTATTCTGGCCACTTGTAATTCGTATCGAGGGCGGCGTGAACACCCACGAAGCCCTTGCCGTCATCCTTGATGAATGACATCATGTCTTTCTTTTGATTTTCATCCAGGTCGAGTTCCCCCGTGGTGCTCACGAAAATCAGGGCATCGAAGTAATCGAGATTCTTCGAATTCCTGCCCAGATCCTTCTTGGTGATCAGTTCGACGTCGGTACGCAGGGTAGCTTCCCACAAACCGCTGTCACGCCCCATGTTGTAGATCGCAGCCATGCCCGCTGTCACCGAATCGTGCTCGAATCCCTTGGTCTGGCCGATGACTAGGACGTGCTTGAGGTGGATCTTCTTTTCCCGCGGAAGCGGGGGCACGGAAGAATCCGTTTGGGCTGAAACGAGAGCGGGCGTAATCCAGAAAAGCAGCAAGAAAAACAACAACCGTCGAGGTTGGTGCAAGACCATTCTCCCAAAAGGTGATTCGCGGACCCATAAGATTCCATCCGGTCCGCAATGCCGCAGGACCTTAAGGTAACATAAGCGACTGCGATAAAATGGCGGGACTCTTTTGAGGAGACAGAGGCGCTATGCGTGTTGGAGTCTTCACTCCGTTGTTATCGAAACTTCCGCTGCAGGCGGTTCTCAAAAAACTCGCCGAACTCAATATTGTCACCGTCGAACTTGCGACGGGAAACTACGTAGGCGACGCGCACTGCAAGCTCTCGATGTTGGAGAACGCCTCCGCGCTGTCGGACTTCAAAAAGATTCTTAGCGATCACGGCGTCAGCATCAGCGCACTGAGCTGTCACGGCAATGCTCTGCATCCCGACCAGGCCGTTGGGCAAGCTCATCGGGAGACGAGTCGCAGGACCATCCTGCTGGCCGAAAAGCTTGGGGTGCCACTGATGGTGGACTTCTCCGGCTGCCCCGGGGATTCTCCTAACGCCATCGCACCTAACTGGATCACCTGCCCGTGGCCTCCGGACTTCCGCAAAGTCCTTGACTGGCAATGGAACGAAGTGGTCGCGCCGTACTGGATCCAGCAGGCAAAGTTTGCCGCTGACCACGGGGTGAAGATTGCAGTCGAGATGCATCCCGGATTCGTGGTCTACAGTCCGGAGACAATGCTGCGGCTGCGCGAAATCGCTGGAAAGCATGTAGGATGCAACTTCGATCCCAGCCATCTCTTCTGGCAAGGTATCGATCCGATTGTTGCCGTCCGCGTGCTAGGTGACGCGATCTTTCATGTTCACGCAAAGGATACGCAACTGTACCCGACAAACATGGTTCGCTCGGGCGTGCTCGACACGAAGCCGTACACTGACGAACGCAACCGCGCGTGGATCTTCCGCACCTGCGGCTACGGCCATGGCATTGAGTTTTGGAGCGAACTAGTCTCCACACTGCGAATGTTCGGCTACGATCACGTTGTCTCGATCGAGCACGAAGACAGCCTGCTCTCGCCTGGTGAAGGTCTGACGAAAGCGGCGAACTTTCTCAACAACATCGTGGTACGCGAACAGCCGACTGCAGCATGGTGGTCCTGAACAGGAACTTTAATGAAGGCAATCAAAACAGCAATCTTCGGTACAGGCTTTATGGGCCGCGTCCATCTGGAAGCGGTACGCCGAGTGGAGTCGGTGGAAGCGGCTGCCGTGGTTGGCCGGAATGCGCAGGCGGTAGAACGGCTCGCCACCGGTTTCGCCGTCCCGAAAACAACGACGGATTTTCGCGAGGTCCTGCGCGACGCCTCCATTGACGCGGTCCACATTTGTACTTCCAACGCGCAGCACTTTACGATGGCGAAAGAGGCACTGCAGGCGGGCAAACACGTACTCTGCGAAAAGCCGCTGACCACGACGGTCGCCGAAGCCGAGGAACTTAGCTCCCTTGCCGGCAAGCTGCGATTGCACAATTGCGTGTGCCATAACCTGCGTTACTACCCAATGGTCCAACAGATGCGCCGCCTGCGCGAGGCCGGAGAACTGGGAGAAATTCTGGTTGTACAAGGCACCTACTCTCAGGACTGGCTGCTGCATGACACTGACTGGAACTGGCGGGTTGATGCCGCGGCCGCCGGGGCATCCCGTTGCATGGCCGACATCGGATCGCACTTCTTCGATATGGCAGAACACGTGACGGGGTTGCGCCTGACTTCGCTCTGCGCCGACCTGCAGACCTTTCATGCCAAGCGGAAACAGCCGAAGCACTCGGTCGAAACTTTTGCCAACAAATTGGTGGGGCCTGAAGATTTTATTGAGACCCCAGTGACGACGGAAGACTTCGGTGCGGTCCTTTTCCGGATGGGAACTCGTACCCGCGGCAGTATGACGGCCAGCCAGGTGTCCGCAGGCCAAAAGAACGGTCTGCGAATTGAGGTCTACGGCACGAAATCTTCGGTTGCATGGAATCAGGAACGTCCGGACGAACTCTGGCAGGGGCACCGCGATACCCCCAATTCGATTTTGATCAAAGATCCGTCATTGCTTCAGCCCGGCGCGCGCAGTTACGCCGATCTTCCCGGCGGTCATAGCGAGGGCTACGACGACACGTTCAAGCAGGTGTTTCGCCGATTCTATCGTTCCATCGGCGAATCAGCCGCTCCCGACTACCCTCAGTTCGTTGACGGCTTGCGGCAGATGACGATCCTCGATGCAGTCCTCGCAAGCCACGCTAAGCACGGGTGGGTTGATGTGCCGCAGCCTCGTTCCATTTGATATGAGTTATTTCGCACTCTTCGTCTCCGCGTCTGTGGCGTTTGCGGATCTCTTCTTTTCGAAAACGTGGTAACGCACACTCCTAGGAACTTGGCACTCGCACAATGTTAGAGGTGGCGGAATCGCCGTTGGCATTCGTGACCCGCACGCGGTAGGAAGCCTTCTGGCTAGGCTCCATTTGCGAGTCCGAGTATTGCGTCGCAGAAGGCGGCAACTCCGCGATCCGCTGCCACGACCCTCCTGCGGCAGAAATCTGACGCCGCTCAATCACAACGTGCTCCGGATCTCCTCCATGGACTTCCCATCCAAGCTTTACTCCGCTCTCGGTGGAAACCGCAGTCAGCGAGCTCGGCGCTTCGGGAAGAACCGGCCAGTCGAAGTAATCGGCATCGGCGATTGCCAAGATGCTATCGCTGACCGGAAGCATCTCCAATGTGTCGGTTGTTCCCTTCTTCCAATGGAGCGGCCGAATATCTCCAGAGACCACGTCGATGAGCACAGGATGCTGAATCCCGGAATTTGTCAACGTTAGAGTCGCATAGTACGGGGGAAAAGAATTCCCCGGCGCGCTGTGGGCGGCAATCCAATAGGCTACGATCGCCTTTCCTGTCTTCGATCGAAAGCCATAGCTCAGGAAAGGAAATCCGCTCTGCCGGCGGATCGCGGGCACATCATTGCTGGAAATCTCGATCGCGCTGTCCAGTTTCGTATCCGAAAACAGCGCGTTCGTGTTCTGCAACGCATAGTAGACGAGCCGCGGTGTGAAGTCGTAGTCGTGATTGGTGAGCCCGCGTAGGATCCCGAAGTCGTCATATTCATTGCCGTCTGTGCCCGCAGCCAGCAGCCATACGAAAGTCTTTACGCCTGCGGCATGGTTGTAAATCAGTCCGCGCGGTACATACTTCGCCTGCACAGATTCGTCCGAGCCTGTCCATGAAGGGATCGAGTTGAACTCATCGTCGAAGAAAGGAATGCCCGCCTTGATCCCGGCATAATGATTCACCAGATCCCGCAGCGCACGCGGCGACTCGTTGATATAGGCGCCGTAATCCATCGTCTCTGGATTCATATTCTGTCCGTAGCCCGGATAGGTGTGATAGGCATAGACGTCAATCCCCCCAGCGCACTTACAGGTATCCAGGGCGCGCTCAGTGAAATCCCGGGATGGATCCGCCTGCCCGCCGTAGATCACCTTCGCTCCCGGGGTCTTGTGCACAGTCTCCACAAACTCGGTGAGCAAGTGACCGTACTGCTCGGGATTACCCCACGGATTCCAGTACCCGATGTCTTGTTCATTCCACAGCGCCCAGTAATGGATTCGGTCCTTGAAGTGATCGACCATCCAGCCAACGTATTTGTTGAAGGCCGTTGTCTGTTCCGGTGTGATCGGTGGCCAATAAACCGAGTACATGCTGCGATCGTCATTGTGAAACGAACCCGGCTCGGGAACACTGATGTCAGGCAGCGTGCCACTGTGGGCCGTATACATCTGGTTGCCGTACAGCAACTGCACCTGCACCTCCATCCCGTTTTCAATTAATGAATCGACCGCATCTTCCAGCAGCGGTGAGGTCGTATAAACACCTCGCTTCTGTTCAATCCAATCCCAACTCGTGTAATCGGAGCTGTTCTCGTATTGGCCGATGCGGATCCATTTGAAACCTGCATCGAACATGCGCGTCCACCACCATCGGTTCCACGGCAGATAGGGATCGCGAGGCAGATCAGAGTTGATGCCGAAACCATCCTGAATCTGTGACGTTCGTTTGGGCGGAACCTTCTCGGGGAGCTTCCGCGCGACTTGAGAAAACGAAGGAGCCGCCAGAAAGACGATGAACACACAAAAGACAAAACGCGCAGTACGGCCATTGTGATGACCGATCATGGACTCTCCTCTCCGCATAGGACAAGACCGCTGTTCGCCTCTTCGCTATCTTGCGACCCGCTCGGCGTTGGTTTGTGAGGCATTGGCTGCAATCGCCGCTGCGTTTCGCTGGATCTTCCGGATCGCTTCTGCGATCTCGTGCATGTCCTGCTCGTCACCGAGCAGCGCAAACTGCGGAATCCAAACCGTCTCCCAAGCCGCCCTTTGTGTGTGCCGGAAGGGTTGCTGCAGGAATTCGTGCTTCTCTGTCGCTTGCGCGCCGCTGAGGCACTTGCGGTATTCGCCGCTGCGGAAGCAATCCAGTTCGTGCAACGGCGGGTAGCTCGCCTGTGTCGGAATGCCTTCGGCGTTTAATGCGGCGACGAAATTCTCAGTCGAGATCCCCGCAAATTGTTTGGCATCCACATGAAAGATGTATGCGTACTGGCTATTGCGCGTGCAGCGCGAATCGCATTTCTGCGGCGTGATGCCCGGGATCTCCGCGAACAGTTCGTCGAGCAGACGGCCATTGCGGTGGCGGTGCAGGGTCTGTTCTTCCAGGCGACCCAACTGGACCTTAAGAATGGTTCCTTGCCATTCACTGAGCCGGTAATTCGATCCATAAATGAAATGGCTGTAGAACCATTCACC
>DATEHP010000402.1:0-51120 GCA_035279505.1 Candidatus Sulfotelmatobacter sp. | reverse complement strand
GCGAAAGCTTCCTTCTCCACAAAGGAATCCATGTGGGCGGAGAAAAGGATCACTGGTGTGGTGAGTCTCAGCCTGTTCAATGCGCGGATTTCTTCCAGGCCATTCATCTGCGGCATGGAGAGGTCGGTGACGACGAGATCGGGCCCAAACTGCTGCGCCTTCAATACAGCCTCGCTTCCGTTTTCGGCTTCGGCACAGACTTTGAAGTCGGATTCGCGGGTGAAGAGATCGCAGATCAACCTCCGCACTGCCTGGTTGTCATCGACGACTAAGACCGTCCACAAGACATCGCCTCCCTTAACGACTTCCACGCGCGACTATGAGATGCAGATAGACGTGTAGCGGTTCATGTGCACTCACTTTTCGGCTTCTCTTCCAGGCACAGTTCCTGCCGTTCCAGCAGGTTGTTGAGTTCCTCGATCAGTTGTAGAAAACGGCGGTGGTCCTTTTCCTTTTCGATCATTGCGCACAGCTCGTACATGCGTACTCGGTCGTCGGGTCTCATCGGCGGATCAGATGGTGCCGCCGCTGCCGGTGGTTTTAAGGTGAATAACGTAGTGTCGATGTTCGCTGCCTGAGAAGATGGGAAATAATTCCGTAGTGGTATTTTCGACGCGCGACAAGGAGAACGAGGGATTCGACCTCCCTGTACTTCTCTTGTTTAGCCGTGGGGAAACAAGCCCCGCGCCGGTCCTGATGGTCAGTTAACGGTCAGGATTTGGGCACCACTTGTGCCGCCGCTGGAGCAACCGAGATTGCCGGAATTCCCGGAGGGGGTCTGCACTTCGACTTTGTAGGTTCCCGCGGCTGGAATCATGGAGGATGTGACGTCGGCCGTGAGTTGGGAACTGCTGACGACGGTGGTGGCGAGGGTGGCGCCATTGAAAAGTATTACGGAGGAGGCCACAAAATGGCCGCCCGTCGCAGTAAGGACGAAGCTGGGCGGCAGTTGTGCAAAGACCATGGTCGTGGGAGAGATCGAACGGAGGCTCGGACTGGGACGGGAACTCCCGCAGAGGGGATTCAGCGCATTACAGCCGGGCAGAAGCAAGAGCGCAACCAGCCACGAACTTCGGAGAGCCGACCTAAGGAATCGCATCACAAGTCCTTGTGGAACGCAGTCAACAAGCCCCATCCTTGTTGCGGATGTTCTTTCGAAATAGTAGCCCCGCCCATGAGGCTTGACTAGGGCTTAAAGAGGAAAGAAGTGACATAAGTTTCCCAGCCTGGAAGCGCGTTGGGTTTATCAACAACTGTCAACAATGCAGCCGGCTCACCTTGACTCACTCGGCTTTCCTATTCTTGCCCAGTTCGATCATGAGTGATGTCGCGACAGGGCAACAGTGTCATCGGCGGTCACCCCCCCTCGTCGCTGGAGGTTCAGCGTTAGACACAGGCTGGGAAAAGAGAGGCTATTTCCCCAACACGGAAACGTCTCGTCCCACCATCCGTGGGCTCTCACGCTGTCATGGAAGATGGTACCTGCCGCGGTGGGCTACAAACGCGAGAGCGTTACTGCGATTCTTCGCGGACTTCCTTGCACGGAGTTTACAAGTGTCAGTTAGCGGATGGGAACGTAATTCCCCAAAAATCCTTGGCCTTATCATCTTGTTCGACAAACTCAATGGCGTACGTGGGAACTCCATGCCGTGCGACCATCTGCGAAATAACCCGCGCTGAAACCTCGATACCGCGCTTGTTCTTCACTGAGACGATAGAACCGACCAGCAATTCTCGATGCAGCTGTACGGCTGCCCCATGCTTATTCAGGTTGGTGGCCATGGCCGGCATCGTAAAGGAAGATTTCTGTCGATCTTGACCCGCTAGTCCTACCGGGCTGGTCAGAGCAATCCGAGTGCTCCTCCGTTTTCCCAGTTGCGCACGATGCAGGCCACGAGTGGTCGTTGAATCGGTGGATGCGCCTGGATTTGAGCGATGTTTTGACAGTTTTCGAGTTTCCATCGATCCCGAAACTACATTCGTTTCGACGGCGCTGCAACGTACGTGGGTCACCGCGACGATGTGACCGAAGTGATTCATGAATTTGACATAGTAACCACACGAAGGTGGGGTAGTAATCATGCGTTCTGGCAGTAGGAACGAACATTGGATCGGGTTAGATTGTGTGCATAGAAGAGGACTGTAAATGAAACTGGCCCTGGTTCTGATGGCAGTGATTACATTATCGACGCTAAGCGCCTCGCAAACCACGAAACCAGCGAGCACTCAGCATCGCCGAGCGGACGATTCGCGCTGTTCCCAGCTCCAGTTTCAATCGACTGGCGAGCTCCCGTCATACACTGGGCCGGGGTTCAGTACTGTCTCGAATTTGGACCCTGAGGTACCGTTCATCGTGCCTGCGGGATGTTCTCAGTTTTCCTGTGCACAGCGGCGAGAGACGTACCGGGTACTGAGCTGTCCCAATCTGCACGTGAAGAGCTTTTCACGCACAATGGATACCAACGGATCTGCAGTCTCTACGCCCACGGCAGACACCGTTCCCGCCTCGAAATGACTCAAGTGGTTCTCGCTGACATCCCGTTGGAGACCGGCCTTCTCATCTCATCTGGTTACAACAATCATCGCAAATCTACGATGTGAAGTTCACCCGGGTTCCTATACCAGGCGAAATCATTGGTCGCCTCTCTCGAGTTATCGCTGAGCCCCCTACACCGTTGGGAACCGGCCACTCACCGTGCTTCCCGTTACAGTCAGCACTCCAGGCACGTGATGGCTGCGATCTGTCTTCCTACGGCGTCAACTCAAACACCGTGCCAAAGCCGTTAGCGCCGCCATCGAGTGTCGTGCCGTAGAGATTCCCCGCCTTGTCAAAGGCCACACCGCCATAGGGAAAGGCCCCATCCTGGTTCCCACCAAAGGTGTGGAGAATTGTCTCCGACCCAGATGGCGTCATCTCAAACACGGTGCCGGCGACCCCCCCAATGCCGCCGCCATTGGCGGTCGTGCCGTAAAAATTTCCGTTGTGCATGACCAGACCGGCATAGGGATTGATCCCCTCTATATCATTGTTCGCGAAACTGTGGAGAATCGTCTCCGTCCCCGAGGGCGTCACCTTAAACACAGTTCCATCGCCGTAAGCGCCGCCATTGACCGTCGTGCCGTAGAGATTTCCGCTGTACATGACCAGTTTGGCGACGGGATAGGCCCCGTCCGTCCCATTCAGATCGAAACTGTGGAGAATCGACTCCGTCCCCGAGGGCGTCAACTTAAACACTGCGCCGTAACCGGAATCGCCGCCATACTCGGTGGTGCCGTAGAGATTCCCGTTCGTATCCCGGATCACACCGGCGATGGGATTGGCCCCATCCGTCCCATTTCCGAAACTCCAGAGAATTGTTTCCGTCCCCGAGGGCGTCAACTCAAACACCGTGCCATGGCTGTAAGCGCCGCCAACGTTGGTCGTGCCGTACAGATTCCCCGTCTTGTTGTCCACGGTCAGAGCGCAGTAGGGCTGGGACCCATCCCCACTCGCGCCAAAGCTGTGGAGAATCGTCTCCGTCCAGCCCTTCGTTGTATGCTTCAGTTCAAACACAGTGCCGTCGATGTTATCAGTACCGCCCTCGACGGTCGTGCCGTAGAGATTCCCCCGGTACATGACCAGGCTGGCGACGGGATAGGCACCATCCGTCCCATCGACATTGAAACTGTGGAGAACCGTCTCCGTCCCCGACTGCGTCACCTTGAACACCGTGCCCAAGCCGTAATTGCCGCCATAGTTGGTCGTGCCGTAAAGATTTCCCGCCGCGTCCAGCACTGGCGTGACGTAACGGGGATTCGCCCCGTCGGGGCTGTTGGCAAAACTGTCGAGCACTTTTTCGGTCTGGCCGTGCGCCGGTGGAACCACCGCCAGCAGCACCGCGCAAAATAGCGCTTGTGCCAACGGGAGCCGCATGCCAACGGTCTTCGCTGACACCAGTTGTGGCGAGACGAATTTCCGCCCGACAGCAGAATTGTTGAAACTGCACTTCCTCTCACTCTTGGTCTCCAGGCAATACATACTTTCCCTCCAGAATTTTTGTAGACTCATGAAGCACTGGCCGGCTGAGCGACTCAACTCACCCTTGTTGCTGTAAAAACGCAAAGCGCGAGCAAATTGGCTCATTGACTCGAAAGATTTTTTTTCGCGCTAGAGGAAGTCCGGTCCTGGCGGGTAGGGAAAAGGGTTAGCTTGTTGTGCAAGTTGACTTTCATGCCCAAGAGCGATAATTTTTGCCCACTGTTGTTGCCTTGGGAGGATGCTCTTGGGCGCAAGTCCCTCCAATGAGGTTACCGAACTACTTGTCCGGTGGAGCCAGGGAGAAAGCGCCGCCCGCGAAAAGCTTGTGCCGCTAGTCTACGACGAGCTGCGCCGGCGCGCCCGCCTCTTGTTGCTCGGTCAGCGCACGGATCACACGCTGCAAAGTACGGCATTGGTGCACGAGGCCTATCTCAAACTGGTAGGCCATAGTTCCGTACATTGGAATGATCGCGTGCACTTCTTTGCCGTTGCTGCGCAGCTGATGCGGAGAATTCTCGTGGACTATGCGCGGAAACAGTATGCTGACAAGCGGGGGGGGAATCAGGTAACGCTGAGCTTGGACGAGCACCTTGCCCCGGCGAAGCAACGTCCGCTGGACGTGATCGCCCTGGACGATGCGTTGAACGAGCTTTCGCGTATGAATCCCCAGCACAGCCGGATCGTTGAGATGCGCTTCTTCGCAGGCTTATCGATCGAGGAAGCGGCGCAGGCTTTGGGAGTCTCACCCGCGACAGTGAAACGTGACTGGGCAGTCGCTCGGGCGTGGCTGTACCGCGAATTGGCCCGGAGTACAGATGTATGACCCCTGAGCGATGGGCGCAAGTGAATGAAGTGCTGCAGCGGGCCTTCGAGCTCGCGCCCGAGAAGCGAGCAGGCTATCTCGACAGCACTTGTGCCGCCGACGCTTCTCTACGCCGCGAAGTCGAATCCCTTCTTGCCGCCGACCAACAGGCTCGTTCCAGCTTTCTGCAATCCTCCCCAGCCGGACTAATCAAAGGCACAAAACTCGGCGATTACGAAGTACTCTCCAAGCTCGGTGCCGGCGGCATGGGGGAGGTGTACCGGGCGCTCGATGTGCGCCTGCGCCGCGAGGTGGCCATCAAGATCCTGACGGGATTTGCTTCCTCCAATCCTGAACGCCTGCGCCGCTTTGAGCAGGAGGCCATGGCAGCCGCAGCTTTGAACCATCCCAACATTCTGGCGGTATATCAGATGGGCACGCATGAAGGCGTGCCGTACCTGGTTTCGGAGCTGTTGGAAGGGGAGACGCTACGGGAACTGGTCAGGCGGGGGCGGATCGTGCTCCGCAAAGCCATCGATTTCGGGGTGCAGATTGCGCACGGGCTGGCGACGGCGCACCAGAAGGGGGTTGTTCATCGCGATCTGAAGCCGGAAAACCTGTTCGTCACCAAAGACGGAAGGGCGAAGATCCTGGACTTCGGCCTGGCGAAATTATCCCGACCCCAATCCAGTTCCGTTCACAGCGCGCTCACCGTCGGCAGCCAGACCGAACCCGGAATGGTGATGGGGACAGTGGGTTATATGTCACCGGAGCAGGTGCGAGGCCAGGCGGCAGATCATCGGGCAGACATTTTCGCCTTCGGCGCGATTCTGTACGAGATGCTGACGGGACTGCGAGCGTTTCAAAAACCGACATCGGCCGAGACGATGGCGGCGATCTTGAATGAAGAGCCAGCCCTGATATCGCAGATCGGTCTCAAGATTCCGCCAGGCTTGCAGCGTGTGGTGCACCGCTGCCTCGAAAAGAATCCAGAACAGCGCTACCACTCCGCTTCGGATTTGGCATTTGCCCTCGAGGCGTTATCGGACTCGGACGCTGCATCGAGTGCCGCAGTTGAACGTGCCCGTCGCGCACTGTTCGGAAAACCTCTTCTCATCAAATTCGCCTTGGTTTCACTACTGGTGGTGCTGGCAACGGCTGGGTTCTTTGCCTTGCGGCACAGATACACGACGCAATCGCTGAAACCGAAAGACCTTGAGATTGCACTCCTGACGCACACTGGAAATGCAATCGTGGCGGCCATTTCGCCCGATGCGCGATACGTCGCTTACGCCTTTTCGGCCGGTGATAAAGCCAAGGTTATCGTCCGTCAGGTCACCACCGGAAGCGAAGTCGAAATCGTTCCATCAGAATCACGGTTTTACGGGGGGCTGACATTCTCCCCAGACGGGAATTACATCTATATTGTTCGGAGCGAGCCCAGCAACTCCGATTACGCCAACCTTTATCGGATTCCAACTCTCGGGGGAGCTCCGATCCTGCTGCTTCACGACTTGGACTCCCCGGTCGTATTCTCCCCCGACGGTCGCCAGATGGCATACGTTCGAGGAGTCCTGGAAAGAAATGAGTTTCAGCTTCTCGTTGCAGCTCCCGATGGCAGCGGCGAGAGAGTACTGCTGAAACAGCCGGTCTTTCTTGCCAGCCCTACTCGCGGTCCGAATCTGTTTGGACCAGCCTGGTCTCCTGACGGTAAGTTCGTGGCTTTTACTGCATATGATCCCACGGGCAATGCACGTTCGATAATACGGTCTGTCTCGATTACTGACGGATCGGTCCGGGATATTTATTCCAGTTCTGACGATATGGGACGGCCCCTCTGGCTTCCCGACGGAAGCGGATTCGTAGTGCCAATATCCGAGCACGCTCGCAACCAGCGTGCGCAACTCTGGTTCATTTCCTACCCGGCAGGAGAACCGCACCGCATCATCGATGACTTGAACGATTACGACATCGACAGCCCCAGCCTGAGCGTTGATGGGAGCACACTGATTCTTACCGAGAAGGCTGTGAACTCTGACCTATGGATTGCGCCTGCCGGCGATACGTCGCAGGCCGAGCCCATCACTTCTAACGGGTTTGCTGAGCGATTGTTTTCGTGGACTCCCGACGGCAAAATCTTGTTTGCCGATCGAGACGGGAACCTGTTCCGATTGGATCGGGACGGAACCCAGCGCATTCTTCTGAACCCAGATCAACACCGCGATTGGGCGCCCTCGGCATGTGGCGACGGACGGCACGTCATCTTCGAATCATACCGTGACCTTAAGGTCGGCCTTTGGATGATGAACCCTGACGGCTCAAATCTGGCGCCGCTAAACACTCCGCCTTTCGCCGAGCTTCCCCAATGTTCTCCGGATGGGAAATGGATCGTCTATCAGGTGGGATTGAACGCATTCCGCCTATCACTGGAGAGTCAAGGGGCTGGACTGGCGATCGGGTCTGCAAGCGCTTGGAGTCCACGAGTTTCGCCCGATAACAACTGGATGGCTTACATCGCTATTTTTCGAGACACTTCTAAGCCGCCACGTCTTCAGGTCGCGTCTTTTCCCGATGGCCGTGTCGTGCATGAACTTCCGTGGATCGCATCGATACAGGAGGAGCCACGTTGGACCCCGGACAGCAAAGCCATACAGCGTACGGTCACGCGAAAGGGTACTTCCAACATCTGGGAGCAGAAACTGGGAGGAGGTCCGGAGAAGCAGATCACGTACTTCAAGTCGGGCAGAATTTTTGATTTCGAGTGGTCTCCGGATGGGAAGTTTTTGGCGCTGACGCGGGGGAGCTTGAATCGGGAAGTGGTCATGATCCGCAACTTCCGCTGAAGGCTGCCGAGTTAGACAAAGATGCGATCAGCCTCGACCCAAGTAGCGCAAGGCTTTGCCGCCCACCGCTTAGCGGTCATGGAACCGCATGGATGGCGAGGTCTAGCGATGCCGTATTGCAGGCATTTCGTCTTCCGCCGGAGGAAAGCAAAGCCGTCCCCCGTTGTTGGCTGTTTCAGCTTGCTGATGTCTTTTTGGCCGGATCTATACCTTGAAACTTGACTGCGAGCCTTCCCTGTTTTGACTGCTCGGCCGGTTCGCGATGATCGAGCCGCCGTTCGCGCAGATCAAGATGAAAGACACTGGCGCGCCATGTGACGAGATAACGCCGCCTTAGCAGTTGGTTAGGTTGGATCAATAGACTATGTGCCTCACTCATTGGCTTGTCCAATTGCGGCCGGTATTGTCCACAAACGAACGCCTCCCTTCGATCTGGATCGCTTAAGTTCTTGCTTTTCAGCGCCCGGAAGACGCAACTCGAGGAATCGCTCTTGCTCTGGACTCATCCTCGTAGAGGTGTCATTTGCTTACCTTCTGGCAAGACTTCAGATTTGCCGCGCGGATGCTGGGAAAAAATCTGGGATTCACGCTCGTCGCAGTCCTCACCCTGGCGCTCGGCATAGGTGCGAATACTGCGATCTTCTCGGTCGTCAACTCGGTGTTGATGCGGAAGCTCTCTGTCAAAGAACCTCAGCAACTCGTCTTCCTCACGAATCCAGACAACCAGGGCATGGAACAAGGTTTTGGCGACGGAAACCGCGACTTTCTCACCTACACCGAGTTTCAGGAGCTGTCGAAAAATAACGACGTTCTGACCGGTTTGGCTGCTTCGGCGAGTGAGGGACCGAAGCTCAGCGTCGGAATTGAGAACCAAGGGCAGATCTCCGAGGGCACCCCTGTCCAGATCGGTCTCGTAAGCGGATCGTACTTTTCCGTCTTGGGCGTAGATCCCATTCTTGGTCGCCTGTTCAGCACCGAAGTTGATGCAGTGCGCGACGCCAATCCTGTCGCGGTGGTCAGCTACCGTTTCTGGCAGGACCAACTCGACGGAAATCGCGCGGCGCTTGGACGCAAAATACGGGTACGCGGCACATGGTTTGACGTAATTGGCGTGACGCCTTCCACATTTAGCGGAGAGACGGTTGGACTTTCAACCGACGTCTGGGTTCCGCTGAGCATGCAATCTGAGATTTATCCGGGCCGCGATTACCTCTCATTGGAGACAAAGCCGTTTCACAAAACCGAGTGGCTGCAAGCAATCGGACGCCTAAAGCAAGGGGTGGGAATCGACCGCGCAGACGCCAACCTCAATGCGGTCTTCCAGCAGATGCTGCAGTCACAAACCGATCAGATGTCTGCGGAGGAGCGGCGCACGTTTCTGAATCAGCACTTGGCCGTCGTCGAAGGCAGCCGTGGGGCCTCGACGCTGCGTGGAGATTTCACCAAACCGCTGCATATTCTGATGGCAATCGTCAGCCTGATTCTCCTGATCGCGTGCGCTAATGTGGCGAACATTTTGTTGGTTCGTTCCGCCGCGAGACAAAGGGAACTCGCCGTCCGAGCCACCATGGGAGCCGGGGCCTGGAGGTTGATCCGTCAGTTGCTGACGGAAAGCATTCTTCTCGCCACCATCGGCGCGGCTTTTGGTCTTCTTCTTTCGCGCTGGGCAGATGCTGCTCTGGTTCGGTTGGTCTCCGGCGGAACCGATCTGATCCCGCTCGACGTGCATCTGGATTCCAGAGTTCTGACGTTCACGCTGTCCGTTGCCGTCTTGACCGGAATCCTGTTCGGTCTTGTGCCTGCGTTGCGTGCCGCTCGCTTGGACCTCAACCCAATTCTGAAAGGAACATCGCGCGGCATCACCGGTGGGGGCTCACAAGCAGGGCGCGTGCCGGTTGCAAAGGTTCTCGTTGTGGTGCAGGTCGCCTTGTCGTTAACGCTCCTGGTTATGGCGGGTCAGTTTCTCCGCAGCTTTAAGAATCTGGCGAGAGTGCAGATCGGATACGACGTTGATCACCTGTTGTATTTCAGCGTCAGCCCGCTCTCCTATGGCTACAAGGGGCCGGAGGTCAGTCAACTCTTCCTGGAGATGATTGACCGCTTGGACGCGCTTCCGGCCATACGCGGAACGACCTTGATGGAAAACGGTCTATTCGGGGGAGGAGACTCCAACTCTGACATATCTGTCGAAGGAGGCAAACCCACTACCGCCGGACCGCAAGACTCGCACTGGGACATGGTTGGGCCAAATTTCTTCTCAACGGCGGGGATTCCTATACTCTACGGACGCGAAATTGGGCCGCAAGACAGTGGACGTGGCCAGCGCGTTGGGTTGGTCAATCAGACGGCGGCTCGTTATTTCTTCGGCGAAGCCAATCCAATTGGAAAGCGCATGGTGGTAAAGACGACGCTGAGTTCATCAGACTTTGTTGTCATCGGCGTCGTGGCGGATTCCAAACACGGCAGCGTCCGGGAGAAGCCACAGCGGCGGTTCTACATTCCGTTTTTCAATCCCATTGGTGAAGCGAACTCCGCTAGTTTCCTGGTCCGCACATCTGCAGATCCAGCCTTCGCAGCATCGACGATTCGCGCCGCTGTGAAACAGATGGCCGGGAATCTGCCGCCGATAAACATTCAAACCATGAATCAGCGCATCTCTCAATCACTGACCAGCGATCGCACCATAACCGAAATCTCGGGAGTTTTCGGTCCTCTTGCGATGATTTTGGTTTGCATCGGGCTCTACGGTGTCATGTCCTATGCGGTCACCGGCCGCACCGGCGAGATCGGAATTCGCATGGCGCTTGGGGCGCAGCGCAAGAGCGTTCTTTGGCTCATCCTGCGCGAATCCCTGTTGCTGATTGTGATAGGCGTGGGCGTCGGAGTGCCCGCGATCTTTGGAGCAAGCCGGTGGATCGCGAGTTTGCTGTTCGGCGTAAAGCCGGCCGATATCGCAGCCCTCAGCCTGGCAGCGGCAATATTGTTCGCGGCTGGTACTCTCGCCTGTTACTTTCCGGCGCGTCGGGCCATGCGCGTCGAGCCTACAGTAGCCCTCAGATATGAATAGAAGGCACGACCACGTGCGGGCTTGGCACCGTCTGTTAGATTGATTGGCGTAACGTCCCATCTCTAACAATGTCGGCGGTGTCAAGCACGTTTTGGAGCACACTTCTGTATGCACTCGGGTGGAAGAGGCATTTCGCTCTTGTGGATGCGAGCTGCCGTTCGCTTAACTCACCCGTTTCGGTATCGACAAAAGCAATTTGCTGGAAGCTCGGATGGTACTTCTGTTACACCAAAAACTCGCGATTGAGGAGGTTGTACATGGCTTTCCTCAAAACACACCCTTGAATTGGCTGTTGCCTGATCCTCGTCGCCGTCTTCGTCGCGGCCCGCCGACTTGGCCTCTCAGGCGTATCCGGATTCTAAAGCCGAGGATTTTAAGGCAGGTCTAGGGCGCTTGGTCAACGCACTTATGCTCTTTTGTGTGCTGACGCAAGGCGCCAAGACAACGTTCTTTCTCGCCAACGGTGAGTTCCAGTTCCTTGTCGAGGCGATAGACGCCGTCCAAGTCCTTGGAACGGAAAAGCTCAAGCAGAAGCGTGGTTACCTGCGCGAGATTACCGAGAACGTTTTCTACTTCGGTGGAGAGCCGCTGATATTCGGGGCATTTGACCACGACAGTTTGTTGCCGAAACAGTGATATTTGGTAGCCCACCAAAGTATCGGGAGACTGCCCCGGTCACTTCGTACCTCAACTCGTTAGCATTCGGCTTACAGGCCAGAAGGAATGCGGAAGGTCTTGATCATCGGTGACCCGCAAGGTATGGTGAATTCGTTTGGCGGCTGATGGGTATCGGGAATCGACATATCCCTCCCGAAAAAGGCGGGCTCAATGAAACTTTGTCCCGCCCTTTCTCGTATCCATGGAAAGGTCTCGATTCGTCCAGCCTGGACCCATTTTCGGAGGAATCATGAACGTATTTCTCCAGGACATCCGCTATGCGCTGCGCATGTTAGCGCAATCCCCGGGATTCACGGCCGTTGCGATCCTCACTTTGGCACTGGGAATCGGCGCAAACAGCGCTCTCTTCTCGGTGGTGAATGGCGTCCTGCTCAATCCTTTGCCATATCCGCAGCCCGATCGCCTGGTCGCGCTTTACTCCCGCACGTCGACCTTTGCCCAATCGTCGATCAGCTATCCCAATTTTCTCGACTGGCAGCGGAATAACCGCTCACTCGCCTCGCTCGCAGCCTATCGCTCTGACGATTTCAATCTTACCGGTGCCGGCGAGCCGGAGCGCGTGCGCACGGAGATGATCTCCGCGGACTTTTTCTCGATCCTCGGCGTCACGCCCCTGATGGGGCGCGACTTCACCGCGCAAGACGATCACGCCGGGGCTGCTCCAGTCGTGATCTTGAGCGAGGGATTCTGGAAGCGCAAACTGGGCGGCGCACAGCAGATCCTCGGACAGCCCATTACTCTCAACGGTACGCCGTACACCGTCGTCGGCATCATTCGCGCAGGTTTCTTTTTTATGGGCAGTAATTTTCGGCTGAGTGACGCATACGTGCCCATCGGCCAGTGGACCGATCCAACGTTTCTGGACCGCCGTATCGGCATGGGCATGGATGCAGTCGCGCGGCTGAAACCCGGCGCAACGCTCACGCAAGCCCGATCCGACATGGACAACGTTGCCCAAGCTCTCGCGAAGGCGTTTCCGGAGGCGGACAAGGACAGTGGAATCACCCTGGTTCCACTCAAGCAGGACATGGTGGGCGACGTCGCGCCCCTGCTTTACATTTTGTTCGGCGCCGTGGGCCTGGTCCTGTTAATCGCGTGCGTCAATCTCGCCAATCTCCTGCTCGCACGCTCCACGGGACGCACTCGGGAATTCGCGATCCGAGCGGCCATGGGCGCCAGCCGCGGCCGCGTGGCGCAACAACTTCTCACCGAAAGCGTTCTGTTAGCAGTTACGGGAGGAACTCTCGGTTTCTTGCTGGCCGCGTGGGGAACGCGCGTGGCCATTCGGATCCTGCCTCAGGCATTGCCGCGGTCCGAGCAAGTGGGACTCGACTGGCATGTGCTGCTTTTTACTCTAGGCCTTTCCCTGTTCGCGGGCATCCTCTTCGGTTTGGCGCCGGCGCTCAAGGCCTTCCAGCCCAATTTGCAGGAAACGCTGAGGGAAGGAGGCCGCGGCTCCAGCGGCGCGCGCCATCGCCTGCAGGGCATTTTCGTTGTCACGGAAACCGCGCTGGCGCTGGTACTGCTCGTGGGAGCAAGCCTGATGATCCGCAGCCTCGTCCGCCTGTGGGCTGTCGATCCGGGATTCAATCCACATCAGTTGATCTCTTTTTCGATCGCCTATCCGCCTGCCATGATGAAAGCGTCTCCCGACGAATTGCGAAACCGGTCGCTCCAGCTGGATGCCGCTCTGGAAGCAATCCCCGGAGTCGAATCTGTCTCCGCCATGGGCGGCAGCTTGCCGATGCAGGGCGATTCGGAATTACCGTTCTGGCTGGAAGGGCAGCCGGCACCTGCAAGTGACAGCGAGATGAATTGGGCGCTCTTTTACCTCGTCGAGCCCGGCTACTTGAACGCTATGCAAACTCCGCTGCAGCGAGGCCGCTTTTTCAACGCGCAAGACACATTGCACTCGCCGCCGGTGATCGTGATTGACGAGAACCTGGCGCGCAAGTTCTTCCCCGGCCAGGATCCCATCGGGAAGCGCCTGAATCTTGGCCTCTTCGGCGTGCTGGCGGAAATCGTCGGCGTTACGGGGCATGTCAAGCACTTCGGACTGGATAATGACGCGCACGCGACGATCCAGGCGCAATTTTACTTTCCCCTGATGCAGCTCCCGGACAAGTTCATGCCGCTCCTGTCCAAGGGTGTTGAGTTCGTGATGCGCACTCGTGTGCCCCCGGAGATGCTGCTGGGCGCCATTCGCCACACGGTCGGACAGTTGAACAGCCAGCAAGTTGTGTACGGCGTGGAAACGATGGACGAAACGGTTGCCCGTTCGCTCGCGGCTCGCCGGTTCGCGATGGACCTGCTCGGCGTTTTTGCGGCGCTGGCGCTCCTGCTCGCGTGCGTGGGCATCTACGGCGTCATTTCGTATATGGCGAGCCAACGAATGCACGAGATCGGCATTCGCATAGCGCTTGGTGCACAGCGTGCCAACGTGTTGCGCCTGGTAATCGGCGAGGGTACCCGAATGGCATTAGTCGGTGTGGCCCTGGGCACGGCCGCTGCGCTCGGGCTCACGCGCCTCATGGCGAATCAGCTTTTCGGAGTCAGCGCGCATGATCCATTGACGTTCATCGGCATGGCCTTGCTGCTTGCCATCGTGGCGGTCGGGGCTTGCTATCTTCCTGCGCGCCGCGCCATGCGTACCGATCCGATGGCGGCGCTGAGACAGGAATAGTTTTCCAGCGGCGTGCGAGATACACATCAACGGTGGGTCAAAATCGTCTTATTCCCGCTCACGTCGGTTGACGTTCACTTCCTGTTTGCCCGTCACTCAGCAAAGTTTCAGGACGAAAAACGCTTTCGCACTTATACCTTG
This sequence comes from Candidatus Sulfotelmatobacter sp., assembly GCA_035279505.1. GTDB lineage: Bacteria > Acidobacteriota > Terriglobia > Terriglobales > Acidobacteriaceae > Sulfotelmatobacter. The sequence goes on along the minus strand of DATEHP010000402.1, from coordinate 36,888 downwards.
ACTATCTACAACGTGTATTGTAGATAATCATGGTATGGGTAAACCTACCGATCTCGTTCAGGGTACGCTCGACCTCCTGATTCTCAAGACACTCTCGGTTCAAGCCATGCACGGCTGGGCAATTGCCAAACGCATTCAGCAGATTTCAAGCGAAGTACTGCAGGTGCAGCAGGGGTCTCTGTATCCGGCGCTGCACAGGTTGGAGCAACAGGGTTGGGTCAAAGCCAAATGGGCGGAGAGCGAAACCGGCCGCCAGGCCAAGTTCTATTCGCTGACCGCTGCCGGGCGCAGGCAACTGGAAGCCGAGACAGCAGATTGGAAGCGGCTTTCCACTGCGATCAACCTGGTCGTAAGCGAGGTGTGATTCAAGCGGAGTCGATTGGTTAGCCTACCGGCTCCGGAGATTGAACGGGGCGAAAGCTCAGGACCAGGGGCTCATGGTTAAAGGAGACACAATGCGGTGGCTGAATCAATTGGTGATGCAGGTCCGTATGCTCCTGTTTCGGAGAATGGCGGATACACAGCTCAATGAAGAGCTGAGTTTTCACATGGAGCAACAGATCACCGAAAACCGGACTGCCGGCATGAGCGAGGAAGAAGCCCGCCTCGCCGCTTTGAGGGTGTTTGGCAATCCTGATTTGGTGCGCGAAAAGACGGGCGCCACATGGAACTGGAATGGACTGGATCAGTTCTGGCGCGACCTTCGCATCGGGGCTCGCACGTTAAGCCGGACACCTGGATTTGCAGTCGTTGCCATTCTTATCACGGCGCTTGGCATTGGCGCCAGCGTCGCGCTGTTTACGGTGGTGCGCGGCGTTCTGCTTAGGCCGCTGCCTTTCCCTGATTCCGATCGGTTGCTGACACTCTACGAGCGCAGTACACCTGCTGCCGGCGGCGGCGACTTCCCTTACAACCAGGTTGCCGGTGGTGTCTACGCTGCGTGGAATAGAGAGAACACCAGCTTCAGCAGTTTGGCCCTGGTCCGAGACGACAGTGCTGACCTCTCGGCGTCGGGCGGTCAACTGCCGGAAAGACTCAATCGAGCACATGTCTCCTGGAATCTGTTCCCCACACTCGGAGTGAATCCAGCCCAGGGGCGCGGATTCACATCGATAGACGATAGTCCTTCGGCGAATGGCACCGTTGTGTTGAGTTCGGGCCTGTGGAAGCGTCGATTCGGCGCTGATCCAGCGATCCTGAACCGCACCATCTACATCGATGCCAAGCCTTATACAGTCATCGGCATCATGCCGGCATGGTTTGAGTTTCCGGATTCCAGTACTCAGCTCTGGACGCCCGTCTATCACGAATTCCCGGAAAGGATAATGTCCGGCTTCGACAACCACATGTTTCGTGTCGTAGGGCGGCTGAAGCCAGGAGTAACCGGCGAGGAAGCAGCGGCGAACCTGAGCGTCATCTCTCGGCAGGTCCATGACTCACACTTGGACAACCCGTTTGTCGCGGCGGCAGCGAGCAACCGGCCCCTGCTGGAGCACCTGGTGGGGGAGGTGAAGCGCCCGCTTTACATACTGCTCGCCGCCACTGTCTGCCTGCTGTTCATCGCCTGCCTCAATGTGGCCAATCTTCTCGTAGCGCGCGCCGCCGCACGCCACAAGGAACTTGCGATTCGCACTGCGCTGGGAGGAGGACGCATGCGGCTGCTGCGCGAGCATCTGACGGAGAGTTTCCTGCTCGAGGCATCAGGCGGAACTGCCGGCCTGTTGCTGGCCTATGGTGCGATCGGCTGGCTTCTGCACACCCGCCCCGACATGGCTCGCGTGGGTGCCATCCATTTCGATGGCGTAGTTGCAGCGTTCACTACAGCTGTAGTCATCCTCTGCGCGCTCTTTTCCGGACTGGTCTCCGCGTTCAACACGGATGACACGCGTTTGCTCGGCGCCCTGCACGAGTCTTCGCGAAGCCACAGTGCTGCAGGGACACGGGCACGCCTTCGCAAGACGCTGCTTGCCATTGAGGTCGGGCTCACGGTCGTTCTGCTGATGGGCGCGAGCTTGTTGGTAAAAAGTTACCAGCGCCTCCGTTCTACAAACGTCGGATGCGTCACTGATAACGTGCTCACCATGCGCATTAAACTGCCGGGCAAGCGGTACAAGACCCCAGGACCAGCGCCTGCGAATTTCTTTGAGACGCTGTTGCAGCGAGTGCGGGCGCTGCCGGGAGTGGAAGCGGCGGGATTTGTGACTGGAGTTCCGGGACAGGGCTACATGGGCGACTCAGGATTCACGATCGTGGAGCACCCATCACTGCCGCGGGGCAACGGCAATCTCGCAATCTATCGCTCGGCCGACCCCGGCTACTTTGCGGCCATGGGCATTCCGCTTTTGCGCGGCCGCACCTTCGGCGATAACCAGGAGTTCGATCAAGTCAATGAAGTCATCATCAGTGAATCGTTCGCCAAGAAATTCTTTCCCGGCGAAAATCCCCTTGGCAAACACCTGCACGTAATGGACGGAAACAAGGTACGCGTGATCGTGGGAATCGTCGGTGACACCCGGTACGAAATCGGTGAAGCGCCTGAGCCAATGCAGTACCATCCGCTCTTTGCAGGTGATCAAAACTACGGTACACTCGCGATCCGCTCCCCGCAGGACGTGAGCCAACTAGCACTTCCGGTGCAGCAGATCATTCAAGGTCAGGATCGTGATCTGCCCGTCTCGGATGTGCTTACGATGAATCAACTTCTCGGCAAGTCGACGCTCGACCAAAGCTTCGACGCCACTCTAATCACCTCGTTAGCGGTGCTCTCACTGTTGCTCGCGGCTGCGGGCCTTTTCGGTGTGCTGTCTTACATTGTGGCGCAGCGCTCGGGTGAGATCGGGATCCGCATAGCGCTGGGCGCTCAGCGCGAGCAGGTGCTGAGAGGGATGCTCGCCGATGGGCTGCACCCGGCGCTGATCGGACTCCTGCTGGGACTGGCGGCAAGCGCCGCAACGACGCAGTTCATCAAGTCCATGCTCTACGAAACCCAGCCGCTCGATCCGGGAGTGTTCGCCGCCGTCACAGCATTGCTGATGGCCTCAGCCGCACTGGCCTGCATGGTTCCGGCGTGGCGGGCATCTCGACTGGACCCAATGCGGGTCCTGAGGATGGAGTAAGAAGAATCCGCGTATTCCGCCGGAGCGACTACTTCACCGAGGATCACATGATTGGCGGAGGTCCCTCCTCCCCGCACATTTCGCAGTCATTCGTCCGGTCGAGGGACAGGGATGGCTCCGGACGAAACTCACGCGTGCTTCGCGGGACCGCTTGATTTGTCCGTGCTGCTCCGCGACCAAGAGCGACGAGTCGTCGAATACGAATACGTGCGCGCGGCGGAATAACTGCGATGCCAGCCAGAGCAGCAGGATTAAAATGTCGGACGATCGCGACCGCCGGATGTATCCTCGTGCGCAAGTACGAGACATAGATAGCAGGCGGCAAGCCTCGCGAGCCGTTTGAAGGGGTGCGCCGGGCTTTATTTTGGGAATAAACGCGGAACTTTGAAACGAAACTGCGGTCTTAATCACTACCTTCTCACGGGGCTCTCGTCTGAGAACGGAGTAACAGATGAAAATCTACGTTGTTTTCATCGGCGGATTTCAATCCGATCAAATCGCCATAGACCAGTGGCTGTCCAGTGCCAGAATTCAGCGCAAGGACGTAGTTTTTGACGCATACCCCTTCCCGAACATCAAGGACTCTGATCGTACAAGCTCCGTCGCGGGCTTCGAAGATCAGTTCGATGAGGTGATCAAGAAAATCCAAGGTTCCGGCGCTGACAAGATATTCATCGTTGGCCATTCAAGCGGCTGCGCGATTGCGGACGAGGTGAACTCTCGTCTTGGAGGGGACCGCAAGAATGTCACGCTGGTGGACCTCGACGGGTTTGCGCCCCTGCCGAAACAAATCGCGGATTCCCAACAGGTTCAAGCCTGGTATGCTGTGGGACCTGGCGGCAAGGGTAAATCCAAGAACCACTCAAGTGGGCGCATAAAGTACCAGGCAACCCATGCCACGGAGGATTGGTCGCTTCATTTCTCCCTGGTCAATAAAGCTGCGACCAACAAGATCACTCACAAGAATTACAAGAAGGAGGGCTACGCCGGATGCATCGCGAACCTGGATTTCCTAGAAGATTAAATGACTAAGTGAAACTATGCTGCGACTTGAGGAGCGCCGCGAACCCAATCACTTTCATTGACTTCACCCGACGTCAAGCCGGAAGCGGGTCAGATTCACGGCCTTTCTGAACTACGTATAACTTCACCCTTCGTTCCCTTCCTGGGTATCCTTGGCTCGCTGGGTTAGCTTGCACACCGGTGAAGTAATGCATTCTCCAGCTCAAGAGGCGTCTCTGTTGTGCTTTTCGGACTACTTCCGTATGACAGTGCTGACATGAAGGAGGGAAACCCATGCCGATCGAACGTGCACCTTCCAATCCTCTGCCGCCAAATTACGTCCCGCAGGGTGGAACGAGCTACCGGGTAAAAGACGGCGACGACTGGTATTCCGTGGCTCGCCTGTTTCAGGTAAGTGTGGCTCAGCTTATCGCGTTCAACTTCAAGACAAATCGTCCGGAGGAAGTGAACTGGTACTTGCGCCGTTCTGTGGGTTGTAACAAACCCACCAACGACGGCGACAACTGGATGTTCAGTTCCAGCGCGTCTCCGGGAATCATTTACATTCCCAATCGAGTGCAGACGGCCACCGCTGTGACGATTATCCACTCAACCGCCACGATGAGCTGGATCGATCCTCGCCTCTACGATCCCGAGGATCTTCCTGAGGTCGATCGCAGCGGAAATCCAGGCTCATACGTGACCAGAACCACGGTTCTGGGGCGGCAGGTCTACCGCTTCGCGAATTTTCTGGAAGCTTATATCGAGGTTTCGAACCAATCGGAGATTATCGATGCCGGCTTCACCGGCGACAGCGATCTCTACTACCGACCATCATTTCGAGGCATTATGCCCAGGAAGTATGCCACGATCAGGGACTCGCAAGAGAATTTGGATGGCAAGTCGGTGCGCTTTGTGCAAAGCGTGGGATGCAAAACGATCAGTCCCGAGACCATCGGATCGCGCGATGCGGTTAAGAAAACTGACACAATGTTGGGAATCCACCCGAACTGGGGCGGTCCGATCGGGGTGCAAATCGAGAACCTGGCGTCCCATTTAGGAGAAAAAGCCGCCGAGAACTTCAGCGTTTTTCCTCCGATCTGGACAGAACTCGAACTCGTGATTTCGACGGATGGCAGTTTCAGCAGTGCGCTGCTTCGTCACAGCCTGTTCCCGAGCTGCAGCTACTATGAGCAAATGTATACAGTCGAGCTTCTCGCTTCCAACTCTGAGAGGTACATGCAGGCTGACAATTACGATGCCCGGGAGGAAATCAAGGAGTGGAGAGCATCTGGATGGGGTCCGCTAAAGAGCAGTCTTCCTGGCCCCACGGCAGGAAATCCCTGGCACGTGCCCGATCCGCGCATTTTGGGAACAGACATTCGGCCGCGACCGGGTATTCCCGAAGATGACCCCGCTTACGATCGCTAATCGCGGGGGTAGCGCTAACAAGCTAAAGCACGAGCGGAAACCAGCTTTCGACAATTTGGGCACAGGCATTTGTACTCCGACTCAGTCGAATGTGTCGTATGGCCGCATTTGTTGCATATGTATCTGCCATCAACATGAGCGACCATGGGGCGGAACTCAACGCCCAACACGCAATAAGGGCATCGCACTGCGTCATTCATCACTGTGCCCTCCTTTGAATTTCGGAAGTGTGACGTAGGCCAGAAATCGTCGTCTCAGATTTTCGAAGCGGCAGTTGAATTATTCTCACGTGCGAACGTCAAAGATGAGAATGGCCCGATGGAGTGAAGTGGGGGCACAAGTTGGGTACAACCTCTGACTCACCTTCGGAGGGCAACTGTCAAACCCGCCGCCAGCAAGGGCAAAGAATAGTCAGAGGTCGGTTCACGAGAAAACAACCAACTGACATTCCTTTCTGGAAGAGATCATTTTGCTTTGGCAACGGCGGCGGCGAGTTCCCGCCAAGTGATCATCTTAATTTTCTGTTGAGTCAGAGTCTCCCGGAACTGGTCACTTGTGAAAAAATCGTAGTCGCGCTGCCTCCAGGCCGAACCCCATGTGGAGCGTTCCCTGGTGGCGGCGCGCAGTTCTTCGTCGTCGAAACCGGGATGGATAACGAACTCCGTCACGCCAGGTTTCAGGTTCTTCAACGCAGTGAGGTAAAATTCCGCCCATTTTTCCGGCGGAATTTCTGGTTCAATCGTAACTGTATGGTCCAACACTATATCGCTCGGACCCAAGCTCGCCTGCAAATATGGGTGGTCGGCGAACCAATCTCTGGTAACAAAAACCGGCAGCTTGTACTCGTGAGCCACCCGCACCATAGCGTCGAAAAGTTCCTTGCCGTTCATGATCAGCCGGTACTGGTGCGAATCGAGGTGCGTGGGATGAACGCCCATCGCGAGCGCACGCTCGATCTGGGCACGCAGTTCGATCTCGACCTCCTTGGCGTCGATGTGCTCGCCCTCTTTCCACTCATGATGGAAATATCCGTTTTGATCCACGAGGCTCGGTACCTTGTCCGCAGGCGCCACGGGACCCCAGCGGTAATAAACTCTTTCGCTCGTCAACGTGAGGTGCAGGCCAAAATCTGCGTCCGGATGGGACTTAGCGTAGTCGGCAATCTCTGGAAACCATGGGCAGGGCACCATCAGGCTTGCGGAATTGATCGTCCCGCCTTGCAGAGCTTTGAGGGCAGCAGCATTCACCGCGTGGGTTTCCCCCAGATCGTCGGCATGGACAATGAGGAGCTTTGTGCCGGAAGGGTATCCCAGTCGCTCCGCCAGAGTTTGCGCAAAGCCCGTGGCCGGGGAAGTGGGCAACAGGGAGCCGAGCAACAGTACTCGCAGGATCAACGAAGGAGTCATTGTCGACTAGTAAACCACAGCCCTGGCCTTGTTCATCATGCACCGCCCTTTCCCGACACTGCCACTCTCGGAACGCCTGACGCAGCAACCTGCAATCTTGCGGAAGCCTGTCCTTAGCCGTCGTTTGCTAGCGTTAACGGGGCCATGCGCCCCCCCGCCGAGGTCAATGAGTGCTAGGGGGATTTTTCGCCAGTCATGCAAACCGCTCTGCTATTTCGTCGACTCTTCAATCTTGGATGTTTGAGATCGCACCGATCAGTCAAAGACCAAAGATGGCGACAGAACTGGCAGACTTCGCTGTGTGCTGTCCAGAGCAGCGTGAATTGCGGATGTCAATTCGCCAGCATTAGACTTCAGCAAATACCCTTCCGCACCAGTCGCAAGGGCTGCAGTCCTGATGTCATTATCCTGTTCCTGAGTTAGAGAAATAATCTTAGAGCCGGGGGACACTCGACGAATTTCTGAGGGCCGCTTCGAGTCCGTTCAGATCGAACGGGCCACTGTCCAACGCTTCACTTCCAGACGTCGGTAATGGGCGTCGCCGAGGCAGAGTTGCCTAAGTGTGGCAAGTGGTACATGCCTTCGATGGTGCGCAGGACATTGTAATGATTAATCTTTTCACTGTATTTACCTGGCTTCACCATCGGTCCCACAAAAATGGTGGCGATATGATTCGTCGTCGTGCCCTGGTCTTCATCCCATTGCACGATTAACAGGCTGTCGTGAGTTGCCGCCCAGGTCACGTACGCGAGCAGATGATTTTGGAGCCACGCATCCGCCTGTTGAATCGTCCCGTCATGCATGTCGTCCACCAGGTTTGGGACAACCCAGGAAACTGCAGGCAGCTTGTTGAAGTCGGTGGGGATGTTGGTAAACGGCTGGTTGTCCATGGAAATGTCCTTAGAAAAATCCGTCCAGGGAGCATGCTTTCGAACATATTCTCCGTGCGCGCAGACCTCCGAGCCGACCGAGGGCAGCCCCTCCGAATATCCCGCGAATGTTTTGCCTGCCGTGATGAGCTCACTCTCCAGGCTCTGGCCTGAGAAAGTATGCGGGCAGGAATCGTCTGTAATACCGTGCGTCGATCCCGAGAAAAGGGCAAGATAGTTTGGCTGGCTGGGATGCGCAACCGCGTACGAGTGTGTGAATAACGCTCCCTGCGACGCCAAGGTATTGATATATGGCGCCTGGGACGAGCCTATGATCTGCGAATAACCGTGGTTTTCTTCTATAACAACGATTACATGGGCGGGGGTCGGAACTTGGCCAACAGCTGTTTGATAACCCAACATGATTACGAACACTAGAGCGGTCACGACTACGATTGTCTTATTTGCGTTTGCGAGGCTGGGCATGTGGCGACTCCTGACGTGTGAACGGCGTTCCAAGTCCACACAAGTCTGAAAGCTTCTCCGAAGGGCACATCCATCATGTTGGATGCACCCGATGAGGAATCGGTGGGGCTTCATTTCTGACGAAACCAGGCCTTAGCACGCACTGGCCCTGTTTCGAGGCATCCGGCGATATCGCGAAAAAAGTTTTCCGGCTTGGCAACAAAGTGTCCGTAGCGTCGTTGGAAACCGGGACGGACTAGGGTTTGCGCTCTGCGCCGACTATCGCGACGGAGATTACGCATTTCTCCGAAGACCGGTTGTGCCAGGCGTGGCGAGTTCCGTTCTGAATCACGCAGTCACCCGCCTTGAGACGAACCTCAGCTCCGTCGTCCAATTCGAGATAGACCTCGCCAGAGACAATCACGTCGAAGTCCACTGTATCGGTTGTGTGCATACCGGGGTGAGCGGGTTCCAGGACTTCCATCATCCCGGGCAACTTCTGCTGAATTTCTTCCAGCGCAGATGCGATGTCGATCTGATCCACGCGAGCCGTCGTATCCGGCGGTATGGTGAAGAATGCAAAGCGGAAGCCGTTCTTCGGCGGGAAATAGGTCGGCTGCGCGGGTGGAGTACCGTCGGAGGGCAGTTCAGGGACAGAGTCGCTTCCCCATATGCGGTGAAACTCGTAACCCGGGAGCAGAGCAAGGCTCACGGGTTTTACGGCGGTGTTGCGCATAATTACTGACTTGCCCGATTCGTTCTGCCCGGTCACCACGCAGTAAATGTCCATAAGAACTCCTGCACCCGCACGCCTATTCCAGAGATTCGTCATACGCGCCAGTAATCGGGGCGCCAGTTCTGGATTGATTGCTTGATGTCCTTGCGCTTCAGCTTTTCGTTGAGCGCGCGCTCGACCAGCCTGGGAACTTCGGCGTCGGAAGCGAAACGCAGGCTGACGAGTTGGCCTTCGGTGAGTTCAGGGATCCGCGAGCGCAGAGGCTCACTGAGAAGCTGCGTCAGACGCAGGCGCTCTTCCAGCCGAATGATGCGGTCCTGCACCTTGAGGGAATAGAAGCGGACTTTAACCACCAGCGTCAGCATTGCGAGCGCCAGCACGATCAGCAGGAACGAGTGGATGTTGTCGCGCATGTCGCTCTCGCGCAGGTGATAGAAGAAGTGAATCAGCGAGAGAACCAGCCCGAGACCGAAGACCGGGAGCAGAAAGAAATGAAATGGCGGATCGAAGCGCGTGTGGTTGGCGTAAGTCTGCGGAGTTTTCTGGGACACAGGAGCCTCCTTGCATGAGAAACGTGCAAGTGTAGCAGAGGGGAGGGGCGTAACCATTAACGGGGCCGCTCGGCTTCGTCATCGTGGGACAGCCCGTTCGACTTTGCGCAGGGCAGGCTAAGGCGGCTGTCCCCACATGAGTTGGGTGTCTTATGAAAGTCAAAAACCCCACCCTGTCCCGCAAAACCGCGGGACAAGGGTGGGGTACCCGTTCGGATTGGATGGTTGAACTTAGTTAGTCGACGCTCGCAGAACCTCTTGGGTTGGATGCAGGTTCTGCGCCTCGAATTCTTTTTCCAGCTTGCTCTGGCGGAACTCGTAGACGGCATTGGAAGCGCCGATCTTCAGACCCGTCAGGAAGTAGCGGTCTCCGTATTTATGGAAGACCATCGCGGTGACCGGTGCCGCCTTATTGGACCGGGCCTTCGCCGGGAGTGTGAAGACGGAGACCCTGGCGTCGCGGTTGCGAAGGAGCAGAAGTGAGCCTTGTTCATTGGCGCTCTGCACGATGATTTCTCCGCCGGGAATCGCAACATTCCCGACTGTGAACTTGAACGGGACCTGCATGACGATACGCTCGGTCGGCGCGAGTTGAGCGGCGGCGATCAGCGGGACGAACAGAAGCATCAGAACGGTAATCCATTTCTTATGTTTCATACATCACCTCCGTAGGATGAATTGCATAGTGCGCCACGAGATCGAAAACGTCCATGGAGGCAGTCTGAATTGGTATCAATTCGGTCTGAAGAAGCATCGCGGTGATCGAAATCACAGACAGACGAAGCGAAGGAGTAGAAAAATCGCTGAAATACAGGCGGCATCAATGGCTGACAAGAGGGTTCGCTTCGGCGAGTTCGAACTCGACTTCGCACACTTCCAGCTCTACCGCGGCCGAGAGCAGGTGCGCCTGGAAGGTCTGCCACTTGAACTCCTGATGTACCTGGTAGACCACCCCGTGCAGCTTGTGACCCGCGAGCAGATTGCTGAGGTGCTCTGGGGGAAAGATGTTTTCGTCGACGTCGAACAGGGGATTAACACGGCGATCCGCAAGATCCGCGTCGCGCTCAATGACGACCCGGGACAGCCGCGATTTCTGCAGACTGTGGTCGGGCGCGGATACCGGTTCGTGGCAGAGTGCGAAGATCAGAGCGCGGAGGTGACATTCTCTGCCGAAGATCTTGGCCGCGCGGTGATGGCGGCCGCAGGACTGCGCCCGGAGGAACCGAAGGGGTAGGGGCGGTTGCCCGCATTCGTCCGCTTATAATTCCGCTGTGCCTGCGAATTCTACCGGTTCGGCCCACCGCGTCCTCGGCCTGGACGTTGGAGCGCGCCGCATTGGGATCGCAGTCTCGGATCCTCTCGGTATCACCGCGCAGGGTCTTGAGACGCTTCACCGCAAGAACAAGAAATACGACTTCTCGTTCCTCCACCGTGTCATTCGCGACTATGGCGTAGCCGAGATTGTAGTCGGTCTTCCACTCCGGATGTCGGGTGCCGAAGGCATCCAAGCCGAGAAGATTCAGGCGTTTGCGGATGATCTCCGCAAGCACTTCAAGCTGCCGGTCCATCTCTGGGACGAGCGTCTTACCTCCGCCGAAGCCAACCGCCTGCTGCGTGAAACCGATCTCTCGATTGAGAAACGAGGCCAGGCGGTGGATCGCATGGCTGCCATCCTGATCCTGCAGGGCTGGATGGAAAGCCGTGGGAGACAGGCCTCTACCTAAAACGCTATATCCCGCCCGCCCTTTGTCATTGTGAAGTTAAGCGGAGAATCTGCTTTTGCGGCAGCATACCCGCCGCAAGCAACAGCAGATTCCTCAACGGCCGTCGCCGTTTCGGAATGACAATAGTATCGGCTGCGGAGATCCTGCTTTAACATGAGTATCTGTTACGGAGATCCCGAGAATCGGTGACGGAGATCCTGCCTCCCTTGCCTTCCCTAGGGGCCAGGAGTAGCATATTAGTAGTAGTTTCACAGCTTTTTTCCCCACGAACCCTCCGCCGACTGGGTGCCTGCTTATGAGCCTTACCGATTCTAATTTTCACATTGGTGATAAAGTCGTCTACCCCAACCATGGTGTCGGTGTCATCGAACAGATCAGCAGCCGGTCTGTGGGTGCGACGGTCGAGAGGTTCTACCTCCTGAACATTAAAGCCAGCAGCCTCAAAGTGATGGTGCCCTGCCAGAACGCGGGGAGTGTCGGCCTGCGGCGGGTGGTAAAAAATGGGGAAATCCAAAAGGTGCTGGACCTGCTTTCGATCAGCGGAAACGGTACCAATGGCGACTGGAAAGACCGGTTCAAAGAGAACTCCGAGCGCATGCGCACCGGATCGCTCCTGGAGGTGGCCGGCGTGTTAAAGAACCTGATCGCCGTTCACCAGGCGAAGCCGCTCTCATTCCGGGAGAAGAAAATGCTGGAACGTGCCCGCTACCTGCTAGTCAGCGAACTGGCCATGGCTCGCAACTGTGAAGAGGCAAAGGTGGAAGAACTCCTGACGACGACGCTCGCCAAGTGCAACTTGCGCTTCCCAGAAGCCTCAGAATTCCAAGCCTAATAAACAAATTGTTCCAGGGCACGCTTGTTGTCGCGTTTTTATGCGACAGGCGGGGTTTCTATTTTCACTGCACTGAATGCTTGATGGCCGCTAGCCCGCACCGCAACCCCGTATAATCTCGCGGATGGGGAGCTCCGAGTTACCTTTCGGCATTGATCGATCCCTTCTGCGACTCGACAGCGCGGACCCCTATCTCTGCCTCCACTTCGTCATCATCTACGTGCGCGATCTGGATCGCAGCTTGCGGTTCTACGTTGATAAGCTGGGCTTCCAGGTGGTGGTTGATCACCGATTCGATAACGGCACGCGCTGGATCGAAGTCGCTCCGGCCGACGGCAATGCACACATCGGTTTTGCGCTCCTTCAGCCCGGCGATGACTCCGAAAGACTCATCGGCCCTGAGTCGCGCGTATGGTTCATCACGGAAGACGTCAACCGCAAATACGAGGAATGGAAGGCACGCGGCGTCCAATTCCGCTACCCACCGGAGGTTCCTGCGTGGGGCGGAATTCACACTCGCTTCGAAGACCCCGATGGAAACTCCTTCGGCCTCGCGGGATTTGACGAACTTACCCGCGGTGTAGAAGTCCATCGTCGCGCACTCGCGCAGAAGCTCGAAGCGGAGCGTCGCGCCGCGCAGGAGATCGAAATTGCCAAGCAGGTGCAGGCGCGACTGTTTCCGCAGGTTCGTCCGCAGGCGAAGACGCTCGAATACGCGGGACTGTGCCTGCAGGCTCGCCAGGTTGGCGGGGATTACTTCGACTTCCTCGATCTCGGGCAGCAGCGTCTCGGGCTGGTGATCGGGGACGTCTCCGGCAAGGGCATCGCCGCCGCCTTGCTCATGGCAAATCTGCAAGCCAACTTGCGCAGCCAGTGCGCTCTGGCGTTGACGCATCCTGAACTCTTCTTGCGCTCGGTCAATCGTCTCTTCTATGAGAATACCGTGGATAGTGCCTATGCCTCACTCTTCTTCGCTGAATACGACGATGACTCGCGGCGCTTGCGCTACGCCAACTGCGGACATCTCTCGGGCCTGATTCTGCGGCCTGACAACACCTGCCACCGTCTTGATTCCACCACGACGCTCTTGGGTCTCTTCCAGCAATGGGAGTGCAAGTTCGACGAATTGGAACTCGCCCCCGGCGACTTGCTTAGCCTCTATACCGATGGGATCACCGAGGCGCTCACTGACCGCGGCGAGGAATTTGGTGAGGAGAATCTCGTTCAACGGCTTCGGCACTACCGCGATCAACCCTGCCAGACGGCGGCAGAGGCGATCACGAGCGAAGTCCGCGGCCTCAGGCCCGACGACCAGCATGACGACATCACCCTGATCCTCGCCAAGTGCCGGTCTTAGCCGTTTTTTTCGTGTTTCCCATGGGTTGCTGAAGGTGACTTACTGAACGGGCCACCGAAGCGAATCGCGGAGAACAGGGAACATCGCTATCATTCTGAAGAAGTGTCAGGGGGGCTGTGCCGATGTCAGTATTTCGTTGTGGCACGATCCTGCTGATAGCGTCTGCTTCATTCGCACAAAATCCCCGACCCAATGCAGCGGCGTTAACCGCCGAGGCCATCATGGCCCGGGTCGCAGCGAATCAGGATCGCAGCGAGGCGCGGCGCAAGCAATACGTCTATAAACAACGGATCCACATTCTCACGCTTAAATCCGGCGGCAAGTTGATGCGGGAAGAGACGGCAGATTACAACGTGGCCCCAACGCCGGACGGCACCGAGAAGAAGCTCATGCTGCTGACCGGCCGCTACTGGCACAAGGGACGGTACGAGCGGTTTACGGGTGAGCCAACTCCAGAGGAAGACAGTTTCGACAGCGATTTGATCAGCGACTTACGCGACGATTTGTCGGACGACACAGCCAAAGACGGTTTGGCCAGACGCTGGTTTCCACTGACCAGCGAAGAGCAGAAAGGTTACGCCTTCCAACTCCTCGGTCAAGAGGTGCAGCGGGGTCGCAGCGTTTACCACATCAGTTTCCAGCCGAAAGAGAAGGATGAGACTCCGTGGGCGGGCGAGGCGTACATCGATGCAGTGGAATTCGAGCCCGTGCGGGTGTTGACCAAGCTGGCAGGGCGCCTTCCACTGATGATCCGCATCGTGCTCGGGATAGATGTTCCGGGAATTGGCTTTGATGTCGTCTATCAGCGACAACCAGATGGAGTATGGTTTCCCGCCACCGTTGGCACCGAGTTCCGGATTCGTGCCGGGTTCGTTACTAACCGGCATGTGTCCGTGTCGTTGGAGAACAGCGCGTTCCAGCACACCCACGTGGTAAGCAGGATAAAAGGGATTGGGGAAGTGGAGTGAGCAGTGACCGCCTGACGACTTAGCCAACTTCTCCCAGTCGCGCCTGTTATCGTGGAGGCGTAATCTCCATGATTTCGCCCAAAACCCTTCCTTGTTTTTTTTCGACCAGAAGGAAAACTACTGCTTTGACGAATCCTTCTGGGCCTTCAGCGTATTCTGTGCCGTCGTCGATTTCTGCGGCGATTTCTTGGGCTGCGAGGACGGCGCCTTCGCCGTAGTCTTCTTCGCCGAAGGCGAGGCCGTCTTGGTGGTGCTCTGCTTTGGGTCGATCTTGGCTGGCTGTTTCGCCGAGGCCGGCTTTACTTGTGCCGTCTTGGGCTTAGATTGTTTCGACGCTGCCGGATGAGTCGCATCCTTCTTTGCATTCGGCTTGGCATCTTTGTGGTGGCGCCAGAATGCAACTTTGGAAAACTTGCTGTGATTTTCTGTGCTCTTCGTGTTGTTGGTGTTCTTCGTTCCGGGCTGGGCCATCGCAACGGTACTCAACAGCAATGCGCTTACCACGAGCCTCTGGGTGATTCTTAATGCCTTGTTCATAAGGCCTCCTGACTAGGGCGATTCTGCTGCCATCAAGGAGGCCTCACAAGTAACCAAAGGGAAAGAGTGTCGAAGAATTGGGCAGGAAAGTCGCAGGTTACGCAAGGGCAAGGTTTCTTCTCGATACGTTTCAGCGCGAAGTTTCTAGTCACGGCAAGCACGGGCCCTGTCCCGCAGTAGGGTTCGCTCGCGCGCGTTGCGGGTGATCGATGCTGCTCGTTCGAACTCGGCGCGGGCCTCGTCTCTACGGCCCAGCTTCTTCAACAAATCGCCGCGCACGGCGGGCAGCAAGTGATAGTTCTTCAACGCGGGATCATCCTTCAGGGCATCGACCAACTCGAGTCCCGCTGCGGGACCGGAGGCCATGCTGACGGCCACGGCGCGATTCAACTCCACGACCGGCGACGGTTCGATCTGCCCCAACTCGTCGTAGAGCGCCGCGATCCGCGCCCAGTCGGTATCTCCCGCCGTTACCGCGCGCGCATGACAGGCGGCAATTGCAGCCTGAATCGCATACGGGCCGCGCGCTTCGCTCAGGCGTTCCGAGCGCTCGAGCGCAGCCAGTCCACGCCCGATCAGCAGGCGATCCCACCGCGCGCGATCCTGATCGAGAAGCAACACGGGTTCGCCGTGGTCATTGACCCGGGCTCTTGAGCGCGATGCCTGGATCTCCATAAGGGCGACCAGTCCGTGCACCTCGGGTTCGTTCGGGACAAGCTCAGCCACGATCCGGCCGAGCCGGAGCGCTTCTTCGCAAAGTGCCGGCCGCATCCAGTCGTCTCCGGATGTCGCGGAATAGCCCTCATTGAAGATGAGATAGATGACCTGCAGAACAGAGGACAGCCGCTCTGAAAACTCAGCGCCGCGCGGAACTTCGAAAGGAACCTGCGCTTCAGTGAGCGTCCTCTTGGCGCGAACAATTCGTTGTGCGATCGTGGGCTCGGAACTCAGGTAAGCGCGCGCAATCTCATCAGTTGTAAGCCCACCCAGGAGCCGCAAGGTAAGCGCCACCCTGGCCTCCGTTGAAAGGACCGGATGGCACGCGATGAATACGAGCCGCAACATATCGTCACCGATGTTGTCATCCATGGCAGCGGCGAGATCGGGCACCTGCATCTCGCGTTCGGCCATCTCGCGGCCGAGGCCTTCGTGCTTGCGGTCGATCAGCGTGCCGCGGCGAAGGAAGTCGATGGCTCGATGCTTCGCCGTACCCATCAGCCAAGCTCCGGGATTTTCCGGTATCCCGGACGCGGGCCACTTCTCGAGAGCCGCGACCAGCGCGTCCTGCGCGAGTTCTTCGGCTACGCCCACGTCGCGGACGATGCGAGTCAGCCCGGCAATCACCCGGGCCGACTCGATCTTCCAGACCGCTTCGATGGCGCGATGTGTCTCGGCAGCACCCACAGCTACCGATCACATCATTTTCTAGGCTTTCAGCGCAACTCCGTGCTCGGTGCAGGGGGCAGCGTTCTGGGCAGAGTCCATTTCGTAAATCTGGCGCAGTTCGCATTCGCCTTCTCCGGCAACTTTCAGGAAGTCTTTCGCGAGCTGAATGGCTTCTGCTTTGGAGTTCGCCTTGAGGATCGCGACTCCGCCGACGACTTCTTTTGATTCGGTGAACGGACCGTCGGTCACGTTGATGTTGCTGCCGGATTTGCGCACGCGGGCGCCCAGTTTGCTCGGCAGGCAGCCTTCGGTGGCCAGCAGCCAGCCTTCTTTGAAGCCCTGTTCGACCAGCTTGCCCATAGTTGCCATTTCTTGCTCGCTGGGGGGAGTGCTGCGCTCAACGTGCTTGTAGATGCTCAGGAATTTCATAGCTTTCTCCTTATATGGATTGAAGTTGTGAGCCGGGTCTCGATGGCTTCTGCCTCGGATTTCCCGCGCTCTATGAATACGTCGAACCGGGGTTTGCGAAATCGACAGCGTTTCTTAAATATTTTGTCATTCCGAGGCCCGCAGCCGTGGAGGAATCTGCTGTCGCCGGCGGCGTGTATGGATGCCGGCCAGAAGCGGATTCCTCTTGCCGCTGCGCGACTCGTCGGAATGACAAGGAAATATTGGTTTTCATCGCCTCTTTTACTTCTTTCCCGCAATCTGCTCGCGCAACCGCTCCTCCTTCGCGCGCGCCTCGGGCGTGAAGGTCTCTCCGAAATCTGTCATTTCATAGACCGGCCGGATTTCCACGTCAGAGTCGCCAGGCATAAGATTCGGACAACGCTTCAGCCACTCGACCGCCTCTTCCATGGACCGTACCTGCCAGATCCAATAGCCGGCAACGAGTTCCTTGGTTTCCGCGAATGGCCCGTCGATGACGGTCCGCTTGCTTCCCGAGAACCGCACCCGTTTACCCTGAGACGAAGGCTTTAATCCATCGCCCGCCAGCATGATCCCGGCTTTCACCAGCTCTTCGTTGTAGTTTCCCATGGCCGTGACCAGCTCTCTGCTCGGCATAACCCCAGCCTCGGAATCTTTCGTCGCTTTAACGATAACCATGACTCTCATGTCGATCTCCTTAGATGATTTTGGATGAACCCCTCAGATCCTTAGATCCATCCTTCTATGCAAGCGTCGAATCGCGAAACCTAAAATCGACAACCAGATTCTTGTTTTTCGGAGCCTGTTCGAACCGGCGAGACTGAGCGTCACGCCACGGGGTTTTAAAGAATAAGGAAGGATTGCCATGCCGGCCGCAGGCCATTAGGCCGCCATCCCCACATTGTGTGCGCGCATCCAAACCGCAATCTCTCATTTCACGAAGGAGGAACAATGATTGAGCGGAATATTACTTTGCCCGAAATGATTCTGTGGACGGGGACGCGTATCGCACTGGGCGTAGGTATCGGTATGTTGATCTCAAGGCGGCTAAGCAAGGACGCGATGAAAGCAACTGGATTAGCTCTAGCACTCGTCGGGGGGTTTACGACGGTTCCGCTGGCGATCTCGATCATCGGGAATAAGAACTTGACCCGGCCTGAAATCCGGTCAGTTGCTTAGGCGGGCCCGCGCGGGTGGGCCGACAAAATTGGTATTTCCACGAATGGGCGGGCAAGGTGCCCGCCCGACAGCCGCGAGGACGGCGGTGCTACCTTCTTGCCTGAAATCCATGGAGCTTGGCTCCGATCCAGGCACACGGAATTCCTTCGACTACCAGAGCGACTGGATACCAGTGCGGACCCAGGTCTTTGTTCCAGGTCGCGATCGCGCCTGCGGTGCCGATAAGCATCCCTATACCGGCGCCCAGCAGGGCATGCCACATGGGCCGACTGGGCGCCAGCCGGGCAGTGAGATAGCTGCCGAAAATCCCATAGATCGTGCGATAGACCGTTGCCCAGACGAACAACCGGTCCGCCATCCGCTGCCCGAGCGGAGGATAGATGCCGAGTTGATGCAGCACGATGTCAGTCGCGGTCGAAAGAATAACCACCGCTAGAAATCCGGCGACGATGGCCCAAATGCTCCTTCCCACACGGCGTGGGGCACTGTTATCTACGACCGGAATGGTTGACGGATTCGACATGTCTTCTCCTCCAACGGGGCGATTGTGAACATAAGGGCGGTGCACATCGGAATCTTCGCCAGTTCCCGAGTGTCCAGAAGTGTAACCAGAAACGCCGATTCCTGCCTGTCCCGCTTCACGAAGGTGGGGCCGAAAGCCATAACCCGCGCTATAATGACCGAAGCCTTGCCGTAGACCCGGCCGCTAGTAATCCCATGACAGAGCAAATCAAGCGGAAACTGCAGGACGAGATCAACGCGCTTGAACACGAGTTGATCCACGAACTTCCGAAAGAAATCAAGAAAGCCGCGGCCCTGGGCGATCTCAGCGAAAACGCCGAGTACCACATGGCTAAGCAGCGGCAGGAGTTCGTGAAAGCGCGCGTCCGGCAGCTGGGCAAGCGCCTCGCCGACCTGTCCATGGTCAACATGAACAATATTCCCCGGGACAAGGTCGGCCTCGGCTCCACAGTCAAGGTGTACGACAATACCAAAGGGGAAGAAGTCGAGTACAAGCTGGTGACCAGCGAAGAGTCTGACGTTGCCGCGGGGAAGATTTCGACTACTAGCCCTATCGGCCGCGCGCTGTTGAATAAGAAAGTCGGGGATGAAGCCGTCGTCGTGACTCCTAACGGAAAGCGCGAGCTGGAAATACTGAGTCTGAGCACCATCCATGACGAAGTCGACGGTCCCAAAGAAGCGCAGGCGTAATTCGCAACAAATTCATGGACCACAAAGGACACGAAAGTCCACGAAGGCAGAACCGCGAAAGGTCTCGTTTGTGTTCCGTATCCTGCCCTCAGCGTAGTCGAGAGGGGTCCTTTGTGGTGAAATCGGGACTGTCCCAATGACCGCTTCCTGGACCTCCGCTTTCGGACGGGCCTGCGGAGTTTTACTCGATACCATCGTCCGCTGGCTTGCGCTTTCGCGCATCAATCCGAACGTCCTTACGTTCATGGGATTGCTGGTCAACACCTGGGCGGCGGTCCTTTTCGGCTCGGCCAACGCCTCGAACCAGAGGCGCATGTTCATCTATGCCGGGCTGGTTATCATCTTCTCCGGCTTCTTCGATCTGGTGGACGGGCAAGTCGCCCGCGCGACAAATCGCGTCACGCGCTTCGGAGCGTTCTTCGACTCGGTTGTTGATCGGTACTCGGATGCGTCGCAGTTTCTGGGATTATTGGTCTTCTACGCCCGCGGCGGGCGCTACACCTACGTTGTGCTGACTGCCTTTGTGATGATCAGCGCGATCATGGTGAGCTACACTCGCGCCCGCGCCGAGAGTCTAATAGGCTCGTGTCGTGTCGGATTCATGGAGCGGCCCGAACGACTGGTGTTGGTCATTCTCGGGGCACTCTTCAATCGAATGGCTCCCGTGCTGTGGCTGATCGCGGTTCTAAGCACAATCACTGTGATCCATCGCATGCGCTACACGTGGACCAGAACGCAAGACCCACCGATCTCGCTAACCCCGGGACAGGCGGCATAGGAACACGACGGATCGAGTGTCTAGCCAGCCTGATCCATTTCAGGCACGTCGTCGAAGTCTCACGATCACTCCTGCTATCCTATCGGGTCGAAGCATCGATTCTTTGGGGACCATTGTTTGCCAACCGATCCTGTGCTAGTCGTTCATGGTGGCGCGTGGGCTATGCCGGATGACATGGTCGATGCTCACCTTCGCGGCGTGTCGAACGCACTGGCGGCGGGATGGCGTGTGCTCGAGGGCGGCGGGTCGGCACTCGATGCTGTCGAGGAATCCGTCGTTATCATGGAAGACGATGAGACCTTCGATGCTGGACGCGGCAGCTTCCTCAATCGCGACGGGCGTGTGCAACTGGACGCGCTCATTATGGATGGGGCAACGCTGCGCGCCGGCGGAGTGGGATGCGTCGAGCGCCTGCGCAATCCGGTGCGCGCTGCGCGCAAGATTCTTAGCGAGAGCCCGCACGTTTATTTTGTCGGGGAAGGCGCAGAGAAATTCGCGGCTGAGCACGGCATTTCGCTTTGTAAGAATGAAGATCTCATTGTTCCGCGGGAAGTCGAGCGGCTGCGAGAGTATCAGGCGAGAATCCCCACTCTAGCCGCAAAAGACGCGGCTAGAATGGGGCACCCATCGACGCATGTATCTACCGGAAGCGAATTGTTCGCGCCCGCCGACGATCCGACGATCTCGCACGACACAGTGGGCGCGGTCGCGCTCGACCGCGACGGCAACATCGCGGCCGCGACCTCTACCGGCGGCACGCTGAACAAGGCTCCGGGACGCCTGGGCGACTCGTCGCTGATCGGCTGCGGCTGCTATGCCGACAACGAGAGCGCCGCCGCTTCCACGACGGGGTGGGGCGAGCCGATCATGAAGCTGGTGCTCGCCAAGTGGACAGCCGATCGGATCGCTGCAGGAAATCTTCCCGAGTGGTCCGCACAAGAGGCGATGAACTATCTCAAGCAGCGGGTGAATGGGCACGGCGGGATTATCGTTTTGGACCGCGAAGGCCATATCGGCATCTCGCACAACACGCCACGCATGGCTTGGGCTTACAAGACGGTCAAGAAGCAGGAAAGTGGCATCGAACGGGATAGTATGTCGTAGCGGAAGTGATCCGGATTCGCGCCGGCTCGTTTTCCCATCGACTGCGCCTGGGGCGGACAGCCGAGGCGGCTGTCTCTACGTGAGTGTTTTCTATAGCCAGCCTTTGGTTCTGGCGATTCTTGCAGCTTCTACTCTGTTGCTCGCGCCCAGCTTGCTGATCGCTTCGGAGAGATAGTTCCGCACTGTTCCATCCGACAGGCCCAGTTCACCCGCGATGTCACAGCTGGCCATGCCTTCTCCTGCGAGGCGCAGGACCTGGCGCTCGCGGTCGGTCAGGGGATCCATTTCGCCCCAGGCTTCCGTCGCCAGTTCGGGATGAATCACGCGCAGGCCCTGATGCACGCGACGCACGGCATCGGCCAACTCTTCGGCGCGCATGTCTTTCAGAAGATATCCTGACGCGCCGGCCTCGAGCGCGCGGCGCAAATATCCCGTGCGGGCGAATGTGGTCACGATGACCACGCGCGTTCCAGTGCGTCTCTGTTTTAACTCGGCGGCAACGTCGAGGCCACTCATGTGCGGCATTTCAATGTCGGTGATGAACACGTCCGGTTTATGGGCAAGGACGGCTGTGAGCGCTTCTTTGCCGTTGCGCGCTTGCGCCACCACGGAAATGTCACCTTCGATTTCGAGCAAGGCCGCGAGCGCGCCCAGAACCATGCCCTGATCCTCGGCCAGCACCACGCGAATCGTCTTGCGGCCAGTTTCTTTAACGAGAGGATTCAAATTCGTTCGCCTTCTCTTGTTCCGGGATAGCTTCTATCTCTGCGACGTCTTTTATCCCGGCTTCCTTGAGAGGAAGTGTGATGGTCAGAGTGGTGCCCGACTTATTGCGGCGATCGAGCGTGCCGCCGAGCATCTCGACGCGCTCGCGCATCCCGCGGAGCCCGTTGCCTTCCATGGTGGCGAAACCCTGTCCGTCGTCGGCAATCTCCAGCCGGCAGATATCGTTCTGCTGCTCGATCCGCAGCCGGCAGTTACGGGCGTTCGCATGACGCACTACGTTCGTCACGCCCTCGCGCACCGCCAGCGAGAGGACGCTCTCCTGCATGGGAGGCAACTGCATACTTGTGGCTGCATCGCACTGCACCGTGAGTCCTGCGGTCTCGAGCGTCGACTTTGCTTGTGCCAGCTCGGCAACCAATCCCTTGGAGCGGTATCCGCGGATCGCATCGCGCACGTCCGAGAGTGCCTGCCGCGAAATGTTCTCCACTTCGCGAATCTCTTTGCCCGCGCGCTCCGGATCGCGATCGATCAGTTTGCCTGCCAGTTCCGATTTCAACGTGATCACCGAGAGCGTGTGTCCCAGCACATCATGCAGATCGCGCGCGATGCGTTCCCGCTCCGCTACTTTCGCGAGATGCTCGATTTCTTCGTTCGCCTTGCGCAGCTTGCAGTTCATGCGGTTGCGTTCCGCGAAGAATACATTGCTGCCGCCCACCGTCAGCGGGAACACGCACGCCCAGAACTTGGTCCACCAGTCGAGGTGAAGAAGTGAGGCCTCGACGAGAGCGGCGGCGGAAATGGCGAAGATTCCCAGGATTGCATGTTTTTTCGTGTTCGTGGAAAAGGGCACGAACGCTGCCGCGAAGATGAAGAAACCCGCGGCTCCCCCGTTGTACGGCAGGAACAACAATCCCAACAGAATCAAGCCACCGATGTGCACGATGGCATTCGGCCGTTCGAGCCAGAAAAGGCCGAAGTAAAGGCAACAGAACACCAGGTATCCGGCAATATCCAGCAGCCAGACTCCGAGGCGTACGTGGGCTAACACCGGCTGGACAAAGAAGAATCCAGAATAGACGAACCAAACGAAGGGGCCCCAACCGTGATCCCGATTCTTGAGTACGCTCTTGAACGGCTTCAGCGCTAGGTCCATGCGTGGGCTCCCGGCGATTGACTGTGCTTCAACGCCAGAATGTCACTAACCTCATCTTCTATTGTCACTCGTGGCGTCAATTCCGGCCACTCCTCAATCTGGGCACGGCTCCATACCACACCAGGGCCGCGGCAGGAATCAGCACCCACAGCCACTTCTCTCCCGCGAATAGAGCCAGCGCGCCAAACAGAATGAGGGCGATGGTCGCAGTCATCGACTTTTTCGCGTTTGCACTCATACTTGTATCCAGAAGCTCAAACTCCGAAAGTTGCTTATCCGTACATTTTTTCCTGATCCCGCTGGAAGCCGATGCGGGCGATGCCCAGGCAGATCATGGTGAAAGCTGCCAGAGCCTCCCAATGCGCAATGGCCGACTCGCGCGTTCCGGCGCCCACAACTCCCAGCGCCAGTTGCGACAGGTGATACGGCGGCAGCACCAGCGCGATCTTCTGCAGCACCTTCGGCAGGAACATGATCGGGACCCAAAGGCCGCTGCAGAACGACATGGGCAAGTAAATAAGGTTGATGGTCGGGGGCGCCGAATTGGGGCCGGTGAAGTAGCCCAGGGCGAGTCCCATTGCGGAGAAGGGAAGCGATCCTGCCGCCAGGATGCCGAGTAACCGTGCAAACGATGCGACGGGCATCCGCACCCCGCCAAACACGATCCCGAGCGTGAAGAGAGCCAGAACGATGATTGTGCTGAACACCAGGCTGGTCGCAATCTTCGCGGCGAAGTAGGCGAAGGGAGGCATCGGACTCGCGCGTTTCACCTCGAGCCATCCCAGTCCGCGGTCGGAAGCCAAGCCGGCCGCCGTTCCAAACAATGAAGCGGCGATCACGCCGAACGTGCCGTATGTGGGAATCAGATACGCCGCTACCCGCGTTGCCCCAATGGTCTGGTTGGAGTTCAACACCAGCCCGAACAGGACGTAGAACATAATGGGAAAGCTCAGCACCGAGACGGTGTACATCCGCAGACGAAGATATTTCAGGAATTCGTACTTCGCTTCCTTGAGATAAATCGCCGCCGTGTGGGCTGGTGAGCGTTGAATCTGTGTGCTGCTCAGTGCCATGGTTGCGGTGCTCATCGTGCCTCCGTTAGAACGTCTTTTTTGGCTCAGCGGCGCGGCTAGAAGCCGCGCCCTTGCAAAGCGATTTTTTCAAAGCTATTCATGAGACAGGCTCTCGTGATTTCCATTTTTCGAACTATCTTGCGTCAATGCCAGGAACGCTTCTTCCAGGCCCGCTGCACTCACTTCCAAGCCCGAGAGATTTACATCGCGCGCCAGCAATTCGCGCAGGACCGGTTCGGCTTGACGAGTATGAATTTCGAATGCCTCGCGATCTTCTTTTACTTCCGTGACGCCCCGGATCTGCCGCAACGTGTCGATCGTGAGGCTGGTGATGCAGCGAATCCGCTTACCAGCAGTTTGCGCCTTGATATCCGAGGGACTTCCTTCCGCAATGATTTCGCCTTTGTTGATGACGGCCACGCGATCGGCCAGCGCATCGGCTTCCTGCAGATAGTGCGTCGTCAGCAGAACCGTCTTGCCGCGCGCGACCAGTCGCCGGATCTGTTCCCACAACATGCGCCGGGCTTCCACATCGAGACCTACGGTCGGCTCGTCCAGAAAAAGGAGATCGGGATTGCCGCAGATCGCGAGCGCAAACAGGACGCGTTGTCGCTGGCCTCCGGAGAGGTCGCCGAACTTACGCTCGCTGAGATTCTCCAATCCGGCAGCCGCCAGAACGGCCGCGGCCGGCATGGGATTTTGGTAGTAAGACGAGAACAGATCGATGTGCTCACGGACGCGCAATGTCTCGGGAACTCTTCCCACCTGTAACATTGCGCCCGTGCGCATCCGGTTTTCAGGATTCGTCGGGTCACCACCCAAAACCCGCACTTTACCGGTGTTCGGTTGCAACAACCCCAATAGGAGTTTTACCGCCGTGGTTTTGCCGGCGCCATTGGGGCCCAGGAGCGCCACGACCTCGCCGGCACGCACACGAAAATTCACGCCCTTGAGCGCCTGAACGTCGCCGTAGTTTTTGTTGACGCCATCAAGACTGGCTACCACCTGAACCGCGCCAGCGGGATTGGTGATGACGGCTTCCTCCGGAGTTGCGATCATGTGTTTCACCTCTTGCGGTACGGGATGCCGACTTCGAGACCCTTTGAATCCGGTAATGGCATCGTCGCGCAAGATGGATTGACATGCCAGTGCCATCCATCACGCAATCGGCGTGACAAATGTCATCCCGAGAAAGTGCCGAGACTTTGGGATTGGTTGGCAGGACGAGACCGCAGAGGATGATGGAGATAAACGTGATCGGATGGTCCTCGAGCAAAACCCCAGAGGAACGGGATTACGAAAGCCGAAGTGTTACGAAATCCGAACAGCGGCAAACTCTCCACAGCAGGCGCGGGCACGCTTCCTGTCGAACGAAGGCGCACGATTGCGGCTGCGACACCTTATACGACGAGCCTTTCAGCGTGTTCGGAATTCGTAACAAGATCCACGTACATAAATTTTTGCCCAAAGTGAGACACAATCGCTCCGCCCTTTGATATGATTTCCGTCACTTGAACGAGGCCTCTTGAATGTTGCCCGCTGGCAAAAGCCTGCGCACTCTTCGCGAAAAACTCGGACTCACGATGCGTGACGTCGAGCACTCGAGTGCGCGCATTGCGGAAAAATATCGCAACGAAGAATTTTCGATTCCGCCGAGCCGCCTTTCGGATATCGAGACCAAGGGCATACTGCCCAGCATCTATCGCCTGTACACGCTCGCGATCATTTACCGGCGCGACGTTCGCGAACTCATGGCGTGGTACGGAGTTGACCTCAACAACATCCCGGCAGACTTGGGACTAGTTTCCCCGCCAAAATCGCATGTTTCCGACGCATTAGCCGGAGTCGCCTCGGTGCAGGTTCCGGTGCGCATGGATCCCGGCTTCGACGAGCGCCGCACCACCAATCTTGGCCGCATGGTTGAAAAGTGGGGACTCGTGCCCGTCGCATATCTTGCTCAGTTTGCCAACAGCGAATTCACTTACGGCTACGTCGGTACGCAGGATTTCACCATGTACCCGATCCTGCCGCCGGGGAGTTTTATACAGGTGGATGAATCGCGCAACCGCGTGCTCGAAGGTTCATGGCGTTCCGAATACGAGCGGCCCATTTATTTTGTGGAAACTCGCGACGGGCATACGTGTTCGTGGTGCAGCATGCGCCGCGAAGAGATCATTCTGCAGCCTCACCCCCTTTCTCCAGTCCCGGTTCGCATTCTGCGCCATCCTCAGGAAGCCGAGGTGCTCGGCCAGGTGGTGGGAGTGGCTATGAAGTTGACCGAGTGGCACGCCCTCGATTCCTCTCCAAACTCGAGAGTGCCACCAGTATTGAATTAAGGTGAGTTGACACGGGCGTGTTCTGACGGCCCTCCGGCAAGAGGTCGGTAAACCGCCCGCGCATCTGTTCCACGTATTCAGACCCGGCGACCCCACTGCTTTCGCTCGATTCCTTCAGGTCTTCCAGGAGGGAAGGCAGCGGCGTTCGCAAAACCCTGGTGACAACCTCCATATGAGCCTGGCGCAGAGCGCGGGCTGATGATTCTACGCCGTGCACGCTTTCCATCCCCCAGTGTTCATACCGTCCCTGCCCCCCGCGCAAGGATGCGAGGTAGGTCAGTTTTCCCAGCCATCCCGAGACAGCCGAAAGGGTGGTTTCCTTGAGGTCCTGTAGGGCTGATTTGAGGCTCATCTTGTTACAAATTCCGAACAATTCAATGTTCTTCTGTGCCGTTGCGCAGTAGTCACAGCCATGAAACGATCACGGTCCAACTCTCACTAAAAAAGGAGAATAACCGTGAAACGTGTGCTACTCGTCCTCGGAGCAGCCGTACTGTTTCTTACCACTTTGGTAACCCCAACCGTAGTAAAGGCCGATGGCGGAGGAGGAACCACTACCGGTTGCAGCGGCAAAATGTGCAAGCCGTAAACCGACACTGAGATTTTGCATCAGGTTTAATGGAGTGGCGCATCGAAATCGCCACTCTTACGAAAACCGAACAAGATTCGTACCAGCGTTGCCGCATGCAGCGATTCGCGATATAGTGCCTCACCATCGCCATGCTGCAGGCGCACTCATTCCTTTGGAACTATCTCTGGGTTGCACCCAACCTTTTTCTTTTGGCGGTGGGATTTCTGGTGTGGAAGAGAGGTTTGTCGCGCCAGGTCCCCGCTTTTCTCGCGTTTGCGATCCTGGCGGCCTTGGGAGATCTTGCGGTGTACGGGGCCGACATCGCACCTTTCATCTCTCAGCCAAATTTCTGGCGGATTGATTGGGCCAACCTTCTGCTCGAGAGCCTTCTGAAGTTCCTCGTTATCGGCGAAATTTTCTCCAGAGTTTTTACTCAGTACCCCTCAATCAGCCGTATCAGCAGTGTCGCGATCAGTGTGTTTGGAGCCGCATTGGTTCTGCTAGCGGGGCTAATCGCCGGTTTTGCCCACGGCGATAACCCTTTGTTTTTGATTTCCGGAGTCCATCTCCTGGAACAAACCGTATTTATCATTGAGTTAGGCCTTATCGTCCTTCTCTTTATTATCGCTGCCTACTTTCATTTGGCGTGGGACAGGTTGTCATTTGGCATCCTGTTAGGCTTCGGCATCTCATCGTGTGTGCATCTGGCAACCTGGGCTGTCATTGCAAATGCAAGCCCATCCGAGCACGCGCGGACCTTGTTCGGTTTTCTGAATATGGGCTCGTATCACCTCTGTGTGCTGATCTGGCTCTATTACGTTCTTGTTCCCCAGAAAGTGGTCAAGAAGTCTGTGGTTCCGTTGCCGGAAAACAATCTGGCAGTATGGAACCGCGAATTGGAGCGTCTGTTACAACAATGACACTGGCATTGGTTCTCGTCATCGCCGCTGCGTTTGCTCTGGTCATAATCGTGGGCATTACCGTTTCCACGCGTCTACAGCTTTCCCCGGGCTCGGATCTCGTTAAGAAAATTGAACCGATCGATATCGAGGCATTTCGCAATCTGGTCGATCCAGCTGAGAATGAGTATTTGCAGCGCCGTCTTTCCCCAGCAGCGTTCCGCAGGGTGCAGCGGGAACGTTTACGCGCGGCCGCTGCGTATATTCGCGTTGCCGGAAGGAACGCAGCAGTGCTGGTCGCGATCGGGCAAGCCGCTCTCAACTCTCCTGATGGCGCGACCGTCGACGCCGCGCGCCAGCTTCTCGACAACGCGCTTCTGCTGCGCCGCAATGCCAGCGTCGCCCTGCTACGAATTTATGTCGCGCTCGCCTGGCCGCACGCAGCTCTCGCCGCTGCGCCGGTGCTGCATGGATACGAACAGTTGAACGGACGCGCCATGCTGCTTGGGCGCCTGCAGAATCCCGCAGCCCCGGTACGGATCTCGGCGCACTGACAGGGAACAGGGATGGTGTCTGCGATTCGCCCTGCCGTTGACCCTCCGTTTACTGACAAACGACTGGTGCCGATTCCTGACTTGTTTTCGAGCATGGTTCTGTTATAAAAACCACCGGGGCTTTAGTAGGTCTAACGGTCGAGTGAGTATATCGGCAATCTGCCGTGGCACTGGTCGTGCCGTCTGCTCGCGTTCGCGAGCGCAAGGGAGAACCTCATGTTCCGCACAGTCAAAGTCGTCCTGGTGTCGTGTCTCGTCCTGCTGCTTTCGGTGATGGCTAACGCTCAGGGCGGCGCCGCTACTGGCGATCTCCACATCACCGTCAAAGATCCCAGCGGCAAGGTGGTTACCAATGCAACCGTGACCGTGCGCGATGTGGCCAAAGGTTTGGAGCGCGTCGCGACTTCCGATGGACAGGGCGGGTACAGCGCTCAACTCCTGCCGCCGGGGACGTATTCGGTGAAGGTTTCGGCGGCTGGGTTCGGCCAGATTGAAAATACGGGCGTAGCCATCACTGTCGGCGGTCTGGTGGAATTGCCGGTTGCACTGAGTGTCTCTGGCGGGACAGAGGTGGTGGAGGTTTCGGCGCAAGGGGAACTGGTGGAGACCTCGCGCAGTTCCACGACTGACACCATCGGCCAGCGCCGCATTGATAATCTGCCGATCAACGGCCGCAACTACATCAACTTCACACTCACGGATTCGCAGGTAGTGCACGACGCCGCCCCCAGCTTGGGCGCCGCTCCTACCTCCGGCCTTAACATGAGCGGCCAGCGCGCGCGCTCCAACCTGGTCAATGTCGACGGCACAGACGCCACGGACAACTCGGTCAACGGCGTGCGTTCGACCGTCTCGCAGGAAGCGGTGCAGGAGTTCCAGATCATCACCAACAACTACGCGGCGGAATACGGGCGCGCCTCCGGGGGCGTGGTCAACATCATCACGCGTTCCGGATCGAATGATTTTCATGGCGACGTCTATGGATATCTGCGAAATCGTAACTTCCAGGCGGTGAATCCGTTCAGCACGGTAAAGAATCCGGCTTACACGCGCGTGCAGGCGGGCGCAGCCTTCGGTGGCGCGCTCAAGAAGGACAAGACGTTTTATTACTTTTCCTACGAGATCACTCGCCGGCACGAGACAGGATTTTCCAGCATCGGCACCGACAATTTCGGCTTGCAGCCTTTTGACGTCACCGGAATTTTCAATGACACGGGACAGTACAATCCTCTACTTCCTCCAGGAACGGTGACCCTTCAGCTCACACCGGACCAGACCTCGTTCTTCAGTAATCCCGCGGTTGTGGGCACCGCGGCAGCCAGTGCGGCCTATGCGGGGGAACTCGTGGCATACGCGGGTTTCGCAGGCGCGTCGTCCGGGATGGCGGTGAATGGAGAGTGGCCCGCCGTTTTGACCGGTGGCGTCCCTAAACTGGCGGGCTTTCCTTCCAGTTGCAAGCCACCGGGTTGCTTTGTTCCTGCTTCCTACCAGTCGCTGGCGTCACAGGCCGGCAATTTCCCGGTCTTTGAAGGCACCAGTCTCTATTCGCTGCGTCTCGACCACAACGTGAGCAATACTAACCGGTTGATGTTGCGCGTGAACGTTAGCCCCAGCACGGTCACGGGAATCGAAGGCAGCGGCCAAGACCAGCCTTTTGGGCAGAACGCGTACTCGCGCACTTCGCAACAAACCTATCGCGACGTAGCTGGCACTGTGCAGGACACGTGGAGCATCGGCACCCACCAGATCAACGAGTTCCGCTTTCAGTATGCCCGCCGCGGTCTCTCCTACTTTTACAACACGCAAATTCCCGCGGGTGCCGACCCCGCCGTCAACATTCCGGGCTTCGGCTATTTTGGCCGCGAGCCTTATTCTTATATCCAGCGCATTGAAAAGCGATACCAGTTCACCGACAATTTTTCCTGGAGCATCGGCCGACACAACACCAAGTTCGGCGGAGACGTTAACTACCTTCCGCTGCAGGCTACGTTCACCGTTAACTACGGCGGGGTTTACGATTTTGGCGCCACTCCACCTTCGTATATCGCAGCCTTCGGCTTCGTCAACCCGGCCCCCGGCACCCTGCCTGATTTTCCAGGCCTCTCGCCCGTGCAGTCTTACGGCGCTGGCCTGCCCGGGCAGTTCGTGCAGGGGTTGGGCAGCCCCAGCGATACGTTCAAGAACATTCCCATCGGTGTGTTCTGGCAAGACTCCTGGCGGGTCAGTTCCAACGTCACTCTGAATTTTGGGGTGCGCTACGATGTCGAGATCCCGCCGAAGTTCAAACAGCCTCAAGGGCTCGCCCTTTCCGCCTATCACCTGTTGGGATTACAAAAGGGGATTCAGACCGATAAGAACAACTTTCAACCTCGCCTCGGCGTTGCCTGGGATCCAGCAGGCAATGGCAAGACCGTCATCCGTGCTTCCTACGGCCTATTCTATGACCACCCGCTGCTGGGACTGTACTTCCTCGGCGACGCATCCGACGGTTCGTCCAGCGGACAATTGGCCTTTGGCGGTACCGGATTCTGCAGTGGCGCAGGCAATCCGGCCAACCTGAACGCATGGCCGATCTTCCAGGGATTTCAGGGGCAACCACCCTGTGCGCCTTCGTTCTATCCGCAAGCGAATACGAATCTCGGCTACCTGCCGGACCAGCAGCAATTCCAGTCTCTGAACTTTCCTCAATCCGTGTTCCTGAACCAGAATTACCTGAACCTGGCGTCCACCAATCCCACCTTCCTGCCGCTGGCCTTCCAGCCCTTCGGATATCCGCAGTCCAAAAACTTCGTTTACGCCTACGCCCAGCAGGCTAATCTCACGCTGGAGCGGGACCTGGGACGCGGATTCGCATTGAGTGTTGCCTATAACTTTAATGGCGGTCGCCATCTGAACCGGCCGATCAACGCCAGCACGGTCCGTGGAGACTTGATGGTGGCCAACTTCAATGCCGCACTCGCCTCGGGACAGACTCCCGCGAGCCCATTCACCGTAAGCGGGTGCGGCGTTTCTCCTGCCGGCGCCCCTTATATAGATGCGTCACTGATGAATTTCTTTCGTCCCGGCGGACTGAACCCGTCGATCGCGGCTTTCTATCAGAATTTCGTCCCGGGAGGAGCTGCCTGCGTGGGCCTCGCCACGCAGGTGATTCTGCCGACTCTGGCTAGCCAGGGGTTCAACACGAACTGCGATCCGAACTCATTCACCGGCTGCGTCCCCTTCGGCGACATGGACGCCAACTACTCCAACGGCAGTTCGATCTATCACGGCCTGACCGCGAACCTGCGCAAGCGTTTCAGCAATCACTACGAACTGCTAGCGTCTTACACTTGGTCGCACGCCATCGACGACTCCACCGATTTGCAGTCCACGCTCACGCCGCAGGACAGCTATTTCCCAGCCCTGGAGCGCTCCTCATCTCTGTTCGATCAGCGCCAGCGCTTCGTCTTCAGCGCCGTCTATCAAACCGGTAAGCTGAGCGGCAACTTCGGCAGGAAGCTCTTGAGTGATTGGACTTTTGCTCCAGTAATTGAGGTCTCTTCCGGCCGGCCCTTCAACATCGTCACCGCCGTTCAAGACAATCTCCAATTGGAGTCTCTGACCGTCCGCCCCAACACAACAGTCGATCCGACCTGCGGTACAGTTTATAAATCCAGGTTCTCGCCGACGGGCACGTTCCAGGAGCCGTGCATCAACCGCTTCGTTCTGACCGGAACCACGCCCACGCTTCTGCAACTCGACGGCAACCTGGGCCGCAACGCAGGTCTCACGCCCTGGACCGTTTTCGACGATATTCGCGTCTCCAAGCGCATCAACTTCAGCGAGCGCATGAACGTGGATCTGATCGCGGACGTGTTCAACATCGCCAACAAAATGAACGTCGCGGCAGTCAGCCCACTCTTTACCAACGCCGGCCAGGCCACCGCAGCCTACGACCCGCGCCAATTCCAGTTTGCGATGAAGTTGAACTGGTAGGAAAGATCGGACTCGGGGCCTTAGGACTCTTGAAAGTCAAAATCCCCACCCTCTTTCGCAAAGAACGCGAAAGAAGGATGGGGCAACCTTAGCACTTCGGTCCATCTCGGGGTGACGCGGGACGCTTGCGCTTCAGAACTGCGCTGCCACTCCTACAGTTGGCGTAATCGGCAATCCCTGAAGCGTCTTGACCAACACCTTGCCCGTGTTTGGATCGATTCCAGACTCATACGCGAACCGGCCGTTGTAGTGATTGGCTAGATTCAATACTTCGCCATACAACGTGAGCTTCCAGCGCTGGAAGGCCCAGTCTTTATCTGTCCGGACATCAAGCCTTTGATAAGCGCTAAGCCGGGTGGTATTGATCCCGGTCGGAACAAACTGACCGTTGCCAATCTGTACGAAGGTCCCGCTCGGTACTGGATATCCCGATCCATATAGAAACTTTCCGCTGAGATTGAGTGTCGGGCGCAGACGGTAGGTAGCGAACACACTCAGAGAATGGCGCTGGTCTTCAAGAGTGGAATAATAAAAATTGGAATCAGACAATTGGGAAAATGGCGGAAACGGCACCGCGATCTGATACTGGCGCTGCCTGGCGGCCAGCAGAGTGTACCCGATCCACCCCGACAAACGATTGGCGCTGCGTCTTTGCAGAATCAGTTGTGCGCCGCGCGCGTAGTCCCGTTTGAAAGTGCCGCCCGAAACCGGCTGCACTACCGGGCACGATGTGGACTCCAACTGGCTGAGAGGAGTTATCCCCACGGAAAAGAAACCTCTTCTCTCGAAAACCTGTAGCCGGACTCGCGTGTTTTCCCCGAGCCGCTGTTCGACAGCTGCACTGTAATGCTCCGACTTCACTGGAAATGTGGCTTCGGCGACACATTGTCCCGACGGTGGGCCGAAAGAGAAGTCGGAGAATTGCGAATACTTTCCCGCGGCGAATTGAAGCTCCGTATTGCGCGCCGCTCGCAGCGCCAGTGAAATCTGCGGCGAGAACTGCTGCGGAAGATATTCCTGAAACCGCTCCCAGCGCAGGCTTCCAAGAACATGGAGCCGCCCGTGGAGCAATCCGGAAGCCTGCTCCACATACCCGGTCTGGCGTAATCCCGATCCGGCGTAGGAGAACGGCTGCAGTTGGCCACTGGTCGTGACGCCAACCTGATATTCGCTGTCCCGAATCCGACGTTCGGATAATCCCGCCTGCAATACGTGATCCTGTGCCCATGCCCACGAAACACCAGCGCCGCCGACCCACTCCCGATGGTCAGTCTTGGTGAGCAAGGTGCTCACGTTGTTGAATAGTTCGTCGGGCTCCCGAATGTAGGCAGCGCGAGCATCTAACAGCACGCGCGGGCTTAGAGCCCAACGCCATCCCGCACGAGCGAGTGTGAAATCGCTGTTGCCACTGGCGTATTGAACATTTTCGAGCACCGCCTGATCGTTCATCGACATGGTCGTGTGACCATCGGTGACAAACAAATTCAGGTTCTGGCGAGCCGTGAGGTCATAACTCAGCTTCAGGTTGGCGTCCTCGAATCCCACGTTGGCGGCGTCCTGTATCCGGCCGTGGATCAGATAATTGATGTAACTCTTGCGCGCTGAAGCCAGCCACGATCCCTTTCGCGAACGGTTGAACCAGCCTTCGCCGAGGATTTCGCTGGCGGCGATTCCGGCGGTGACTCGGAACAGCGGGGCGCTGCGGCTGCCATCACGGGTGTGAATGTCGAGGGCGGCTCCGTCTGCGTCTCCGTACCGTTCGGGAAACGCGGCGGGCAGCAGTTTCATCTCCTCCACCACTTCGCTGGTGAGCACACCCAGCGAGGCCCCCTCACTAAAATTACCAATCTCATGAAATGGATTGAGCACGACCACGTCATCGATGTAGACGCCGACGTTGGGGAACGCCGCGCCCATCACCGAGAATTCTGCGAAGAACTCGTTGTTGCCCTCTGCGGAAACGCCCGGAAGCGTTTGCACGGCGCGAAACGGATCATCGGCAAACACGGTCGAAGTCTCGCGGATTTCCGAGCTGGTCAGATTGATCTCAGTGGTTGCCGGAGAATCGGAAACCTGGAAAAGATCTCCGCGCACCTCCACCCTGTCGGCATGATGGAAGTTGTCGGGCACCATGGTGATGGAAAAGTCCTTGATGTCGGCATCGGTCGCAAGAGTAAAGGGAACGGTCAGGAGTCGGTAGCTGACCGCATTCAGCCGCAGGATGTACTTTCCTGGAGCGAGACTTGGGATGGTGAACTCACCGTCGCGCGAGGTGATGACGCTGACTTTTGTTCCAAGCACCGAGACTTCCACTTGTCCCAATGCTTCTCCTCCAAGCGCATTCGTAACTTTGCCCTTGATCTCAGCCGCACGGCTGGCGACGGAGACGAGAATCAGGAGGGCCCAAAAAAAGAGGCGCATAAATCGTTCTAAGTAATCGATGAACAAGGCCAGCGGCAGAATTTATTGTAGCCCGGTGGCGTCGGACCTCGGGCGTCGGACTTCAGACCCAGGACCTCGGACTGCAATGAGGGGCCAGATTTTTCGTTCCTGGCTGAGTCGCGCCCGGGGGCCGGCACGGCTCGACCATAACTGGGATGGTTCAGTCGTGCCTCCGGCACGAGGGGCATTGAGCGGACGCAACCCGCCAGTGAAACTGGCGGGCTACTATCGGTGGTCCCTCCGGGACCGGGAACAACTGAAGCGGAGGTCGCAGAAGGGGAGATCCCAGTGCGCGAGTGGCTCGGGCTGAACTCTGAGATCTGACGCCTGAGGTCCGAGGGCTGACGCCCGATGTTACACTTTTCCTTCACCCATCCTTGGCGCTAGCCCCGGAGTCCGTGCCTCCATGCCTGAAACTCAGATGCCAACCCAGCGGACGCGTGTAGTCCGTGAATCCGAGCGCGGTGTTTATGATCGCGAGGCCGCGTACCGCATCCTCGACGAAGGATTTATCTGCCACGTAGGATTTGTGGTCGATGGCCAGCCGTTTGTGATTCCGACCTCTTACGGGCGCAACGACTCGAACCTTTATATCCACGGATCGGCGGCCAGCCGCATGCTGCGCCAGATGAAGGAAGGGGTGGCGGTGTGCGTGACGGTTACTTTACTCGATGGACTGGTGCTCGCGCGCTCGGTCTTCAATCACTCGATGAATTACCGCTCGGTGGTGATCCTGGGGAAAGCGACGCTGGTAGACGATGCGGAAGAAAAGCTGACGGCCTTGCGCGTTCTCTCCGAACACATTCTGCCGGGACGCTGGACCGATGCACGCCAGCCCAACGAGCGCGAACTGAAGGCTACGTCGGTGCTGCGAGTGGTGATTGAAGAATTCTCCGCGAAGGTGCGGATTGGGCCTCCGATTGACGACGCGGAGGACTTAGGGTTTCCTACGTGGGCTGGAGTGTTGCCGCTGGAGATGAAAGCGGGAGACGCGATCAGCGATCCGAAGTTGGAGCAGAAGCGAGAAGTACCGCGGTATGTAAGAAACTATTCGCGGCGGTAGCCCAAGCATCCTCAGACGATTCTTGCGCCGAAGGGCCTCGGCACTCGCCGGCAACATCGACACTGCCGGCCATTGCATTGGTCCTTCGCCGCCAAAAGCTGCGGCTCAGGATGACACGACCAGGAGCAGTTTTCCCGCCAAGGTGCGAGCTTCCATGTCGCGGTGGGCTTGCGCGGCTTCGGCTAACGGATACTTCTTTGCGATCCGCACTTTCAGTTTCCCTTCGGCAATCAGGCCGAACAATGCCGAGGTCCGCGCCAGCAACTCTTCGCGCGTGGCGGTAAAATGCGCCAGCGTTGTGCGCGCCATGTAGAGCGATCCTTTCTCTGAAAGCTTCGCCGGATCCACCGGGGGAACGGCCCCGCTCGACATGCCGTAGACCACGAGCATCCCGCGCAGACGCATCACGTTCAGATTTTTCTCGAAGGTCGCTTTTCCGACGCCGTCGTATACGACTTCAACGCCCTTGCCGCCGGTCAGACGCTTTACCTCGGACTCGAAATCCTGACGAGTGAAGACGACCACCTCGTCCGCGCCCGCTTCGCGTGCCAGTTGCGCCTTTTCGTCACTCGAAGCGGTTCCGATTACGCGCGCCCCGATGGCGTGCGCCATCTGCACGACCATCAACCCGACGCCACCCGCCGCGGCATGCACCAGCGCCGTTTCGCCGGCTTTCAGCTTGTGGGCGTCCGTGACGAGATAGTGCGCCGTAAGCCCGTGCATCATCGCAGCGGTCGCCTGGTCGTCGCTGATCTCGGCCGGTACCGGCACCAGATGTTCCTCAGGGGCTGCGACATATTCGGCGTACGACCCCAGCGTCCCGCTCCAGGCCACGCGGTCGCCTACCTTGAGCGCCTTCACTTGCGGGCCGACCGCCGTGACCACGCCCGCGCCTTCCTGCCCGGGAATGAATGGCAGCGGCGTGCGCAGACGGCCGTCGCGGAAGTGGCCGTCGATGGAATTCACTCCCGCGACATTGACCTTGACGACTGCCTCCGAAGCCTTCGGCTGCGG
>DATEHP010000401.1:0-3732 GCA_035279505.1 Candidatus Sulfotelmatobacter sp. | reverse complement strand
CGACAACGTACTAACTACGGAGTGCTACAAAGAGGTCAGGGCAAAGATCTCCTGTGCGTCTGATTTCAGGCGCGATGGCAGTCTAAATCCAAGTGGCTTCCACAGACAACAGGAATGGCACTCGACCATAGCGACACAAGGTCCGCTGAATTTCCGCGGCCTTCTCTGTACTTAAAACGAAGTCCCTTCCAAGTGGAAGACCCGCACATTATCTACGAGGTCGGAATCGCCTCCACGGCCCGTGCAGAACGGGTTCTTCCACCTGGCACCGCCACTTCATGGAAGCAGCGGTAATCGGCTCCGGACCGGATGAGCGCATAGGTTACACGGGCGATCTTGGCGGCGACAGCGACGTAAGCTTTTCGCTTACGGTCTGTGCTGCCCGGATCGCTTCGCATGTAGCGCTCGAACTTGGCCCGGAAACTGTTTTCGCGCATGCGTACAGCAACGCTGGCCGCCATCCAAAAGACGGCGCGCAGTCGAGCGTTGCCGCGCTTGGAAAGTCGGGAAAGGCCACGGAACTGCCCCGACTGTTCGGTGGCGAGATCGAAACCGCAGAATTTGAGGAACTGCCGGTGATGAGAAAACCGTCGCAGGTCCCCCGCCTCAGCGAGGATAGTCAAAGCCGAGATCGGTCCGATCCCTGGAATGCGCCGCAGTCGTTGATAGTCCTCGTTGCTGGAAAGCAGATTGTCCGCCCTCTTCTCGATGGTAGCTCGCAACTGGCACAGGGTAAGGAGCTGGCGCAGCACGAAACGAAGCATGGCGACGGCCTCGGAGTTCTCTTCGGCAGGAAGACCAACGGAAGACTGCGCGGTGAGATAAACATCAGTCAAAATGCGCTCTTTCGCGACCTTGCGGCCAACCAAGTTCCACGCCTTCCGAACGAACTCGTCTCTGGAGAGACAGGTGATGCTTCGAGGGGTCGGAAACTGGATGAGCAAGTTCCACAACCATTCCGAGCGAGACGAAGAGTGGTAGCGCGCGATCTCCGGAAAATAGAGCGGCAAGTAGTGGGTCAGCAGGCGATGTTGAGTGCGAGTCTTCTCCAAAGAAATATGATGATGTGTTTTCGAAAGTTCCTGGAGATCGTTCAGGTTGTGCACCATCGGGTCATGAAAGTGCTGGGTGAGCCGCCCTTTGAGAAGGTGCAAGATAACCTGGGCATCCTTCGGATCGTTCTTATCCCAAGAGTTGTGCATGGCTTCTCGCGTGCGAGCTAAAGCGACGGAAGAAACGAGTTCGAGATGAAACCCCTCGGAGTCGAGGAAATAGGCAAGCGCTCGATGGTAGTTACCCGTCGGCTCGAACCCAATCCAAATGGGCAAGGCCAGACCGTGCAGAAACTCTGCAAAGGCCCGAAATTCCTCGGCCGTGTTCTGCACACGAAACTTCTTTCGGCTCCTCCCTCCGGGCGCCTCGATGAGAGCTTCGTGGCGATCCTTGGCGACATCGATGGCTACCCAGACAACGGCTTCCGGCGTACTCTGCGGATTGGTCATGGTTGGTCCGTCTCCTTTAGTGAATGCTGAACACACTCACAGTACAGGAGACTTCGACTGACCATGACCAGCCTGGCTGCCGGTCGCTTCGCTCCCTCCAGCCAGGCTGGTCCACCACCCGCTCGTTAGTAAAAACACCCTCGTTCCCGAGGTGCTACGGTGGCGAGTTCAAAGGCGAATTTCCCCAAGCCCTCGGCGACAGCCAGCATGTCCGCATCCCTCCCGCTGCTCACACCTATCAGAGTGACGTCGAAACCGTCCATCGCCTGGAAGAAGACGAGTTCTTCGACCTGGAAAACTTCGCCGGCCGCGGCGACTTCCTCGCCAAAACCCACACCTACCAGCTCTACTTCAACCTCGTCCGCCCCAACTCCCACAAAGACAACCTCAGCCCTTGGCAGATCATCGAGCGGCTCCAACCGCGCTCGCCCCTCGAACTCTGCTTGCTTCCACCCGTCCTCTTGGATTACTACCTCAACGACGAGGGGGGATACGATGTGCCTAGGCTTCCCTAAGGAGAGAGGTTCGCCACGGGCTGGCCAGGCTGTCACCTGTTGTTGCGGTCCCGGACGCGAGACTATAATCGTCTTCAAATGGCTCTTGCCACTGGCACGCGGCTGGGCCCTTACGAAGTCCTCGCCTTCATCGGCGCAGGCGGCATCGGAGAGGTATACCGTGCGCGGGATACGAAACTGGGCCGCGAAATTGCCATCAAGACGCTGCGGGACGCCTTCGTTCACGACCGCGCGCACCTCGCGCGTTTCAAACGCGAGGCGCAGCTTCTTGCGGCGCTGAACCACCCCAACATCGGGGCCATTTATAATTTTGAGGAATCGAACGGGCTTCAGTACCTGGTGCTTGAGCTGGTGCCGGGCAAGACGCTCGCCGAACTGCTCGCCGTTGGACCACTCGACTTGCAAAAAGGATTGAGCGCCTGCCGGCAGGTGGCTGCCGCCCTTGAGGCCGCGCATGAGAAGGGGCTTGTTCACCGCGACCTGAAACCCGCCAACGTGAAGGTCACGCCGGAAGGCAAGGTCAAGGTATTGGATTTTGGCCTGGCCAAGGGATTCGCGGAAAATGCGGAGAGCGACCCTCCTTCCGAATCGTCTTCCACGATCGGTTCGGCGTCCACGATGCAAGGCGCAATCCTCGGCACTGCCTCATATATGAGTCCGGAGCAGGCGCGCGGGCAAAAAGTGGACAAGCGAACGGACATATGGTCCTTCGGATGCGTCCTCTATGAAACGCTAACAGGCCGGCGGGCTTTTGCGGGATCCACTGTTTCCGACACCATTGCCATGATCCTCGGCCGCGAGCCGGACTGGCAGGCGCTGCCCGTTGCGACGCCGGCGGAAGTGATTAGCCTGCTGCGCCGGTGCTTGCAGAAGGACGCCAGCCGCCGTCTACGGGACATGGGGGATGCCGGCATCGAAATCGACGAGGCATCCGCCTCCTCTTCCGTCTCTTCAAACGCGGCGCCTGTAACCGCCGGGCCCGCCGCGAGACGAAAGTTCCGGCCAATTGCTTGGGTCCTGACGATTTTAGCCGCCATCGGCGTTGGCGGGGTCTTGAGGCTGCTGCTTCGGCCAGCGCCCGCAACGCCGCCGACGGCAAGAGTCGCGATTGCACTGCCACCGGGCGACCAATTGGCGCTCGGCCCCAGCCCGGTTATATCTTCCGATGGCTCCCATCTCGTGTATGCGGCAATCCATTCCGGCGGCATTCAACTTTACCTGCGCTCGATGGACCGCTTCGATGCCGCGCCGATTCCCGGCACGCAGGATGCGGAGAATCCGTTCTTCTCCCCCGACGGACAATCGGTGGGATTTTTTGCCGGCGGCAAACTGAAGACGGTCTCGCTGAACGGTGGGATGCCTCTAACGCTCTGTGGCGCGCCCGAAAATCGCGGGGGAAGCTGGAGCCCCGATAATACAATCATCTTCTCACCGTCTTCCGCGGTGGGGCTGTATCGCGTTTCGGCTGCCGGTGGCGCACCGCAGCCTTTGACCGCGCTAGCGGCGGGGGAGCTTTCTCATCGCTGGCCGGAGGTTCTGCCTGGCGGCAAAGCGGTGCTCTTCACCATCTGGACGGGCGCCAGCTTCGACGACGCGCAGATCGGCGTTCAATCGCTCGAAACGGGCGAGCAACGGGTCTTAGTAAAAGGAGGCACCGATGCGAAATATGTCTCCTCCGGGCACTTGATCTATGCCCATGCGGGCGGACTGCTGGC
>DATEHP010000400.1:0-58104 GCA_035279505.1 Candidatus Sulfotelmatobacter sp. | reverse complement strand
GAGGTGCGCGTGGTCGAGCATCTCTATCGCGGCAAGAACTGGGAGATCACCGCGAAATCTGACGAGTACAAGAAAAAGGATAGTCAGACAGTCGAATTTGCAGTGACCATTCCTCCCGACGGCGAGAAAGTGATCACCTACGCCGCGCGTTACACCTGGTAAGTATCGGTGGACAAGAGGCGGGAATGCTCGGTTCGACATTCCCGTCCGCCTTCAACTGCAGGTGCGAGTTGGATCACACCCGATAAGTCCGGATTGTGATACAAAATTCTGTGGTCTTCCTAATCCCGACGAAAACTACCTTTCTTCTGTTGCACAAACCAATTCATTTCGAGGTGGCAGGGACTCCATGTTGAGGACCTTATTCGTCCATCTTTCCGAGAATCGTACTTTGCGGAGTTTCGCCGAGCGCTCCGCGATCGGGCAACGGGTCTCCGGCCGCTTTGTGGCTGGAACAGATATCGCGGACGCGGTTCGGGTCACACAGGCAGTCAATCGCGCCGGCATGAGCGTAAGTATCGATGACCTCGGTGAGAACGTTACGAATCTCCAGGAAGCGCGGCACAGCGCGCATTTGTATCACGAGATTCTCGACGCGATTGCCGCCAAAGGGCTCAACGCCAACATCAGTCTGAAGCTGACCCACATGGGGCTGGACGTGGATGAAGCGCTGGCTCGCGATCTTGTGAGCGGACTGGTGGCCAAGGCTGCGTCGATGAATCCGCCGGGATTCGTGCGCGTCGACATGGAGGGCTCTCCGTACACAGAGCGCACGCTCGATTTCGTGCATGAGTTGCACAGCCGGGCGGGTCACGCGAACAGCGTGGGCACCGTGATTCAGGCATACCTGAAACGCTCGGAAAGAGATGTAGAGAAATTGCTGTCAGAGGGGATTCGGATTCGCCTATGCAAAGGGGCTTATAAAGAGCCGGCCAGCATCGCATTCGAGAGCAAAGCAGAAGTGGATGCGAACTACATCAAGCTGATGAAGATCCTGATGAAGAGCGGGATCTATCACGGCCTGGCCACCCATGATGAAAACATCATTCGCGAAGCCCAGGCGTTCGCCACCCGCGAGAAGCTTGCACGCGATTCGTTTGAATTCCAGATGCTATACGGCATCCGCCGCGACCTGCAGCAGAGCCTGGTGCGCGACGGCTGGCGAGTGCGGGTTTACGTGCCATTCGGGACTGAATGGTATCCGTACTTCATGCGGCGGCTGGGGGAGCGTCCGGCGAACGTGTTCTTTATTGCGCGGAATATGTTGCGGTCGTAAGAGCGGCGTCGGGCGTCGGGCGGCAGACCTCAGACTTCGGACCTCGGACTTCAGGCGTCAGGCCTCGGACTTCAGACCTCAGAGTTCGGGCGTCGACATTACTCTTCTCTGGTGCGGAACCGCGGTGCGGAATTCTCTTGAATGATAGTCGGGGGCAGTGCCGAGAAGAATCAGGATTGTACTTGCTGAGGTCCGAGGTCTGACGCCTGAGGTCTGCCGCCTGACGCCTGAGGTCCGACGCCCGACGCCCGGTTCTCATTCCTGTGTCCCGGGTTGATCTCCGCTGTCGGCGGGGGCGAGGGGAAGTCGGGTGGCATCTCGCATCACGTCGCGTTCGTGATCAGAGAACATCCCTTTGAAGCGGTCGGAATTGATGATCTGTTCGCGCTGATCAGGGGGCATGCCCCTGAGGTCGTCAATTGCCTTGTGCACCAAGCGCCGGCGGTCAGGCGGAAGTTGCCGCATCTGGCTGAAGACTTGGCGCGCCTCCTGCTTCTGTTGAGGCGTCAAGTGTTCCCATGTCTCCATGCGGTTAAGGATCCGCAACTGCTGCGCAGGGGGCAGGCTGGAAAACTCACGCAACTGCTGAAGGCGGTGTTGTTGCTGCTGCGGCGATAGCCGGTGGAAGTTCGGATCATTCTGAAGAGCCCGCTCCTGCTCTTCGGGAGGCAGATCTTTGTGCTGGCGCAACCAATCGCCCGCGTGGCCCTGCTGCCGTGGAGCTACTCCCTGTGGACGCGACGGTAGCGGCGTCTGCGGGCGCGACACATGTTGCTGTGGCATAGGGACCGGCCGTGCAGGTGCTGCGCGAGGTACGTTTTTTTGCGCCAAACTGAGGCTGGGGAGCACGATGGCAATCGCCAGCAGAGCGATGTCCAAGCCCGTGATGTGTGCCTCCCATTTCATTGCTGTTCGGTGCCCTTTCGTCGATCTGTGCACCATCTGTCGCTAGTCAGCGTTCTGGGGCGTTGCTACGACATTCTGCTGGAGATCCAAATCATCCAGGAGTTCGAAATCGGCATACATCTCGTTATTTTTTTCCAACGTTTGTAAGTCGCTCACCGCGCTTCCGACCTCAGCAACTGGGGGTCGCGCAGGAACTGGTCCGTTGCCGTGTGTAAAGAACAGTCCAATGCCAATTCCGAGGATCACTGTAAGCGCGGCGGCCAGCGCGGGACGACGGAACCAGTGTAACCATCCCGCTTGCGGCTTGGCCATTTCTTCTCGCAAGCGGGCTTGAAGGCGCACATCGAAATACGGCGACGGCTCCGGAGTGTGCCACTGATCGAGCAGCGACATAGTGGATCGAATCGATTTCAACTGTTCTGCACAAGCGGTGCAGCTTGCCAAATGACTGCTTTCTTCCTTCGTAGGCTCGCTGAGGCCAGCCGCAACATCGAGCATCCTTTCACCAATCTCCTCGCATTTCATGACTGCTTCCCCTTCACATTCTTCGCCAATGTTTCTTCACACAAATCAATCTTGCTAAATGAATTCTTTTAACTGGTCCCGCAAAGTCTCATACGCCCTGAAGAGCAATGACTTTGTAGCCGACTCGCTCTTCTTCAGTACATCGGCAATCTGCTTGTAGTCCATCTGCTGGTACTTATGCATGATGACCGCAAGCCGCTGCTGCTCTGGTAAAGCCTCGACTTTTCGCCGGATCGCCTGCATGCGCTCGCGGCGCACCATCTGTTGCTCCGCGTTCAACGAGGCGTCGGGCAGTTCCAGTGTGGTGCCGGTATCGTCGTCCGGCTCGTCCAGGCTGACCTGAACCTCGGGTCGTTCGTGACGCGAATCTCGGGCATGATTGACCGCGAGGTTCGTCGCAATACGATACAGCCAGGTCGAAAATTTCGCACTCGCTTCGTACGTTTCTCGGGAGCGATACACACGCAGGAAAACTTCCTGCGCCAAGTCCTCGGCCGCAGCCGAGTTCCGGGCCATCCGGTACATGAAGCTCACCATCGGACGGCGATACTTCTGCACCAGGTACTCGAAAGCCGACTGGTCACCCGCTTTGACGCGGAGCATGATGTCGGCGTCGGACTGCGAGTCCGCTCCGGGGCCGGCGGTAAAAACGCTCGGCACTTGCGGCGTGGCAGCCAAGAACATAGACCGATCAAGTGCGGCTGTGCTCACACCAGTTTGAACCCCGCCGGAGCTGGAAAGTTGCGCCTTAGGGCTGTCTGCAGAATCGGATGAAGTCCCTTGAGATGAGATAGATACGGACGGTCGCGGCGGCTTGGGTTCGAACGTCATGAAAAAGCTGGGAACCCCCGGATGGCGTTATTCCCGACAGGGTGTGCCTCGTTCGAAATAGGCTACCACGGGCCAAGGCTGCTTCCAACCCGAGCTCGCCAAATCTGGATCTGAAACCCGACTCCATCGTCACTCCTCTCATTCTGCTCAGACTAAAGGGGTCTGTTGTTTTACGATCAGGTCCCGGGGAGGCGCGAATCTTGACATTGAGAAGCTATCCGCCTAGCATCGCTGGCCAGACGTGAACTTGCCGCGACGCACAGATTCCTGTCGGGCGGTGAAGCACAAAACGAAAAATTCCCCCTAGTAACAGGTGAAGCGGCATGAAGTTGCTGTCGAGAGTAGTGTGGGCGGAGGGGATGTATCTGGCGCCCCACCATTTCCAAGCGCAAAACCGGTATTTCGAGGAGTCCGTCCACTTTGCTACGAGCAGCCTGTGGCGGGACGCATAC
Organism: Candidatus Sulfotelmatobacter sp.; assembly: GCA_035279505.1. GTDB lineage: Bacteria > Acidobacteriota > Terriglobia > Terriglobales > Acidobacteriaceae > Sulfotelmatobacter. The sequence continues at coordinate 54,114 of DATEHP010000400.1, read as the reverse complement.
GGCCTGGCCGCTTGCCAGTTGGATGCCGACGCGTTGCGCAATGGCACGGTGAGCCTGTTGCACGGGCGCGGAATGTTTCAGGATGGGCTGCCATTCGATATTCCGGAGTGCGACCCACGTCCTGATCCGTACAACATCGTGGAGGAGTTTCTTCCGACCACGGATAGCCTGACTGTCGCACTGGCAATTCCGCAGTGGGTTTCGGGGAAGCAGAATTGCGACTTGGATCCCTTTCCGTCTGGAAAGGCGCGCTATCTCAGCACAACCGAGTTAGTTCACGATGAAACCACGGGCCTGGAGCCCAAGCCGGTGCAGATGGGCCGCAAAAACATACGGCTGGTGGTGGTCTCCAGCCCCGAAGAGAACCTCCTGACCCTGCCCATCGCGCGGGTGATGCGAGATCAGTCTGGCCATTTCGTTTACGATCCTGCGTTTGTTCCGCCCTGCCTCCGAGTGAGCGCCAGTGAGCGCCTAGCTTCCATGCTGCAGCGGTTGGTGGAAATCCTGGAAGAGAAGAGTGCCGTTGTGACCCAGGAGCAGCAGTCGGGAGAGAAGTTTCAGACCGGGATGTCGGCCCGGCAGGTGGCACAGTTCTGGTTTCTGCACGCGATCAATTCGAGCCTTACGCCGCTGCGACATATTTTGTTGGCGAAGCACCGACATCCGGAGGACCTATTCCGCGAAATGTCTCGACTTGCCGGAGCTCTGTGCACGTTCAGCCTCGATTCAAACCCGCGCACTCTCCCGGTTTATGACCACTCGGATCCCGGCCCGGGCTTCAGTGCTCTTGAGGAACATATCCTTCGGCATCTGGAGATCATTGTTCCGTCGCAGGCGATCGTGATCCCGTTGAAGGGTGCGGCGCGCTACTTCTACGAAGGCGAAGTGCGCGACGAGCGCTGCCTGGGTCCATCGCGCTGGATGCTTGGGATCCGGTCGCACGTAGGGGAAGCGGACCTGATTGCAAAGACTCTGCAATTGGTGAAAGTGTGTTCATCGCAATTCGTCCCCGAGTTGGTGAAACGGGCCCTACCGGGGTTAAAGCTTGATCATCGCCAGGTTCCGCCTGCTGCAGTTTCTGCGAAGGTGGATAGCCAGTATTTTGTGATCAACCGGAATGGTCCTTGCTGGGAGCACATTATGCGCACGCGAAGTGTAGGCGTGTACGTGCCGGGGGAACTGCCTTCCCCGGCTCTGGAATTGATTGTTTTGCTCGAGACCTAAGATGAGTTCATCACAAGTCACACCACTGGGGAGTTATCGAGGATCGAGTCCGGCGCTGGACCGGCGCGGCTGGAATCTCGCGCTGGGATTCCAGGAAGTTTTTACCGCTGTGGTGCGGTTGCGGTACAACCGGCAGGCAGTGTCGGACGCTGAGACCTTCCGCGCGCAGATGAGGCAAGCTTTGCGGGTTGCCGAACAGGAGGCGCGCAGCCGCGGTTGTAGCGCGGAGGACGTGAAGCAAGTCATTTTTGCGGTCGTGGCGTTCCTCGATGAGTCGGTGCTGACTTCGCGAAATCCGGTGTTCGTGAACTGGCCACGGCTGCCGCTGCAGGCGGAACTATTTGGGCATCAACTGGCTGGCGAGATTTTCTTCCAGGAGTTGCAGAAGGCGCTGAACCGCAGCGACTCGCAGGAGACCGCTGATCTGCTGGAAGTCTACTACCTGTGTATGTTGCTCGGGTTCAAGGGAAGGTACGCCGCCGGGGGAGACTTGCGGTCGATGATGGCGGCAACGCAGGAGAAGATCCGGCGCATCCGTGGGCCTTTGGGAGCATTGTCGCCGCGTGGCGCCATTCCAGCGGACGCCGTTCGCATTTCGCACACCGATCGCGTAAGTCGGCTGCTAGGTCGCGTGGCTCTGATTACCTTCGCAGTGATCCTGGTGCTCTTTATTCTCTACAAGTTTGTTTTGATGTCGGGTGCGTCGTCACTCTCGGCCTTGGCGGCTGGACTGCTGAAATAGGGGGTTGGGATGTACTGGGTGACCGGTGTAATTCTGCTGATCTATTTGATCTTGGTATTTGTTGTCGGCAGATTTTTACATCTGCAGGGCTCCGAGGTGTGGATCTTCCGCGGAGTCCTGGCGCTCCTGGGCCTGATCGGGGCCGCAGTTGTGTTCTGGTATCAGCACAAAATAAAGCAAGCAAAAGAAGCGGCGGGGGAAGGAGAATCGGAAGAAAGCTCAACGGGTGATCTTGATGGGCTGGTTCGCGAAGCGATTCGCCGCCTAAAGCAGTCGACCCTCGGCCGCGGCACGGATCTTAGTAGCCTTCCGATTGTTTTCGTGCTTGGAGACTCAGGTGCGACCAAGACGACCATACTCATTCATTCGGCTCTCGATCCGGAATTATTGGCGGGGCAGGCGTATCGAGACAACGAGGTGCTTCCGACTTCAGCCGCAAACCTGTGGTACACGCGCCAGGCGATATTCGTAGACCCATCGGGCACGATGATGGAACAGCGGGAGCGCTGGAGGCGACTGGTAAAGCTGCTGCAGCCGGCACGCTTCTCGGCGGCAGTGGGGAAGAAGGCACAGGCACCGCGCGCGGCCATCGTGTGTTTCGACTGCGAAACCTTCTTGCAGGGCGGGGCGAGTGAGGCCATCGTCTCAGCCGCCAGGAGATTGTCGACACGGTTGCAAGAGGTATCCCAGATTCTCGGAATCAGCTTTCCTGTATACGTTCTCTTCACCAAGCTGGACCGCATTTCATTCTTCACCGAATTTGTACGCGGGATGAGCAAAGATGAGGCCTCAGAAGTGCTAGGTGCGACGCTTCCCATGCGGTCGTTGAGCGCGGGGGTCTATGCAGATCAGGAAACACAACGGTTGACCAAGGCATTTGACGAGATCTTCTACTCGCTCGCCGAGCGTCGCATCTTGCTGCTTCCACGAGAGAACGATGGTGATAAACTGCCAGGAATTTATGAGTTTCCGCGAGAGCTGAAGAAACTTCGTACCCTGCTGGTGCAATTTGTTGTCGACCTGCTCCGTCCGACTCAGCTTGGAACGAATCCGTTCTTGCGGGGTTTTTACTTCACCGGAGTGCGGCCGGTTGTGGTAGACGACGTGGTGGCGGCGCCCGTCATGGTTGCGGAGCCAGCCGAGGCTTCACTGAATTCGGGAGCGACACAAATTTTTCGCGGCGCCGGCTCACAAGTTGCGGCGCGTCCCGCGATGCGAGGCGGCGGACCGCGCCGGATGCCGCAATGGGTCTTCCTGAGCAGTTTGTTCAACGACATTCTGGTAAAAGATCGCATGGCGCTGGCAGCCAGTGGCTCCAGTTCTCACGTTAATCTTCTTCGGCGCATAGCATTGGCGTTCGCTGCTTTTCTGGGGCTCATTCTTCTTGCCGGTTTTACCATTTCGTTCTTCCAAAATCATGCGCTGGAGAGCCGTGTGCAAGACGAGGTCACCGACTTGAGAACGCTGCAAACTCCGGCTGATCAGCGCCAACCGGCCTCAATCGGCGATTTGCAGAAACTCGATCGCCTCCGCGGTGACCTGGTCGATCTTTCCGACTGGGAAGAGAACGGGGCCCCATGGAGCATGCGCTGGGGGCTGTATTCGGGCCATGAGGTCTATCGGGACGCAAAGCCGGTTTACTTCGACCGCTTCAATCGGCTTCTATTTACGGACACGCAGAAGCGGGTCACGGACAACATGGCGACTCTACCCGATAGTCCGCCGGCCACTGTCCTCAATGATCCGCAATCAAACGATCTGTACGCGAAGACGTACAACGAGTTGAAGGCTTACCTGATCACGACTTCGATTACGCCTAACAAGTGTTACGACCGAAGCAAAGTGCCATTCCTAACCCAGGTACTTGGGAGCCATTGGGCTACTGAGCGTGGGATCGATAAGGACCGGCAGGAGTTGGCGGCGAGACAGTTCGATTTTTACGCCACTGAACTAGTCAGGAAGAACTGGCTTGTCTCAGGGAATTCTGCCATGCTTGTGTCGCACACTCGAGGTTATTTGAAAGGGTTTGTGGGAACCAATCTGCTCTACGCGCGCTTGAAAGCAAATGTGCCCGATTCGGTCGCGCGAAGCTTTAATGAGCGCTATCCGAGGTCAGGCGAGATCATCGAGAGCGAACATGGAGTTGCCGGCGCATTTACGCGGGCTGGATATGTGGCCGTGCAGAACGCCTTGTTGCATCCGTCGGACATCGGAGCCGACGAATGCGTCATGGGATCGATCGACGCGCTTGGTCTGGACCCACTTTCGATCCAGCACCAACTGACCCAAATGTACAACGACGAATTTGTGAAGGAGTGGAATACGGTTTTGAAGACGTCGAGGTTTAGAGGCTATAAGGGTGATTGGCCCGATGCTGACACCAAGTTGCAGAGACTTACCGACCCCGGATCACCGCAGATGGAGTTGTTGTATTTCATTTCTCATAACGTCAATCCCGCCCCGGCGGATTTAAAAGCTCCGTTCAAGGCGGTACAACAGGTGGAGGATCCGGCGCCAACTGACAGCGATACACCTCCCGATAAATATCTGGGCCCTGCGACCTCGAAATACATCGATGCGCTAGTGGCACTGAACGTAGCCGTTCATGCGCTGGCACAAAACCCGAGCGACCAGACTCTTTTCGCGCCAGCATTCGATGCAGCGGCGAAGGCTCGGCAGGCGGCGAGCACCATCAGCAGTTCTCTCCCTCTCGACCACTCGCAAACTCCGGGAAACGAGCAGCAGGTGAGTCGTCTGCTCACTGAGCCGATCAAAGGCATCGAAGATCTGCTCAGGTTGGGTCCGGTGGCAGCAGCAAACAAAGGAGCCGCTTCTTTCTGCGGCCAATTCACTGTGGCCACGCTAAACAAGTTCCCATTCAACTCCAGCGCGCTTCAGGAAGTCTCGATCGACCAACTGAACGCGATCTTTGGCGACGGATTCACGAAGTTTGCTGAGAGCGAGAAACAGTTTGCGCTGAAGAGTGGGAGTCAATATGTTGCCAATCCGATGGCGCCAGTGCCGCCATCGAGGGCATTTCTGCAGTCACTCACCACTTTCTCGCGCTTGAACGAAACCTTGTACCCGCCAGGGGCGACTTCGCCGAAAATGTCGTACACGCTCAAAGTTCTCCAAAGCAATCTAGAAGGAGTTGAGTTAAAGATCGGTGACAAGAAGCTGGCGGGCACCGGAAACCAGGAGACATTTACTTGGACGGGAGCGCCGGATGTTATTTCGGTGGAAAAGAATGGCGATCCTGTCGACACGGTGCCCACTGGGCCGTGGGCCGCGTTCCGGTTTATCTCGCACGCCAAGCACATCACCTCGACCGACTGGCAGTGGGTGATCGAGAACAACGGCAGGGTGGTGATGCTTGCCCCCAATAAGCAAAAATCCTACGACTACCAGCTCCAGGTGAGCGGCCCTGCCAATCCGTTCACTGATTTCCCGGGGATGAGGTGCGTTGGTAAGGTCTCTCAGTAGAAAGGTAACCGAGTCTTGCCAGTTTGCTGTAAGCGATGCTTCAGGTGGAACTTTTCTGTCCCGGTCCCGACAGGCGGCCGAAGAATCGATCTTTCCAGGACGGCGGGTTGGCTCGAATTAACAGGCAAGTGATATTGTCATCGCTGCTGCCCGCTTTAGCGGCTTCAATCAAGTCGCTGCAAGCCTTGTCTAGCGACTCCTGATTTACAGCCTCCGCGATTTTGTCTTCTTTCACATAGCGCGAGAGACCATCGCTGCATAGCAGCAGCAGGTCTTCGGGACTGAACTCGTGATCGGCCAAGTCGGGTTCGACCGTGTCGTCGGTCCCGAGGGCGCGCACTATCACGTTCTGCATCTTTGAATTTTCGGCTTCTTCCAGAGTCATCAGACCGCGGCGGACCTGCTCCATGACCAGAGAATGGTCCTGGGTCAGTTGGGCAACTTCACTTTTGCGGATGAGATAGATGCGGCTGTCGCCGACATTGGCAATCGAGAACAGATTGCCTTCGACCGCGACAGCCACGATGGTTGAGCCCATACCAGCAATGGTGATGTCTCTCGCGCCAGCTTCGTGAATCGCCTGATTGGCGAGTTGAATGGCGCCGGCGAGGTCAGCGGCGCGTTGCGAGACGCCTTCGAATTGCGTCACTCCAGAGCGCGTCGTATCACCCGTCTCCCGGTAAAAACTCAGAACCGTGTCTACCGCGATCTTGCTGGCCAGTTCACCGGCCTGCTGTCCACCCATGCCGTCGCAGACGACGAAGATGCCATGGCGCAAGTCGTAGCCAAAATTGTCCTCGTTGTTCTTGCGCACGAGGCCGATATCAGTCATGCCGGCGGCTTGGATTACGTAGCTCATGCCGAGTCAGGGAATCCTAACGTATCGGTCTCTCACGGTAAACCCTGAAACGCTGGACAGAATCGGAGGATCCGAAACTTGTTGTGGAAAACGGCGCCCCAAGCCGAACTCCGAGCGGTAGATTTTGTTCCAACACTGACTAACGACGTGCCCTGCCCGCTTTCTTGCTGAGGGTGTGCCACTCGTTCTGCAGGTCTTTGCTGGCGAATTCAACGAAGGCAATGACCGAATCCAGGGCTTTGGCCGCCTGTTTCTTGTCCCCGGCGTCGAACGCGGCTCGGGCTCGGTCGATCGCCGACGACAGCTGACGATCCGCGACCGACTTGCGGCGGGATACGAAGATGGGCACGATTCGGGTGAGCAGAGGAGATTGCCCCTTCTCCTGCAGCGTACGTTCACCACCATCTCCGTACTCCAGATAGGCATAAGCGCCGCCTAGGGCCTGCAGGGCAGCGGCTTCACTGGCGTTAGCTTCGCGCACTGTCGCCAGGGTTCGCTGTACGGCTTGAGTCTGAAGGATTGACGGCGGCTGAGATTCCAGTAATCGAACGGCTTCAGCGTACTGCTCGTGGGTGCGGAGTTCCTCCGCTGCCTGCAACGCAGTTTCGATGGTTCGTTCGAAGGATTGCAGGCGCGCACGGGCATCTTCCAGGACGAACATCAGCGAAGCTGTCTCCGGTTCCTGCCTGACGGCGCCCAGCAGGTCGACCACTTCGGCATATGCTCCACGGGCCATCAGTTCCTGGGCCTGCCGCATCAATCCCTGAATGTGTGTATTCTTCAGCCCGCGATCTGCCTCCTGACGGGCGAAGTCCATCAATTCGGCAATCTCCGGAGAGAAGATGCCTTCCCGCTGGCAGGCTTCCAGAAGACGCAGCGCCTCGGGGTACCGTCCAGCGCTCATCGCTTCATGCGCCCGCTGCAGATACTGGGAGCGGTTCTGCTCCTGAGTGAGTTCGGAAATATGGCCGACAATGGTGGACTGAAGTGCCAGCAGGCGCTCATTTCCAGGCGCTTCGTGCAGAAGTTGATGCACAAGCTTCAAAGCTTCTTCCGGAGAAGTCTCAATCAGACTGCGGCAGCGCAGGGCGACCTCGTCAACGCGCCGGCGGATCTCTTCATCGCGCAGTTTGCGAGCAAGGTTTCCCTTCAACTTAATCAGGCTGGGCTCGTTGGGAAGGCGCTCCAGACCTTGCTCGACCAGTTTCGCAGCGCGAGTCAATTCCTCAACCGTTGAGGCCACTGAGACCTCATTCTGAAGTTGTTCGAGGATGCGCCGGCGCTGCTCCTGCTCGCGGCCTTGTCTGGCAGCGGCTTGCAGCGTGATTAGTTCTGGATTGGCGGGATCAACCTTTTCGGCTTCGACCAGGGCTTCGATCGCCGCGGTGAAATGCCGGGCTCCGATTTCTTTGCGCGCACTCTCCAGCAATTTTCTGGCTTTGGCCTGTCGCGTGGCTTCTTCGATCAGACGCGCCAGAGTTACGTGAGCAACACGAACGCGTGAGTCATCGCGATCCACCTCGAGAGCCTTCGCGATTACCTCTCCGGCAGCCTCCAGATCGCCGCGCTCGCGGGCCGTATCAGCTTCGCGCAGATATCCGTCGATCAGCTCCCGGCGTCTCTTTTTCTGCCTTACCGTTTCGAGCAGATCCGAAAGTTCCGAGCTGGACGGATCAAGCCCGCAGGCTTCTTCCAGGCAGTGAATCGCATCTTCATAGCGCTTGTCTGCCGACGCGTCATCGGCTTGTGCTTTCAGTTGCCGGATTTGCTCGGCACGTACACGAAGATTGAGATTCTGCTGAACCTGCGCGATCATTTGTCGCGCTGTGATTTGCTGATTATCGACTTTCAGCACCTGCAGCAGGATGTCTCGCGCGGAAGTGAACTCTTCTTCCTGCACCAGCCGCTCAGCCTTCTGAATCCATTCGGTGACTTGCTCTTTCCTTAGTTCCTGCTCAACGGATCCGATTTCCGCAGCCATTTCGTCGGCTGAGGAGTAGCGATCGTCAGGACTCTTGGCGAGCGCGCGGTCGAGAATGGCGTCCAGAGCGGGAGGATATTTATCGATATGAAGGCCGAGCGGAGGATGCTTCTCGGTCAGGATCTTCTGCACGATGCTGTAGTCGCCGGTGAAGGGGGGTTGTCCAGTCAAAAGCTGATACATCATTACGCCGACCGAGAAGATGTCGGACCGTCCGTCGAACGGTGCGTTTCTCAGGCGCTCGGGCGCCATGTATTGCAGCGTGCCTATAACATGTCCAGTACGCGTAAGATGGCCATCCGTTTTTTCCTGGCGTGCGATTCCAAAATCGAGCAACTTCACGACACCGTCGGATTGCACGATGACATTGGCAGGCTTGACGTCGCGATGGATGACGTCATTTCGGTGGGCATATCCCAGGGCGTAACAGACTTGCTCCACGATCTTCAACTTGAATGCGAGCGGCTGCGACCTGCCGGACTGGATCAGACGATCCAGAGGATCGCCGGACAGGTACTCCATGACGATATAGGGGAAGCCATCCTGCTCGCCTAGATCGTAGACTGTGACAATATTCTGATGTTTCAGGGCTCCGGTTTTCGCAGCTTCCTGGTAGAAGCGCTTCAGCATCTCGTCGTCACCGCAGAATCCTTCGGTGAGGGTCTTGATCGCGACCTCGCGATTGAGTTGCCGGTCAAAGGCGCGATAGACGAGACCCATCCCCCCGCGACCGAGAAGATCGATCACTTCGTACTTGCCGATTCGCTTGATGTTCGGAGCAGTCACGGAAGTAGGTCGCTTTGTCAGGGCGAAGCGCCACCCCGGGGAAGAAGTGCAAGTGCTGTGCGGCTCGCTTACTGGTCTCCGCAGCCGATTTACAGCACTAGGATAATACAGGGCAAAACAGTTCTGCGCTAGGCGGCACCGCCCGCCCAAACCATATTGAACTGATCGTGGAGGAACTTCCTGGCTTCATCGCGTTCCGGAGTTTGTGTATCCGGAGTTGAGTTGAGGTACAGGATGTACTCCTCGGCGCTGCCGTCGGTATCGCCGTCCATGAAGCGCTTGCGCGCCTGGGCCAGAATCTTGCTGGGCAGGGTCTGCACCTTGTCTTTTACTTCTTTAATCAAATCCCCTCGCGCGCCGATTTCGACGTCGCCGAGGAACTGATTCTCGTCCGGCGTGGTGCCTAACTGCTTCACACCCTTGGTGTCCTCTGGTTTCACATTCTCCAACACCATGAACTGCTTTTCCGCCTCTTTCTTGATGGATGGATTGGCAGCGATAACACTGCCGCTGGCGTCGGTGATCCGAAATCCAAGTTCCACGACCGCGCTTAGATCGATCGTCTTCTTTGTATAGCTGTAAGGTTTCGTCACATCGATCATTTTGGTCTTGGGGATGGAGTCGAGCTTCCGCCCCAACGTGTCCACCTTCTTCTGGGCATCATCGACCGCCTGCTGCGCCGTCGCAATGTCCTTCTTCTTGCCATGTGTACGCGTGGCCTCGAGCGCCCTCTGCGCTTTCTGAACGTCCTGATTCGCAGCCTCGTACTCGCGATTAGCCCTATTCCAGTCCTCGTTGGGTATATCCCTTGTGCCTACCAGGTATTCCGAATCGAGGGACTCAATGCTCGGTTTAGTGACGGGGCGATGTTCGAGCACGTCACCGATTAGTTGGAAGTTCGGGTCGATGGGTGTCGAGTCCGCGGCGCGAATGATTCTGACGGGAAGTGCGGTGGTCTCGAGGCCCGTAGCAATAGCATCAGAAAGCTGATCCGCAAAGCCGGAACTGTCACGCCGCGAGGTCTGGTCGCGGAATACTACTTTGATGGAAAGGGTCGAACGAATATTGTGGACGGTCGAGTACTTGGTGCGCTCATCGCGAATATCATCGCGATTCGGCTGGTATTGTTGCGCCTCCTGAAGATACAACCAAGCCACACCGACGCCGGATCCGAGCGGTTTTTCCAGATAAGTCTTTGCCCGAGCTACATAGTAGTCACTCAGCGTTTGCGAAACTAGATCGCGACGGAGTTTGAGGTTTTGATTGTCGGGCTCCAGAGTGCACGCGCGCTGAAGGTATGAATATGCCTGCTGTACTCCAATCTCGTCAGCTCGGCCCTGAATCGGGTTGTGAGCATCCATCAGGCGCTTGGCCTCGTCGGACGCACTCTTCACATAGTTGGGCTCCAGCGCCTGTATGCGATCTTTCACCAGCGTCCGCTGGGTTTCCGGGAGGTCCGCCACCACTTCGTAAGCTTCAATGAATTTCTTGTCCTGCTCGTAAGCATTGCTCTGCTGCAGTGCGTTATCGGCGGCAGCCTGGTCGTTTGAGGATTGCAGACTCCCTTGGGCTTGCTTCAGCGCAGCCGTGGCTTCGGCGGTCGGCTTGATGGAGACTGCTCTTTGGTATTCCTGGACAGCGTCACGCCACTTCTGACCGGCGATGGCGGCTTTGCCTTGCTCGAAGTGATGCTTGTAAGCCGTATCGAGAATGGCCCCAATGCGCGGTTCCTCATCGGCGAAAGCGCGGAAATCAGAGACTGCGGCGACAGCTTCATCGTAATGCTGCGCAGCGAGATTTGACTCTCCGCTTTGCATCGCCGCGCCGACCCGTTTCGTTTCCGTTCCAATCGCGTCTGCGAGGGTTTTGCCCTGATCAAAATGGGGATCAACCCCCAGAATCTGTTCCGTTAGCTGAAGGCTAATTCCCAAATGTGCGTATCCCGTCGTGTGGTTAGCTAAGGCCTGGCGATAGGCCTGAAGTTCTGCGCGGATCTTATCCGCAACGAGCACGAGCTCGGAATGCACGGCGTCGCGCAACTTGCTGGCATCGTCACTGTTGGGAATAAGTTCGTGCGCCTGGTCGGCACGCAGATATGCTGTTCGAAGCTGAGCATATGCGGGGGAACTCGAGGACGCGGAACTGCGATACGCGGCTAAGCCGTCGTTCCCATCTTTCAGAAGCAGCGCTGCTAGACTTTGCTTGGCGGTATCGGAATGGGCTGCTTTGGGATACCGTGCCAGGTAATCCTGCCATTGCGCGATGGAGTGCGCTCGATTAGCTCTCAGATATTCGGCTAGCTCGGTGTCCGGCGCCTGCACGAAGACAATCTTTACCGTAGGTTTAAATGGAGGCAGAGCCGTTACACCCTTTTCGGAAGAACTCAGGACCTGGCCCGACAGCCCGGCGCGATCCGCCAATTGCGCCGGAGTGAGGGATTCATCTTTTTCGAATTTCAGGTTGGTCGGCACCACGCATTCCGATTCGGTGCCACGGGTGAGAGTCATAGTCCCCTTGGCATCGCGCTCCAAGGAAGTGACCGACGGAGTGAGCGCAACTTTCGGCAGCTTGCCGTAATTCGATTTGTTGATCTGCGTCACGCCGCTACAATTGCGGACTTCCGCCTTGCCATTGATGAGCAGTCCCGTGAGTTGCACAAAGGCGGCGCCGTTGGGACCGTCATACAGTTCGATTGCGTTGATGGGCACATCTTTGGATTGGACCGCGGGAACCACCAAAGCAATCAGGAGGAGAGGAAGACACAGTCTGTTCAGAAACGGCCAAAGACAGAAAGCAGCATGAAACATCGAACGTCGTGGCATAGAATCCCCGAGGTGACGGCTATCGTCATATAAATTCGCCCTGCGTAGGTGCCCGTATCATACTCAGTGTTGTGTTGAAGTCAAGCATTCGCAAGGGGGATGCGAGGGGCACGACTGTGCCATGAAAGGGCCAGTAAACTGCCGGGAAGTAGGCGAGTGAAAGGTTTGCCATGCGCACCAATTTGGCGTAACCTACTTTCCCGGACGAGTCCTCCTTCCCCCGCGTCCCCGAGTTCCCATGGTTCCTTTCGAACCGAAGACGGACAGCAAGGAGTTCGAAATCCCGAACCCGGAGCAGAGCCCAGAGACCGGGATTGGAATTGCTGCGTCCGCAGTCGCGGATCTGACGATTCGAGTTTGGCGCCGAGATGGCGGCGGTACGGCCGCGCTGACCTGGCAGAGCGAGAGCGTTCTCGTTTACATGATTGCTGACCTGGTTATAGCGAGTCATGGCCGCACCGCGGTTGAGACGCCCGCCGCAATGGCCGCGCATTTCGACAATTCGCTCCATGCTCTGGTAGCCGCGAAGCGTATCGAGAATGCGGTCCTGGAGTTCCTCGCCTGCAGGCCGGGTGACTACATGGGGGCGGCCTTATTGATTCATCCGCCGGTTGCAGCGGGCTTCAGTCAAGGGATGGCGCAGAGTGCGCTGCGGCTCGCCGAGCCCGGGCAAATCATTCTCTCGGAAGAAATCTCGCGGCGTTTCCAGGATCTCCCTGGCATTGAGCTTCGCGCTGTGCCGGCGCTGACGACGGGTGGAACCGAACACGCCGGACTCACAGAGTTGGTCTGGACGTCACCGGAGCGGCTGGCTAGCCTGAGGAATTCGGCTAACGTGGCGCCTCCAACTTCGGAAGTCGGTCCGCCGGTTGGAGCCACGATGATCGTGAATTCGCCTCTCGCGACATCTCGCAGTAACACGGCCACTGGTTCAGAGAGAATCGACACCGCTTCGCCGAAGCCCTCCGCCGCCGAGGAATTCAAGAATCGAGAAGGAGCCTTCGAGGAAGGTCTCGCGGAATTCGAAGAGCGGCGCTCGTTTATCACAAGGTCGAAAATGGTCGTTGGGGCGGTTGCGATTGTGCTGGTGATTGTAGCGCTCGTGTTGTTTCACCCGTGGTCGGGTTCCAACGTTCAACCTAAGTCACCCGCAATTGAGACTCCTGCAGGAACGGCACCAGCCACGACGACGGAACCGCCGGCAAGTAGCATCCCGCAGCCTCCTCCGGTATTGCAACCGGCTCCTGAGCAACCTGCCAAAGCGCAGCCTCCGGCAGTGAAGAACAAAACATCCGCGGTTAAGACCGCCCGGGACAAAGACAAGGCCAAAAAGCCGGAAGATGCGCCGATTCAGGGGTTCGAAGGCATCAGTACCTATGATGGCATGACCCAGAAGGATATACCGCGTCTTTTGCAATGGGCGAGGTCGGACGCCGGCAATGGGAATTACGGGAAAGCTGCTCAGGAATATAGAGTCATTCTGCAGTTGCAACCGTACAATTCGGACGCGAAAGAAGGGTTGCGCAAGATCCAGCTCGCTCAGCAGCGGGATCAATAGGCGAAAGTCGGGGCTGCCTCAAACCCCAAGGCAGCACTCTAGCCAGGAGTCTCTCCATGTCAAACCGTTTTGATTTTGGTGGCGTAAATTTGCGAGCCAGCGACGGGAGTGCCGTTGCGCGGCCCACTTCGGAGACTCCCTTTTGCATCGCGATTCTCGGCGATTTCAGCGGGCGAGAGAATCGAGGCCTGATCGAGCCAGAGGCGGTCGGAGAACGCCGTCCGTATCTGGTCGACCGGGATAATTTCGATGAAGTACTGTTAAAATTTCGTCCTCATTTGCACCTGCGCGCCGAGGGTGGAAGCCCGTTGGCGTTTCATTTCTCGCAGTTAGACGATTTTCATCCCGACCATCTCTTCGAGAACGACACCTTCCAGAAACTCAGAGCTCTACGCGAGCGAGTGCAGAACTCGTCGTCGTTTGCCGAGATAGCGGAGGAGCTTGGTCTCCGTCCTTCGTCGGCTGCACGAGAAAGCGAAAGCCCGCGCATATCGGCGCCGAGTCCAGCTCGCTTGGCATCCGGCAGCCTTCTCGACGAGATGATCGAGCAGACGGAATCTCGCGTGGCATTGGAGCCTGTTCGCAGAACGGGCGAGATCCAGGAGTTCGCGCACCAGCTCGCCGCCAAGTATTCCGTCAGCGCTCCTGATCCTCGCCAGCCGGACGTAGTGGCGGCAGTTGACGGGGCGATTGGCGACACCATGCGTGCGATTCTCCATCACCCTGACTTTCAGGCTCTAGAAGCCATCTGGCGTGCAACGTTCCTGCTCATCCGGCAGCTCGAAACCGGACCGCAACTGAAGCTTTATCTGATCGATATTTCAAAACAGGAATTGGTGGCAGACCTGAATGCGTCGGACGATCTTCGTAAGTCGGGCACATTCCGGTTGCTGGTCGAAAAAGCGATCGACACACCCGGTGCGGATCCTTGGACGGTTGTGGTTGGCAACTTCAAATTCGGATCGGGAATTGAAGACATGGATCTGCTCGCAAAACTGGCAGCCGTCGCTCAGCGTGCCGAGGCAGCGTTCATGGGAGGCGCCGACCCCTCACTTCTGGGCTGTTCCTCTTTCGAGGCTGAGCCACATCCGCGCGACTGGAGCACGTCCGTGTCCCAGGATTCCTGGAAACAGCTTCGCTCGCGGCCTGAGTCCCAGTCTGTGGCCCTAGCTTTGCCCCGATTCTTGTTGCGACTGCCTTATGGACACGAAACCTCTCCGCTGGAGTCCTTCGAATTCGAAGAATTCCCAGGACCTCCATCCCACAACGGATATTTGTGGGGCAATTCCGCATTTGTTGTGGCCCTGTTGCTGGCCCAATCTTTCAGTGAGGCCGGATGGGAGATGCGGCCCGGCAACTTGTCTCAAATCGGGAACTTACCTCTACACATGTATCGGGTTGGAGGTGATTCCCAATTGAAACCATGCGCGGAGGTTCTGCTGACCGAGGAAGCTGTAGAACGGATTCTTGATCAAGGACTAATTCCCCTGGTCTCTTATAAGGGCCGGGATTCGGTCCGGGTGGGCAGGTTTCAGTCCATTGCTGAGCCAGGCCGTCCGTTGGCTGGGCGCTGGCAGGGTTAATCGGGGACGGATTGAGCTTCGCCCCTTACTTTTACCCCTGCTGTCTCTGCACTCGTTGCAGTTCCCTACCCGTTGTCCATCGAGCGAACACGTTTCTTAAGGGTAGTGATAGAAAAATCTCCTGAAAATCGCTTTTCAGATAGGAGCTAAGAAACGGTTCGTGGGGTCTGGAACACTATTTGTCATTGACGTTTGTGCCTAAGGGGCTCTTGATCGAGACCGGGCAATAGAATTGCAGTAAAAATGAAGCGGAACACTTGACTGGGGTATGTGCTTGTGATAAACCCTTGACCCACGGCCCTTAGGGCCAAGTGGCAATTGGCCTAATTTCCTGTGAGGTTGGGCCACCTCAACCGCTTCCCCGGCGATTGCAAGTTTTAAGAATTCACCTTTTAAGGCACTTCTCCGAAAACTCGAGAGGTAGGGAGCTAATATGGCAAAACCGAGCACTCAGCATAAATTGGACCGCGTGCGTCCGCCCCGCGTTCAGATTACTTACGATGTGGAGACCGGAGGCGCAATCGAAATTAAGGAACTGCCGTTCGTAGTGGGCGTTCTTGGCGATTTTACCGGTCAACCGGAACAACC
Source organism: Candidatus Sulfotelmatobacter sp. (assembly GCA_035279505.1). Classification (GTDB taxonomy): domain Bacteria; phylum Acidobacteriota; class Terriglobia; order Terriglobales; family Acidobacteriaceae; genus Sulfotelmatobacter. Next base: position 38,488 of record DATEHP010000400.1, on the reverse strand, counting down.
TCTGCCGAAACTCAAAGAACGGCGCTTTGTCGAGGTCACGCCCGACAACTTCGATTCCGTTCTGGAAAGCATGAAGCCGCACCTCTCCTTCGCGGTGGAAAACAAGCTTAGCGAGGACTCCAATGCGGGACAGATTCGCGTGGATCTGAAGTTCAAGGGCCTGGAGGATTTCGAACCTGAGCAAGTGGCTCGTCAGGTAAAGCCCCTGAAGGAGTTGCTTGATTTGCGCACGCGCCTCAATGACCTGAAGGGCACGCTGCAGACCAACGACAAACTCGACGAAGCGCTGCTCGACGCGGTGAGCAAGACCGACAAACTCGACAAGCTGAAGGCCGAAGTCGGCCCGAAGGGGGAACCCAATGCCTGAGACCCAGAAAACAGCCGGTAGTTCCGCCGTCGTAGAGCAGGCGGCAGAATCGAGCCTTCTTGATCAGATTGTAGAGCAGGGCCGCTTTGCCGACCCCGCTGCTCGTGAGAGGGGCAAGAATCTGGTCAAGGAATTTGTCGCCCAGGTTCTTGAGGGGTCGATGACTCTGGGGCGGGATGCCGATCAGATGATTTCTGCCCGCGTGGCGCAAATTGATCACCTGGTCTCGATTCAATTGAATGAAATCCTGCACCATCAGCAGTTCCAGAAGCTGGAAGGCACTTGGCGCGGGCTCAAATATTTGCTGGATCAGTCTGAGACCGGCACCCAGCTCAAGATCCGGATCCTGAACGCATCGAAAAAAGATCTTCTGCGAGACTTACAGCGCGCACCCGAGTTTGATCAGAGCGCGATGTTCAAGAAGGTCTACGAGGAAGAATACGGCTTGTTTGGCGGAGAACCGTTTGGCGCGCTGGTCGGCGATTACGAATTCAGCAAGCATCCGGAAGATCTAGAGCTGCTGGAGAAGGTTTCGCAGGTCGCAGCGGCCGCGCACGCTCCATTCTTGTCGGCAGCGTCGTCTGAACTGCTCAATATGGATAGCTACACGAACCTGGATCAGCCGCGTGACATCGGCAAGATCTTCGATAGCACCGAGTATGCGAAGTGGAAGGGCTTCCGGGAGAGCGATGACTCGAGATATGTTGCCCTGACGTGCCCACGCGTTCTTATGCGTCTGCCTTACGGCCGCGACACTGCGCCGGTCGAGGGGTTCAACTTTGAAGAGGGCGTGGACGGCACCGACCACTCCAAGTATCTCTGGGGTAACGCTGCATATGCGCTTGCGTCGAAGATGACCCAGGCGTTTGCGACCTACGGCTGGTGCGTGGCGATTCGCGGTGTCGAGGGTGGAGGATTGGTCGACGGAATGCCGTCTCACACCTTCCGCACAGACGAGGGCGACGTCGCCCTGAAGTGTCCGACGGAAATCGCGATCACCGATCGTCGCGAGAAGGAACTCGCGGATCAGGGTCTGGTGCCGCTGGTTCATTGCAAGGGCACCGATAAGGCTGCGTTCTTCAGCATTCAGTCGTGCAACAAACCGAAGCTGTACGACTCCGATTCAGCAACAGCGAACGCTCGCATTTCAGCACAGCTGCCGTACATGATGGCAACCTGCCGGTTCGCGCACTATCTGAAGTCGATGATGCGCGACAAGATCGGCGGCTTCATGTCGCGCGACGATTGTTGGCGCTACCTGAACCGCTGGATCGGCCAGTACGTGACGCAGGATGACAAGGCCAATCAGGCGACCAAGGCGAAGTTCCCCCTGAGAGAGGCACGTATCGATGTGGAGGAAGTAAAGGGCAAACCCGGGGTGTACCGTGCCGTGGCGTATTTGCGGCCGCACTTCCAGCTCGATGAACTGAACGTTTCGCTGCGTCTGGTGGCTGAGCTGCCGGCTGCTGCTAAATGATGGACCCGTTGTACAGGCTCAAGTTTCAAACAAGACCCTAAAAGGTTCTTGAATCTAATGTTTCGAATGAGGAGGAATTTCAATGCCAGGTGCTGCGTATATTTTGCTTAAGGGGATTGACGGTGAATCCAAGACAGTGGGAAAGGACAAGAACATCGAGTGTGAAAGCTATTCATTCGGTGCTTCGAACCCCGCCAACCTCGGCAGTAACGGTCTTTCGGGTGGCACGGTGTCGCTCTCGGACTTCAGCTTTACCTGCGAAGTCGATGCGTCCAGCGCTCAGATCCTTAACCAACTCTACAACGGCAAGCCCGTCGACTCCGCCGTATTCACGCTGCAAGAATCCGGCGGCGGGGCGAATCCATATGACTATATAACGGTGACCTTCACCAACTGCTACATTACTGGCCACAGCATGGGCGGCGGCCAACAGGGAAAGCCTTCCCAAAGCGTTAGTTTCGCGTATGAGCAGATTCAATACGCGTTCAGCACCCAGAACAGCGCAGACGGTTCGGTGCAAAATGCGGGGAATGCGACCTACAACATCTCCACAGCTACGACGTCCTAATCGGGAGATGGTTTTGTCGATTGGAGCTGGAGGCACTTCGGCGGCTGCGAGAGCAGCTCGAACCGAAGTGCCTCCGGACTGTACTTTTGAGAATTTGTGTTGGCCGTGAATTCGGGACTTAGCTGCATCCCGTCCGTGAGTTTTTTTCTTTGGTGCCTTATGAATCCACAAGAGCTATTCCGGGCCGGCCGGCTCACTGATGCAATCAAGGCCTTAAGCGCTGAATTGCGTGACAATCCCACCGACGTTCGCCGCCGCACCTTCCTTTTTGAGCTTTTATGCTTTGCCGGCGAATACGAGCGCGCCGATAAGCAACTGGAAGTCCTTGCTCAGGCTGGGCCGCAGAGCGAGATGGGTGTGCTGCTTTATCGCAGCGCTTTGTTCGCGGAGCGCCAGCGGCAGGATGTATTCGAGAGAGGGGAATTTCCAAGCGCGCAATCGGCGGATAATGATTCTCCGAGTCGAGGTGGAACCGCGAACGGAAAGACTTTTACCGATTTCTCGGATGCGGATCCCAGAACCGGCGCCAAGCTGGAGATCTTTGCGGCAGGAACCTATCTGTTGCTGCCGCTTGAGCACGTCGCAGCGATTGAGATTCCCGCGCCACAAAAACTCCGGGACTTGATTTGGACGCCAGCCGCAGTTCGTACCACGCCCGCCTTCAAGGGCACCGAGCTTGGGGAAGTTCTTCTCCCAGTGCTTGCTCCTTTTTCATGGCGTCATCCCGATGAAGCGGTGCGCCTGGGACGCGTGACGGTGTGGGAGAAACCCGAAGGCGGCAAATATCAAGTTCCTTATGGCCAGAAGATGTGGGTAGTGGATGACGAGGACATCCCGTTTCTTGAACTGCGAGCGCTGGAGTTCAATCCCGCCTCTGTGGCCGCCTGATCGAACATGCCCTTTCCAGACGATCTGCTGAATCCAATCGAGGGCCCCAATCCGGGCGGGGCCAACCTCCGATACGACCCTGTCTACGACAAAATCAAAGAAGCGCGGCGCGAAGAAACGCAGCCCCCGCCGGGAATGACCGAGCAGGATCGCAAGGTCTCCGACAATGCGCAAGTGATCAAGCTCACCACCGACCTGCTCACAAACAAAACCAAAGACCTGCAACTGGCGGCTTGGCTTACAGAGGCATGGCTGAAGCAGCGTGGCTTTGGTGGATTGAAAGATGGACTCGCACTCTGCTGTGGGCTGGTAGACAAATTCTGGGACACGCTCTATCCGGAGATTGAAGACGGCGATGCGGAATCGCGGGGAGCACCTCTCGGTTTCCTGGGAGTCAAGCTCGAGATCCCGATCAAGCTGGTGCCTGTAGTCGAGAAGGCCAAGTACGGCCTGCTGGATCACAAGCAGTCTCGGGACATGGGCTATGAAGATCAGGTCAAAGGCGAAGAGGCAAAGAAGAAGCGTGCTCAGCTTGTAAAGGAAGGGAAACTCACGCCGGAGCTTTTTGACAGGGCATTTGAAGAGACTCCGAAAAAGTTCTACGCGCAGGCTGAAAAAGATTTGGACGCTTGCCTGGAGAACCTGACCCGGCTGAAGAAGAGTTGCGACGAGAAGTTTGGTGATGAAGGTCCGGCGTTTGGCCCGCTGCAGTCAGCCCTGGATACGAGCCGGCATCTGATTCACGGCTTCCTGCAGAAAAAGCGCGAGAAGGAACCCGATCCGGTGGAAGTGGTTCCTGCCGCTGAGGCTGTGCCCGGTGCCGAGGGCGACGGCGGGTCTGCCGGTGCGGGCCCGGTTCGTACCGGAGTTCTGATCTCTGTCGATGGCTCTTCGGAGCCGCCCGACCGCATCGACGCCATCAAGAAAATTGCCGAGGCGGCCGCTTATCTACGTCGTCTGGAACCGCAGAGCCCGGCTTCCTATCTCATGTTGCGGGGTCTTCGGTGGGGAGAATTGCGCGCCGCGATTGAACTGGCGGATCCGACGAAGCTGGAAGCCCCGCCGACCGACTTGCGCCGGCATTTGAAAAAACTGCTTTTGGAGAAGAAGTACGAAGGGTTACTCGAGGCGGCGGAAAGCGCGATGGCCCTTCCTTGCGCCCGGGCCTGGCTCGATATGCAGCGTTTTGTAGTCGAGGCGTGCGAGGCGCTGGGAAGCGGTTACGAATCGATCGCGCGCGCCATACGCTCGGAATTGAAGGCGTTGGTGATCGACATTCCACAGCTGTTGGATGCCACTCTGATGGACGAGACTCCGGCAGCGAATGCGGAGACGCGTGCCTGGCTGGTTTCGTTGAGCCAGGCGCCCGCCTCCGCAACTCCGGCGGATGGGGTAGCGCACGCCTCCTCGAACGGACTCGGGTCGCGGTGGCCGGGCCAGCCTACCGATGCTTATGTTTCGGCACAGCAGGCTCTGCGCGATGGTCAGGAGCGGAAAGCATTCGAAATTTTGCAGCAGGACATTGCCCGAAAACGTTCTGGCCGCGAACGCTTCCGCCGGCGGATGCAGTTGGTCGAGATCTGCGCTACCACCAATAAACCGAACGTAGCGCAGCCCATCCTTGATGATGTTGCGGCTGCCATCGAAAATCACAAACTGGACGAATGGGAAGATCCCGGCCTGGTGGCCAGCGCGCTGGCGACTCTGATGAAGATGAGCGTCAAGATCCAGGCGGACAAAGCCGCGCAGCAAAAGATTTTCGAGAGGATCTGCCGGCTCGATCCGGCGCAAGCGCTGGGGGACGCAAAATAACGCATGCCCAGGCGAGATGTTACCGGACCAGTGACTCTTTCGGTGCTTGATCGCCTGATCGATCGGGATCCGAAGACCCGCTCCGAGGTTCCGCTTTCGCGCGCGCAATCGCTTCGTGAGCTGAAGTGGGCTCTGAAGCGCGATCTAGAGTGGTTGCTCAATACCAGGCGAACCATCGATCTCGCGCCCGAATCCGCTCGCGAGACCAACCGTTCCGTCTATCACTATGGCTTCGCGGACGTGTCTTCGAAGTCGGTGCTGTCGACCCGTGATCATGCGGACTTGGTGCGCGATATGGAGTCGGCCATTGCCACCTTTGAGCCCAGGCTTAAGCGCGCCCGCGTGCGCATGGAACCGGTGGAAGGCAGCGCTCGGACGCTGAAGTTCGTCATTGAAGGATTGCTGTGTATGGATCCGGCTCCGGAACCCGTGCGCTTCGACACAGTGCTTGAGCTCGGCAAAGGTGAGTACGAAATCAAGGGAGCCGACCTTGCGTAATGAGCTGAGAGACTATTACGAGAGCGAACTCACTTTCCTGCGCCAGGTTGGAGCCGAGTTCGCCGACAAGTACCCGAAGATCGCATCACGTTTGCTGCTCGAATCCGATCGCTGCGAAGATCCGCACGTCGAGCGCATTCTGGAAGCCTTCGCTCTGCTTGCGGCGCGTGTTCATCTGCGCATTGACGATGACTTTCCGCTGATCACCGAGGCGCTGTTGAACGTCCTCTACCCGCACTATCTGCGGCCGGTTCCGTCGATGACGGTGGCGCAGTTCCATACCGACCCGGAGAGCGGCAAGCTGACCAGCAGCCTGAAGATTCCGAAGGGAACCATCCTCTATTCGCGTCCCGTCGAAGGAGTACCGTGCAAGTTCCGAACCTCCTACGAGACAACCCTGTGGCCTTTCAAGGTCTCGCAAGCGCAATGGATGACGCCGGACCGCATTCGGCCTGCCCTGCGTGCTTCCGAAGCCGCGGTCCTGCGGGTGGAATTGGAATGCTTTCCCGACGTTTCGTTTGAGAAGTTGGACCTTGAAACGCTTTCTTTCTACCTGAACGGTGAGAGTTCGGTCGTCCACGCGCTTTACGAACTGCTATGTCGGAACTGTGTGCGCATTCTGCTGCGTGATCCCGCCAAGCCTAAAGCTCCCGTGCGCGAAATTTCTGCACGCAATCTTCAACCAATGGGATTCGGCGAGAACGAAGATGTTTTGCCATATCCCCGGCGCTCGTTCATCGGATACCGTTTGCTGCAGGAGTACTTTGCGTTCCCGGAGAAATTCTTTTTCATGAGCCTGAAAGGGCTCTCGCAGTTGCAGCAAGCTGGTTTCACTTCTAAAGCCGAACTGTTGTTCATGATCTCTCCATTTGAGCAGGACGGACGTCATCAACGCCTCGAAGTCGCGGTGAACGAACGGACCCTCCGTCTGGGATGCGCACCCATCATCAATTTGTTCTCGCAGGTTGCCGAGCCCATCCTGGTGGATCAGACGCGCTACCAGTATCCAATTGTGCCGGACGCGCGACGCCGTCAAACGATGGAGATTTATTCGGTAGATGAAGTAATCAGCACCGACGCCGAAACCCACCAAACGGTGACGTATCATCCGCTTTATTCAGAGCGTCATGCAGTGCAGGGAACCAGTCCTGCGTATTGGTACATCACGCGATCAGTTTCCAATCGCAAAGGCGATGAGGGCACCGATGTGTTCCTGTCGCTGGTGGATATTTCTGCGCGCCCCATGCAGTTGGACTACGACACTGTGACGGTGCGTTCCACGTGCACGAACCGCGACCTTGTAGCGCGTTTGCCTTTCGGCAGTGAAACCGGAGATTTTGAAATGACAGGTGGGGCTGCGATCAAGCGGATTGTTGCGCTGCACAAGCCAACCCGCACCCTGCGCCCTCCTCTGGATGGCAGGACCCTGTGGTCACTAATTTCTCACCTTTCCCTGAACTATCTCTCCATCGTCGACGATGGAAAAGAAGCTCTGCAGAAGATTCTCGAGCTCTATGATTTTTCGGATTCCGCCGACATCAAGAAGCAGATCACAGGGATCGCTTCGGTGAGTTCGCGACGGCATTTCACGCGGGTCGCTTCCGAACATGGGGTGGGTTTCGCGCGAGGCACGCGCGTGGAAATCGAATTCGACGAAGAACAGTTCAGCGGCAGTGGCGCGTACCTGTTTGCGAGTGTGCTGGAAAAGTTCCTGGGCCTGTACACCTCAATGAACAGTTTTACGCAGTTGGTCGCTCGCAGTCGTCAGCGAAGGGAGGCGCTGGAGGAGTGGACACCGAGAGCGGGACAGTCAATCCTGATCTGACGAAATCCCGGAATCAGCCGGATTGCGAAATCGAAGAGAAGCTCCGTCGCGAGCCGTATACCTTCGATTTCTTTCAGGCACTGCGCCTGCTCGAGAGGTTCAGTCCGGAGAGAAAGTCGGTCGGGCAATTCGTCAAGCCGGAGGCCGAGGTTGCCCATTTCTGCGCCCATCCTTCCCTGGCGTTTCCCGCCAGCCAGATACAGGAAGCAGAGTGGACAGAGGATGGTCCGGTACGAATGCTCGTCAATTTCATGGGTCTGACCGGGCCGGAGGGCGTTCTCCCCAACCCCTTTACGTCGCTCATCATCGAGAGACAGCGCGAAGGCGACACCTCGCTGCGTGATTTTCTCGACATCTTTAATCATCGAATCATTTCGCTCTTCTATCGCGCCTGGCGGAAGTACCGGATTGATGTGGCCTGTGAGCGTGGCGAGCGCGATCGGTTTTCCCGGCAACTGCTGAGCCTGATCGGGCTCGGCACCGACGGCATGCGCGACCGGCAGACCGTGTCCGACGAATTGCTGATTTACTATGCCGGCCTGTTGGGACAGCGCCCCCGATCGGCCCAGGCTTTGCAGCAGATTCTGTCGGATTACTTCGACGTTCCGGTGGCGATTGAGCAGTTCTCGGGGGGGTGGTATCGCCTCGATCGTGAAACGCAATGTCGATTGGCGGAAGAGAACACTGACAGCGGTGAACTCGGGTTTGGAGCTGTCGTCGGAGATGAGATGTGGAACCAGCAGTCTCGGGTGCGGATCGTACTCGGACCGCTGAGCCTGAAACGTTACGCAGATTTCTTGCCAGACGGCCAGTCATTCAAGCCGCTGAAAAGCTGGGTCCGCTTCTTTTCCAACGATGAGTGGGATTTTGAATTGAATCTTATGCTGGAGCGCGAGCAGGTTCCGGCTTGCACCTTGGGCGCGGGTGGAGTTTCCGGGCCGCAACTTGGGTGGGTGTCATGGGTGAAATCGGCGCCGTTCCAGCGTGATCCAGGCGACACGGTACTGGCGCTCGAATCAACAAAGGGGTAGCGATATGAATCTGAAATCTCTGATCGGTAAGCTGAACGACTCGACTCGCGGAGCGTTGGAAGCTGCGGCAGGATTTTGCCTGGCCCGCACGCATTATGACATCGAAGTGGAGCACTATCTGACCAAGCTCCTCGATTCAACCGACAACGATGTCGCCGCCATCTTTAAGCATTTCGAGATCGACACGTCGAGATTCTCCGGTGAATTGGCCCGCGCTCTCGACCGGCTGAAATCCGGGAATGCTCGCACTCCCGCTCTCAGCCCATCGCTCATGCGGATGCTGGTCGAGGCATGGACGATCGGGTCGATCGACTACAACGCGGGGCAGGTTCGCACCGGCTTTACCATTCTTGCGCTGGCGACCCATGAAGAATTGGTACGCCTGATGCGCGACATCAGCCGTGAATTCCAGAAGATTCAGCCGGACGCCCTAAAGAAGGATTTTGCTTCGATCATCGCGAATTCGGGAGAGGAAGTGGAGGCTGCCGCCGCCGCCGCTGCTGCCGCCGGCCCCGGTGCGGCATCGGCGGGTCCGAAGCCGGGAGGGAAGACTCCGAACCTCGACCAGTTCACCATCAATCTTACGGAAAAGGCGAAGACCGGAAAGATCGACCCCGTGTTGGGACGCGACTTCGAGATTCGGCAGGTGGTCGACATCCTGATGCGGCGCAGGCAGAACAATCCGATTCTGACTGGCGAGGCTGGTGTCGGTAAGACCGCGGTCGTGGAAGGATTCGCGCTGCGTGTCGCCGATGGCGATGTACCTCCACCGCTGCGCAACGTTATCGTCCGCACGCTAGATCTTGCGCTACTGCAAGCGGGTGCGGGGATCAAAGGAGAATTCGAAAACCGGCTGAAGGGATTGATTGAGGAAGTGAAAGCCTCCCCGATTCCAATCATCCTGTTCATCGACGAAGCTCACACCATGATCGGTGCCGGAGGGCAAGCGGGACAGGGCGATGCTGCAAACCTGCTGAAGCCCGCCCTGGCCCGCGGCGAATTGCGCACGATTGCCGCTACGACATGGTCGGAATACAAGAAATATTTCGAAAAAGATCCGGCGCTCGCACGTCGCTTCCAGGTCGTAAAGGTGGAAGAGCCAATCGAGACGCAGTGCATGACCATGCTGCGCGGGATTGTGCCTTCGCTCGAGAAGCATCACAAGGTACGCATACTGGATGAGGGGCTGATGGCGGCCGTTCATCTCTCGCATCGTTACTTGGCGGGACGACAGTTGCCCGACAAGGCAGTCAGTGTACTCGACACGGCCTGCGCGCGGCTTGCATTGGGGCAGAGTGCAACTCCGCCTGCGATCGAAGACCGCGTTCGCCAACTCGACGATCTAGCCGTTCAGAAAAGGATTCTCGAACGCGAAACGGCCACTGGAGCAGACCATCGCGAGCGGCTCGAAGAGATCGCGACGAAGAGTGCAGAAATCGAATCGCACCTCTCGACGTTGCGCACTCGTTTCGGGAAGGAACGGGATCTGGTAACCACGATACGGGATCTTCGGACTCAGCTGGAAGGTGCTGTTGCCTCGCGGAACGGAAACGGCAATATAGGCACACCTGAGATTCCTGGCGTCGCCGCCGAAGTCTCCTCATCTGCTCCAGCCGCAAGCGCGGCGACAACAGAGACAGCGTCCGCCACGGCCACGGCTGTGCAAGAAGCTGCCAAGCCCGTCGACCCAGCGGAATTGCGCGCCAAACTCGTAGAGGCGGAGTCCGAACTCGCAGCCCTGCAGGGCGAATCGCCTATGATCCGAGTGGCGCTCGATGCCCAAAGTGTCGGCGAGGTGATCTCAGGATGGACCGGAATTCCTGTCGGCAAAATGATGAAGGACGAAATCTCCACAGTCCTTTCTCTGCCGTCAGTCCTTGGCCAGCGCGTCATCGGACAGACTCATGCGCTCGAAATCATCAGCCAGCGGATTTCGACGGCGCGCGCCCGGCTTGACGATCCCAACAAGCCCATCGGCGTTTTCATGCTGGTCGGGCCGAGCGGCGTCGGCAAAACCGAAACTGCGCTCGCACTCTCCGATCTGCTGTACGGCGGCGAACGCAACCTGATTACGATCAATATGTCGGAATTCCAGGAGGCGCATACCGTATCGACCTTGAAAGGCTCGCCTCCGGGATATGTCGGCTACGGCGAAGGGGGCGTGCTGACTGAGGCCGTGCGCCGGCGTCCGTACTCGGTGGTCCTGCTCGATGAAGTGGAGAAGGCGCATCCCGATGTTCTCGAACTCTTTTATCAGGTGTTCGATAAGGGCAACATGGAGGATGGCGAAGGTCGCGAGATCGATTTCAAGAATACGATTATCATTCTCACGACCAACGCCGGCACCGACACGATGGCCAAACTGTGCGCCGACCCCGAAACTATGCCGGGTCCAGAGGGTCTCGTAAAAGCGCTCAAGCCAGAGCTGAACAAGATCTTCAAGCCGGCTTTCCTGGGACGAATGGTCGTGATTCCTTACATGCCGATTCGTGACGAAAACATGAAGCAAATCATTCGATTGAAGCTAAGCAAAATTCAGCGACGTATCCAGGAAAACCACAAGATCGATCTGACCTACGATGTGGCATTGATCGACGAAGTGGCAAAGCGGTGCACCGAGGTTGAAAGCGGCGCGCGCAACGTCGATAACATTTTGACAAATACGCTGCTGCCTGATATCTCGCGACAGTTGTTGACGGGCATGGCTGCCGGGGACGCAATGTCGCGAATCAATGTCGGCATCGGAACTGACGGCGGCTTTGTGTACCAGTAAAACCACGGGGTGCTGAGGATTCGCGCCAAGCTGCAGAAATGTGTGCGGTTCAGTAATCCGCAACGAAGGGCGGGGTTGTGGCAGACGAAAATTACACTCAAGATCACCGGCTGTTTGCTATTGATACTCCGCTGGGCAAGGACGTGCTCCTGCTACAGGAGATCACCGGCTATGAAGGCATTTCGCGCCTGTTCAGCTACGATCTCGACCTGCTGGCATACGACAACGACTCCATTTCGTTCGATGATATCGTCGGGCAGAAGGTCTCGATCAAGTTTCAGCTGCCTGACGGTTCTCCCCGCTATATCAGCGGTTTCGTGAGTCGCTTCACGCAAGGCAGAACAGATGAGCGTCTGTTCACGCATTACCGCGCGCAGGTTGTGCCCTGGCTATGGTTCCTGACCAGAGAGGCGGATTGCCGTATCTTTCAAAACATGGCCGTGCCCGATATTATCAGCAAGATTTTCGATCCATTCAGTTTCAAGGATTTCAAGCTCAACCTGAAGGGCAGTTATCCGCAGCTTGAGTATTGTGTGCAGTATCGCGAGACTTCCTTCAACTTCGTTTCACGACTGATGGAAGAGTTCGGCATCTTCTACTACTTTGACCACACAACCCAAAACAAGCACACGCTGGTCCTGGCCGATCAATCGAGCAATCTGCCCGCTTGTCCTAATTCTCCGATCAGCTACGACACGCAAGTTGGGGGCCTGGCCGACCCTGAAGTGATCATCAACTGGCATGTGGTGCAGGAGGTCAAGACTGGAAAATATACAGTCACCGACTACAATTTCACCACGCCTTCGACCAGTCTTCTCTCCAACGAACCCACGGTCTTGAACCTCTCTGCCAGCCAGGATCTGGAGTTGTATGACTATCCGGGACTCCATACCACGAAGGATGAAGGCGACGCCGTGGCCAAAGTGCACATGCAAGAGGAAGAAGCCGGACACATGATCATCTCTGGAGCGGGGAACCCTCGCGCGCTCATGTCCGGATTCTCGTTCGAACTGAAGAATCATTACCGCTCCGATCAGAACACGAACTATCTCACGACAGAAGTTCGCCATCTCGGGTCTGCCGGGCAGAGTTACACAACGGCTGGTACCACAGGCGGAGAAACGTATTCCAACCACTTCACTTGCATCCCGGCATCCGTTCCCTATCGACCACTCCGTGTGACTCCGAAGCCCTTTGTGCAGGGACCGCAGCCGGCGTTGGTTGTCGGCAAGTCAGGAGAAGAGATCTGGGTCGACAAATACGGACGAGTTATTGTGCAGTTCTACTGGGATCGCCTGGGACAAAAGAACGAAAACAGTTCTTGTTGGATTCGTGTTTCCCAGCCGTGGGCGGGGGGAAACTGGGGAGCCATATGGATTCCACGTATCGGTCAGGAAGTCCTGGTGAGCTTTTTGGAGGGAGATCCTGACCGGCCCATCATCACTGGTCGTGTCTACAATGCTGACCAAATGCCACCGTACACGCTGCCTGATAATCAGACGCGCAGCACGTTCATGTCGCGCAGTTCAAAGGGCGGGGGCTCTTCCAACTACAACGAACTCCGCTTCGAAGATCTGAAAGGACAGGAGCAGATCTTCATGAATGCCGAGAAAGATATGGACCTGCGGGTGGAGAACGACTCAAGGGAATTCATCGGCGCCAATCGCCATCTGATCGTGACCACCAATCAGCAGGAACAAGTACAGGCTGACAAGCACCTGCACGTGCAGGGCAGCCATTTCGAGAAGATTGATACCAACTTGTCGCTCAACATCGGCGGTAATCAGATGGAGAGCGTCACAGGGAACAAGTCTCTCTCAGTTACCGGTAATCAGAGCGAGAGTATCACCGGCAACGTTTCGCTTTCGGTAACTGGAGGGAAGGATGATTCCATCACGATGGGTTATGCGATGACAGCGATGAGTATTCATCTGACCGCGAATGCGGGCATCGTGATTGAATGCACCGCGGGAATCACCCTGAAGGCTGGTTCAAATTCTGTGGACGTCAGCCCCGCTGGCGTTTACATCACGGGAACCCCATTCGCGTACCTCAACAGCGGCAGCATGCCCGCGATGACCAGCGACCCCAGCGGAGGCAGCCCGGATTCTCCACAGGACCCGAAGGATCCCGATACGGCGGACGATGGGAGCAAGGGAACGAAGCTGAAGTAGATTTCTTGACCACGGCCCAGCACATTAAGAGGATTACGGATGGCGAACTTTTGCAACTATCCCGATTTAGCGAAAATTACTGAGGTCGCGATTCCGAATTCCTTGAATCCAAAATCTGGCAGCGTCACGGTCGGTCTGTACGGTTACAAGGATTTTGGCGGGAACCCGCTCGAAATTCTGACTCAGCCCTACATTAGCGTGCGGAAAGGTCTAGTGATCGGCGATGTGCAACTGTACGACATTTCCGGCTTTCATCCTGGCCGATGGATACTGCAAGCGCGAGACCGGGCTGGGATAGTGTGGGATGTGCTGACGGCTGTGGTTGGGCAGAGAGATAGCTTTTTCGCGGGTTTTGATCGACTCGCATATCCCGGTGACACTTTCATGAAAACGTTGTATGACGAAACGAATCTGTGCTGGTGTGGCTTTTATCTCGCCCCAGCCCCGTCGCAAGGGAATACTTCATGGATGTCGAAAAGAGACTACCTCCAGCAAATGGGATGGGGATTCGCTCCAGTGTACGTCGGACAACAGGTCGCGGGGCCAGGCTCGAAGATCGTCACGGCGGCGCAAGGAAAGCTTGACGCGCAGGATGCGGCTCGCCTGGCATCAGCAGCTGGATTCGAAAAAGCCTCAATTCTCTTTCTCGACATTGAGCAAGGTCCCCCCGCCCAGAAGGCCACGTTGGAGTATTACGACGCTTGGGTCTCAGAACTGGAAGATCACACTAACTACTCGCCCGGTGTGTATTGTTCCTTTTCCCAGGTGGCGCAGGCGCTCCACGACAAAAACAGTCTGCCCCATTTCTGGGTCTTCCAAATAAATCAATATACATGCGGGCCAGCGAAGGGTGGGTTCACGCAAGTCGGGAAGAATACGCCGTTCCCAACTCCGGACCCTGCGCAGTCGGGAGTTTCCTTCGCCCAGCTCTGGCAGTTCGTACAGGCAGCGTCGGGTTGCAGTGTGAGGGCGGGTGGGCACACTGTCGTCAATTTCGATTTCGACAGTTCAACTGCTCAAGATCCCTCGAATGCCACGGACTACTGATCAGCGCCTTGATTAACGAGCTTCAGGAGGAAGGGCAGATTTATGAGTCTGCGGAACATCGAACTCACAAAGCCGGGTAGGCGGGTTTTGCGAGCTCGTCTCGAACTGGCGTGTATGCTGTGCGGCTTGGCATTAGCCTTTTTTGATTCCGCGGCACTAGCTCAGCTGAGGAAAGGCGAGGTCGCACAACGGACTTTCATCGGCCACGGCGATTCGTTTCGATTTCGGTATCAATCCTCCTTCATCTTGTGTGGAAAGAGTAATCGCCCGGAATCGTGCGAGACGTACATTCCCATCTGCGATGAGACGGCCCTGGCATGTGTCGCTTATCCCAAAGCTCGTTATGCAGGCACTAACTTCGAAGGAGCAGCGTTCTCGGTTACGAAACAAGCCGATGCGGATACCGAGAATAAATGTCTAGATTCAATGAAGTCGCCATCAGACAAAGAGTCGATTAACGGAGTGGAATTTAAAGGCAGCGACGACTCCAGTGCCGGAATGGGCCACGGCCTGTCCGGACGCGCGTATAAGGCTTTTCACAATGGGCAGTGCTATCAATTGGCCATCAGGGTCGCGTTTGCGAGCTTAGGCGGCTCCACTCCCGGCACAATAAAGGAATTTACTCCACGGGACGAAGAAAAAGTAAGATCGACGCTAAAGAGAATCCTGACGTCTTTTAAGTTTTTGAATTAGTAGGACAGCTAGTGCAGAGGGTTACGGCACCATGACGGTGAACTCCCCTGGCGTCACGAACGTGATGACGCCCGCCCACATGCACATGAGTGTGGAGGTATTGTCGAGCGTCGGCATCATGCCGAGCAGAACCGTCGGTGCCCCCGGCACCCATGGGGCCACCGTCATGGGAATACAGGGCATGGGGGTCAGCACACCCATGGCCGCGGCGGTCGCGGAGGCCACCATCGGATTCGCGGGCGACATGCACATGCCAAAGGGCATGATATTCACCATGGGAATGTAGTCCATGATGTTGGCGTCGGGAACCTGATCGGTCATGACGCGATTGATGGGAAGAACGACCAGCGAACTTGGCGCCATGCCCATCGTGCACATCATGGACGCCCCCATACAGACTTGCATCGGCATACGAGAAAACCCCCGGCCGGAACGACTGCCGGGCATTCTAGCAGAGCCGGATCAGATTGCAACCATCAGCTCGCTTCAGCGAAGAGAGTGTAATTTTCCTGCGGAGGGTGCATGAGCGACTTCGTCAATACGGGCGGCAGGGGCCCGGCTGGGACGCCCACGAACAGCTCCATCAGTGACGGCGGAACCATGGCACTAACTCAGAACAAGGCTAACGTCTCGCAAGGAAAATCTGGTGATGTTGAAGGAAGCGGATTGTTTTCTTCCTCGTTCACCGATGCAGATCGTCAGTTCATCTACGACATCCATCACTGGAAGCATCCGGATGGTACGCCGCTTCGTTTGGAGGAGCTGTTGTTTCAGCGCGGGGAAAACGTCCGCATGCAGCAGCAAGCCATTCGGGAATTCGGCGCAGGTTCGAAAACAGCCGCATGGTTTCAAGAAGTCATCGCGGCCTATGACGAAGAGATCGAAAAAGCGAAGTCTCCATTGGGGAGCGCGATCAGCGCATTGAATACCGCCGTCACGGATCCGAAAGCTAAAGAAAAGGACATTCAGGAGAAGATCGTCACTCTCATTGGCATCATGCGCCAGGACCAGTTGATGGGGAAGGATGATGACAATACCCAGGAAGCTAACAAGGCAATCTGTAAAGCCGTCGACCGCGCCACTGACGAAAGGACCGTTGCTCTTGAGGATCTTCTCAAGAAGGAGAAAAGCTCCTCAGGTTCCGTTTCGGAAGATGATTTTCGCAAAGTGCTCATCAACGTGATGGGCGTCGACCGGCAGCGTGAGCTCATGGGAATGAATGATGACGAAGGCGGCGGCAAAAAAGGAGAGCGAATCCGAGACGCGGTCGTTGAGGTTGTCCACGTCGTATCGGAGCGGAGAATCAAAGATGCCAAGTCGCTCATTGCGCAAGAGAGACGTTCTCCGGGGTCAGTTTCAGAGCAGAAATTCAAAGAGTTGGTGGTCTCGGTCCTTGGTGATGAGCGGCAAAAGGCGCTGATGGGACTTTCAGGCGATAGTTCGGGCGGACTGGCGGTCGTTCTGGATGTGTTGGGCCTGATCATCGAGAAAAGGCGAAGAGCCATCTCCGATCTCTTCAAAAAGCAGGCAGCTGGTGGCGGCGTCACTAACGATCAAATCAATCGGGCGATTGCCGACTTCGACGCGATCAAGGAGCAGGCACGCAAACTCGGCCTGGCAGTTCCGGAGGGAGACTTCACCCTAGGAAAGCCGGAAATCTCGAAGGAGTAGGACGCGCCTCAAGGTCGAGGACACTAAACCGAGGCCTGTCAATATGTTGGCTCGAGCCCGGGGTATCCCTCCCGTTAACCCCCTAAAAACCTTAGTAACCTTGAAGGGTAACCATTCATCCAACACAATAGACAACAAGACCAGATAGAAGGGAGCCCCTTCTAGAAAGCAGTGGCATGGCAAAGAGTAAAGTAACCTCGGGCATGTGGCGAATTGATCCGCAGAAATTGTCGCGGGTTGTGGACCGGTGTGGATTGCCGGTGGCGTCGGTGGATGCAGAGGTGGAAGCCAACGCGAACGCCAGCCTCATCGCGGCTGCGCCCGACATGTTCGAATTACTCGAAAGCCTCGAGGTGAACGCCTCGATTCCGGACGATGTGGTCGATGAGATCAAAATTGTGCTGCGTCGCGCCCGTGGCGACTTCGGTCTTGCCATGTTCTCTCGGAGCGCCAAGCGAATCTTCCGCGCACGAACCCAGGATTGGGAGAAGTTCATGGAAGGTCTCTGGAACTCTGACGAGAATTCCCCGAATTCGGACCGGGATTCCAAGAGCTAAACCCAAGCTGTCGAAATCCTTTCCGTCAATGGGTCATACCCCGTTTTGCCCTGTCATCGCCAGTTTGCCCTTTGCTTCCTGGCTCAGGAATTGTTATCGTGGGCAGCCGTGTAAAACGGCCTGACGCCCGTTTCCATGCCGGCACGCCGTATTTCATTCGCATGAAGCAACTAAAACCAGTTCTCTGGACCAAAGGAACCTTTCTGACTCCGCAGCACCTGCAGGTCCAGGATCGCTTTCTCGAGGACACGCTCAACTTTCGGCTTCAGGCGCTGAAGTTCTGTCCTTGGGGATTTCGAGAACTGGCGATCAACGGAGAGCTTCTCGCTGAGGGGCAGCTCGCCGTCACGCGCGCTGCGGGCATCTTTCCCGACGGGCTTTTATTCGAAGTTCCCGAAGCAGATCCTCCACCGCCATCCAAATCGCTGGAGGAGTTTTTCGATCCGGGCACTAAGAGTCTCGATATCTACCTCGCGGTTCCCGATTACCGGCAACGTGGGCTTAACGTCTCCAGTGGTAAAGAAAGCGGCACGCGCTATCTGGCGGAAGTCACCTCTTTTCGGGATGAAAATACCGGTGCCAGCGAGAAACCCATCCAGGTAGCGCGAAAGAACATGCGCCTGCTCGCGGATTCGGAAAACCGCGAGGGCTCGTCGGTGCTGCGGATCGCCAATGTGGAGCGGACCACGGCGGGCACCTATCAACTTAATCCGAGGTTTGTTCCGCCATTGATCGAGATCGGAGCGAACGAATACCTGGTAGGACTTCTTCGCGGCCTGGTGGAACTGCTGTCGGCGCGCAGTACCCAGCTCTCCGCGGGGCGCCGCCAAAAAAATCAGAGCCTCGCCGATTTCACTGCCTCCGACATAGCGAACTTCTGGCTGCTTTACACGGTGAATTCCAACTTCCCGGTTTTCTCTCACCTATATGAGAGCAAGAAAGGTCACCCGGAGGAACTTTATGCAGCGATGGTTTCGCTCGCAGGCTCTCTAACGACCTTCTCGCAGAAGTTGCGTCCTCGCGATCTGCCCGCGTATGTTCATGAGTCTCTGGGGCCGATTTTTGCCGAGCTCGATGAAAAATTGCGCGCGCTGCTCGAGACCGTTGTGCCAACGAACTTGGTATCCCTGCCGCTGAAGCTCATGCCGGGCTCGAATTCGATTTATGCCACGGCGATTGAGCAGGACAAATACCTCGCGAACACGCGCATGTATCTTGCGGTGAGTGCGGAGACGACGGAAGAAAATGTTATTCAGAGAGTGCCGCAGCTGGTAAAAACTTGCTCAGCCACTCACATTGAGCACCTGGTGCGTCAGGCCTTGCCGGGAATTCAACTTCGCCACTTGACGAACCCGCCAAGTGCCATCCCGGTGAAGCTCAAATATCAGTATTTCGCCCTGAACCAGTCCGGACCCGCATGGGAGGCCGTCAATCGTGCGCGCAACTTCGCTGCGTACGTTCCAGGAGAGCTGCCGAATCCCACACTCGAGCTATTGATCCTTCTTCCCCAGTCCAACTGATCTTGAAATATCTCTTGCGGCTCGTGGTCGTTGGTGTCGGCCTCTAGTGCCTCAGCACGAAGTACAGCACCAGTATGACCGCAAGAAAGAAAAGCACCGTCAGTGTGATGATCAAAGGCCACATCGACACCGGCGGTGGCGGAGGGGCGTCGATTTTTGGAGCCTTTGGCGCCTGCGGTACCTTCACTTTGGGCATGGGCGGCGCCTTCGGCATCTTCGGCATGGGAGGGGGCGCAGCCCCAGGAATCTTGGGCATGGGGGGCGGTGCGAACTTTCCCGCACCTGCTCCTGCAGTAGGTGCGTGCCCGCCTTCGGCCTCTTCGCCGGGCGCGAGTTTCGAGCGCGAGATGATCTGCGTGTAAGGACTTGGTCCACTCGGCGCTTCGAGGGCGACCGGCGTCGGATCGGCCTTAGGGTGCATGAATGCGCCGGTAGCGCCGTCTCCCGGCGTGGAACCCGGCCGCAGAGCAAGAGGTCTTTCGACAGGCATACTCGGGGACGCAGGGGTCACCGGTACCGGAAGGTCTGGAATCGCCACCGGAGGTGGAGAGGAGGCGAAAACCGGATCCGGCGTCGCAGTGCTCTTCACTGGCGATACAGGCAACGCCTGAGCCGGCGGGGGCACGATGCCGCCCTGCATCGGCGTCGATGCATTGAACGTCGGCTGGGGAGCGTCCATGTCTTTGAATACCGACGTAAAGCTCGACCCCGGGGCGCTAGGCGGAACTGGCGACGCTGGCGGCTTCGGTGCTCCGCCGAACAGAGCCGTAAACTCTCCAACATTTTTTTTGGGAGGTTCGATCGGCTGTGATGAGTACGCTGGCATGTCCGAGGGCGCGTCTCCTCGGAATGGACCCTGGAAGAAGCTGGTAAATTCGCCCGGTTTAGCACTGTCTCGAGCGACAGGATGCGGCGACTCCGGAGCGAAAAGTTTGATGGGAGCTGGAGGAGCGGTGAAGGGAGGTTCCTTCGGCGGTGAAGCAGCCTTTATGCTGGAAGGATCCCATGGATCTGCCGCGTGCAGCCCAGACCCGCCCGGCAGACTGGTTGAGGGAGTTGGTCGCACCGGAGGGGCAATTGGCGGGATGGAGGGTTCCGGCGCCTTGGATTTTGCCAGTGAATCGAAATCGCGAAATAACTGCGTCATCTGACCGGGGGGCGCCGGCGATGGTTCTTTTGGTGTGATGGGTGGCGCAAACTGCGGCGCAACAGCCGGAGCGGATATCTCCCTCTTCAACGCGTGAACCTTGGTCTCTTTCGTCTCCTCCGCCTGAAGTTCGTATCGCCGGACCCAAGCCTTTACCACATTCTCGTCGGCAGGTTTGCTAACTACGTAAGCGTACTTCGCACCACTGTATTTGCCAGTTTCAAGCACGAGCCCGGGCGGCTCGGGGGCGAGTCTGCGGAATGACTCCAGGACCCATTCCGCGGCGGTCTGATCCGGCTTCTGGGGAGCGCACTCGACAATGTGCACGAGCACACGCTCGCCGCGGACCTTGTCATTGGCTACAAAGGTCTCGACCGCACCTGTGGTGAGCGATTCCAAAAGCTCGTATTTTTCGGTGAATTTCATTTCCCGACGGAGATTCCCTTCAGCTTTGAACTGGGTCTGATCGAAGCCCCCCTTGAGGCAGGATTATAACCCGCATCCGCAAGGAGCGACCCGGCCGATTCTTGAAATGACGCGCCTTTAGACTTGACTTGCTCTCCCTGACAGGACGAGAATTTGTTCGCCATTGCGCCTTTAACCGAAACGAATCGCAAAGTGCGGGGTTTAGCTCTTATGAGCGAGCGCAGGAGTTTTGCGTACTGACGTTCGGTTGTGCGGCGCTTCCCCCTAGGTCCAAGTTTCATACGCGAAGGCCTCTTCGAGGCGCGGGGGTTAAAGTTCTGTGCGGGAGACGCCCAATTTTTGTAACGCAGCTTCACTAGCTCTCACTATTTAGCCAGGAGTTTGTCATGGATCCAGTTGAAAGCCGTGGGAAAGTGGTTCGGAGTTTGGTCCTATTATTTGTGCTGGCCGGATTGATAGCCGTAGCCGAGGGCCAACACGACAAGAAGGGCAGTTCCTCGCCCCCGCCCAGGCCCGCGCCTCACGTGAGTGCTCCTGCTCAGCATGCGCCGGCCAACCGGACTGCGCCTACGAATCGTCCGCCTACGAATACCAGGCCCTCCAGCACTGTGGGGAGTCATCCGAATACCAATATGGGAAATCGGCCGAACAACGCTACCATGGGCGGAAGGACGAACACCGGAACTACAGGGAGGCCTGGGTCGACGACTATGGGCAGGCCCGGAGGCGCTGGAAACATGAACCGGCCGGGGGCAACGGGCAATGCTCATGGACCGATGGGGAATGCAAATGCCAATGGCAGAATGGCGACTCGGCCCAACACGGTGAATCGGCCTCTCGCCGGACGGCAAGTGTCACTTCGCGGCGGTGGATCGGCGGTGATTCGCCCGAACGGACAGATCCGAACCATCAATCGCAACGGGATGCAGATTAACCACGGGATCAACGGCAACCGCACGATTGTCAGCACCCATAACGGCGCACGCGTTGTCACAACGGGAAGGAACTCTGGCTATGTCCAGCGCGCTTATGTCACCCGGGGCGGCCGAACGTACGTATCACGGACTGTGGTCGTCAATCACGTCACCTATACCAGCGTCTATCGCTCATATTCGTATGGCGGCTATTGCTGCTATTACGGTTATCATCCTGCGTACTACTACGCGCCCGTGTACTACGGCTGGGCATACAATCCATGGCCCGCGCCCGTGTATTACGGCTGGGGCTGGGGTGGCGCACCCTGGTACGGGTACTATGGCGGATATTTTGCGCCATATCCTGTTTACCCTTCCGCGGCATTCTGGCTGACGGACTACCTCATCTCGGCGAATCTGCAAGCCGCGTATGAGGCCCGGGCTGCGGCGAGGGCGGCAGCTGCGAACGGTGATGAGGGAGGAGGAGGAGATCAGCAACAGTCGCAGCCCTCGGGCAATGACAACTCCGCCTCGAACTCTGCACCGGTCACTCTGACTCCCGAAGTGAAGGAGGCCATTGCCGAGGAAGTAAAGGCCCAACTCGCGGCGCAGCAAGCAGAGGCACAGCAGGCTTCCTCTGGTGGCCAGCAGAGTTCTGCTACCACAACGTCGCAAGAAGTTCCGGCTGCGCTCGATCCAGCCCGGCACACCTTCATCGTTGCCAGCGATCTCACTGTTTCGTCGAATGGCCAGGAATGCCAGTTAACTGCGGGCGACGTCATCAAGCGAACCTCCGATACTCCCGACGACGATCGCAAGGTGACAGCGACTGTTTCCGCAAGCAAGAAATCGGACTGCGCTGCCGGTCAGGAAATCGCTATCGGTGTCGATGACCTGCAGGAAATGCACAACAAGTTCGAGGAACAGTTGGACAACGGCATGAAGGACCTCTCTTCAAAGCAAGGTCAGAACGGATTGCCGAAGGCTCCTGAGACGAAGACCGTACCCTCGGATGTTCCGACTCCGCCTCCGGATAACAGCGCGGCCAAAACACTGGAAGAACAGCAGTCCGCTGCCGATCAGACCGAATCGCAGGTCGTAAAGGAAGCATTCAGTCAGGGATCGTGACCCATCCCTGACAAACACCTCTCTCGGTCGAGGCAATAAATTTGGAGGACTTCATTCCTGGCAGTTCACCAATTTTCGTGTCGATAGGATCGGAAGCCGGGGCATCTAGGCAGAACTGCCTGTCGGGTTGGCGTACCGCCCAGAAACTCAAACCTAGCGACGCTTCTTCAGTAACTCTTCTTCTGTCTTCTGTGCCCGCCGCGCAGTCTCAAGCATTTTTTGGGCGCTCTTGTTGTTCGGGTCATTCGCCGCTTTTGTGAAGCAGTCGATTGCGGTGGCGTAATCGCCGGCATCAAGAGAGGCCGTTCCTTTGTTAACTAAGGAATCCGAGCTCTCGGTGTTGTTCCCATTCGGAGGTGGAGCTATGGGAGGAACCACCTGGAGTCGATTGTTAATCCGGGTTACCCCTGCAACCATGGCTGACAAGGATACCGCAGTAGTCGAGTCCCCCCTGCTCGGCACGACCCCGTCGAGTATTACCTCGCCCGTGTCAGATACGGACACCTTAATATGCGCCGCACGGACGGCAGGCGATGGTGCGTTCTTAAGGTTTTCCACCACCGCATTCTCGATCTTCGTGCGCTGGATGGTCCGATACTTGAGAAAGCCGACTCCTGCAATCACTACAACGGCCAGACACAGCCCAATCAGCACTAGAACGTTTCTTGCCTTGAATGTCCTTTGCTGGACGAAGACGTGCTGCGCGGCGCTTTTTGGCAAGGGCGGCTGTGTGGACGGCGCAGCGGAGACGTAAGGTGCCGGCGTGACGCCTGGCGATTGCAGAACTGACGCAGAAGGAGGTGGAATCGATGCCTGGTCTGATTGAATGGGCAGGGACGTAAGCGGCGCGTGCACATTCTGTGAACCCTTGCTTGCCGGACTGGTCGCCCCACTCGAGACGCCGGCAGCAGGAGCTTCAACGCGCGGGCTAAAAGCAACATCCTTTCCCGCCTGGTCCAGGGCAGCAATAAATTCCTCTGCATTCTGAAAGCGCAACTCGCGCGACCTATCAATCGATTTCAGAATTACGTTCGAAAGCGCCGGAGGAATGTTCAACTCCGGCATAAGTTCATCCGGCGGACGCACAGTTCCCTGCATATGCTGCATCATGATCGAGTACAAAGTGTCGCCCTCATAAGGCAGCCTCGCGGTGACCATTTGATAGAGCACAACACCAAGTGAATAAAGATCAGTGCGCCCGTCTATCTCTTCGCCCGCCTTCTTCCCCATGAACTGCTCCGGCGACATGTACAGCGGCGTACCCACAACCATGCCGGTCATCGTCATTCCCGATTGTGGATCTCCCACCGCCTGGCGGAGTTTTGCAATCCCGAAATCCAGGACCTTGGCCGTTTCTTGTCCTTGTTCATCGGTGGTGAGGATAATGTTCCCCGGCTTGATGTCCCGATGAACGAACCCAAGTTTGTGCGCTGCCCCAAGCGCCCGCGCTGCCTGGGTAGCGATACGAACGGCCCGCGGCACACGCAATGGGCCTTCTGCCTGAAGGATTTCTCCCACGTTCCGTCCCTCGACCAACTCCATGACGATGAACGGACGGCCGTCATCCGTGTAATCGAAGTCATCCACCCGCACCGCGTTCGGATGCCGCAGTTTGCGGGTCACAACCGCTTCGGTCTGAAACCGCTGCAGGAAGTTCGCATCACCGGCGATTGAATCATTGACGACCTTGATGGCGCAGAACTCGTTGAAGGTGACGTGCCGGCCTCTGTAGACAGCTCCCATGCCGCCGATGCCAATCCGCGCGAGGATCTCGTACTTATTGCGGATGATCATTCCCGGCTGAAACTCATGGCTACTCTGTAGCCCGGTTTGATCTGCCGGACAGACGTTATAGTCACCCGGATAGGTTTTATGGCACGAGGGGCAATATTTCATCGTTTCACGCTGACAGATCCAGCCCTGGGCCGGCGAGCACGCAATAGAAAAGAATGCTCATGCAGAACCCGGCGCATGTCAAGAGCTTGCCAACCGGGCTTGCAAACGCAGAGAATGGCATCGATACACGGCTGGGGTTGGGATTTCTGTCGATTATGCGTCTGCGGCTCAAATTCGTCATGGCTGTCACCTTGTTAGCCTTGGCGACAGCCTTGGTTCCGGCTCAGACGGCTGAATTCGATGCACTTCGTCACAAGGCCGAGGCGGGAGATGCCAAAGCGCAATTCGATTTGGCCGATGCCTATTCGGAAGGAAAAGGCATCGCCAAGGACTCCGCCAAAGGAACGGAGTGGCTAAAAAGATCTGCACTTCAGGGCTATGCAGGTGCGCAGGTCGTTCTGGGATACTTTTATCAGAAGGGAATCAATACGGAAAAGGATCCCTCAGAAGCCGCGAAGTGGTACAGGAAGGCCGCGAAACAGAGCGATAAAGATCTCAAGCACGCGCAGATTGCCCAGACACACCTTTCTGAGATGCTGTCAGACGGCTCGATCTCGGCCAAAGAGGCAGACTGGCATGCATCCGAGGCATCCACGACAATCCCGAAGCAGACGAAAACCAACAAGCCGCCATTCTCACTCGGCGAAGTGGAAACGGGACTCACCGGGGGGATTACCAGCAAACGCATGGCGACCCTGGTTAACATCTACGGAGTTGATTTCACTCTAAGCGCCAGCGCCCGGAAGCGCCTCGCCGACAAAGGTGCGGACGACAGCCTCTTAGCTACTATTGCCTCCGCGAAGCGGTAGGTCTGACCTTTCCCAAGGACGGTCCACGAAGGCGGACTCGCGATCAGCAGGCTAGGCACTTCATCCCGTCCGTCCGATGTAATGCGACATTGAGAACAAAGGAAAAGGGTCGGCAACCTACCGGAGCCGACCCAAAAAATTCATTCGCGTCTTTCCAGACGGTGGTTTCGCTGGACTCTGCGGCTAACTAGCTCCGGAGCGTCGGCAGGGAGGACTGGCAGTGTGTTGACTTCGGCGGACACAGAAGGAGGGGACCTCCATCAGCGGAGGGCACCGTTTGAACGCTCGCTGCCAGGAATGCGCCGATCATTACGGCGGTCAGAATCGTGATTTTCGCTACCAGCTTTGCATTCATTTTTACCGTCATTGTCGTGCTCCTGTGGGACCTGGGGAATTCTTGCTCGGTTCAGACCGTCGCAAGTGACTTTAGTAAAGCAAGCAGTGTTCCAAAGGCTTGACAAGGCGAGCTCTTCTTTGTAACAACCGGAGGCTCATTGAAAAATAAGGGGTAATCCAACCTGCCGCTTCTGCTCCCCGGGAAACTCCCGAGCTTTGGCCGGGAAGTACCAAACAAAAACGTGAGGACCTAACCTTTCTGTTAGGTAATACGGCGGAGCCGGGGGCGTCCGAGTATACTCATGGCGTCATGGGCCACTCGGGCGAACAGGGCGTTCCTGGCGGCGCACGGTTGGAGGCCGTCAGTGGTCCCCTGAAGGGGAAGGTCTTTTCGCTGGCTGCGGGTGAGCTTTCGATCGGCCGCGATCCCTCGAATGAGATATCCCTCCTTGACTCGTTGGTATCCCGTCGACACTGCATTATCCGCAAGGATGCAGAGGCGTTCCGGTTGCTGGATCTGGAAAGTCGTAACAACACCTTCGTCAGCGGCGTGCCCATACGAGAGAGAGTTCTAGTTCCCGGGGACCAGATCCGGGTGGGCAACTCCGTTCTCGTGTTCCAGGGCCCAGGCGGTGAATCCAGCACCGACGCGTCCTTCCAGCTTGACCCAACGCCCGCCCCCGGGGCGGCGACTGTCATCTTGCGAAAAGAGGACGCTCTCTACCTGCAACCTCGGCGGCCTGAGTCTCTTCCTGCCACCGCCAGAACTGTCCGCGATCTGAATGTGCTGCTGGATTTCAGCCGAACCTTGAACTCGGTGCAGGGCCTGGCGGCTCTACAGGGAAAAGTACTGGAGGCTGTCCTCGAGGCTGTCCCGGCCGATCAAGCCGCCATCCTGTTGACTGAAGACGGCGCCGACGGATTCTCTTCCATCATGGGTCGCGACCGCCGCCTGGGAGCCAACCAGCCGGTTCGTGCCAGCCAGACGATCCTGAACCGCGTTCTCGAGGAAAGTCTTGCTGTGCTTTCGAGCGACGTCCAGAGCGACGACTCTTACCGCGACGCGGAAAGCCTGCTCGAACGCCGGGTGCACTCGGTGCTGGCTGTGCCTCTTGAAGTGCGAGGAAAGGTGCTTGGAGTGATGTATCTCGAAGCCAGTTCTCCGGGTTCGCGTTTTGACTCCGATCTTCTTCAGGTGGCAACGACTCTCGGCAACATCACCGCGCTCGCTATCGAAAATGCCCGCCACCTGGAGAGGCTCGATGGCGAGAATCGCCGACTGCACGAGGAGCTGAATATTCATCACAGCATGGTTGGCGAGAGCAAGGCCATGCGCGAAGTCTACGAATTCGTTTCCCGGGTTGCCGGGCGGGATTCGACGGTACTCATCTCGGGAGAGAGCGGAACCGGAAAAGAGCTGGTCGCCCGGGCCGTCCACATGAACAGTCCAAGGGTCGACAGACCATTTGTCGCCATCAACTGCGCCGCGATCACGGAAACCCTGCTCGAAAGCGAACTGTTCGGACACGAGCGAGGAGCGTTTACCGGCGCGGTTGCTCAAAAGAAAGGGAAGCTGGAAGTTGCGGAAGGCGGGACAGTTTTCCTGGACGAAATCGGGGAACTCGCGCTTCCGATGCAGGCCAAACTCCTGCGTGTTTTGCAGGAGCGGGAGTTCGAGCGCGTCGGCGGTACACGCTCCATCAAACTCGACGTGCGGCTGATTGCGGCTACCAATCGTGATCTCAAAGAGGCGTCGCGCACCGGAACATTTCGTTCGGACCTCTATTACCGGCTGAACGTCGTGTCGCTCCAGATGCCTGCGCTGCGGGAGCGACGGGAGGACATTCCGCTGCTGGCAGCATTTTTCGCGGCACAGCACGGTGAGAAAGTAAAACGCCGCGTGGCTGGCATCTCCCCGGAGGCTCAGGCCTGCCTCGCGCGCTATGACTGGCCCGGCAACGTGCGCGAGCTGGAGAACGCCATCGAGCGGGCGGTAGTGCTGGGCTCGACCGAAGTAATCCTCGCGGAGGATCTGCCGGATTCGATTCTGGAGGAAACTGCCGCTTCAGGACAGCCGGTGAATGCGCTGGCAGAGGGCATTCGCGAGGCGAAGAAGGTTCTGATCGAGCGGGCCATCGAGCAGGCCAATGGAAACTACACCGAAGCGGCAAAAATCCTTGGTGTGCACGCCAACCACTTGTTCCGGTTAATTCGTACGCTCAACCTGAAGCCCAAGCGCTCGCGTTAGAATAGAAGGACCGGGATTAAGACGACTTGCGCGCCAAGGCAAGCTCAATGCGTGAGCGATTAGGTCCCCAACGCCCGCACGGGCAGAACTACCAGTCGTGGCGAGGGGCACTTCCCGCTTAGGCTCAAACGGTGGATTCGTCTAACTGATTCGCGGGTAGCATCTTTCTTGGTTCTTCCTGCATCAAAGCACGGCAGTTCGTATCCACCGCCAGCAACAATAACTGGGATATGAGTAACCATTCCAGCATCGATCAGGACACTTTCCAGCAGCTCTTGGCAAACGCATTTGCGGTTCAGGAGAGCCAGATCAGTAGCCAATCGCTCTCCGCCGTGATGGAAGTCCAACGCATGCTCAGGAACGGAAATCTGAATGTGGATGGTGCAATGCACCGCTTGGTCGAGTCCGCTCGAAATGCTGCCAACGCCACCGGGGTCGCAATTGCCCTTCTCAAGGGAGGCCAGCTGGTTTACCGAGCAGGGAGCGGAAGCGCCGCCACCTATGTGGGGCGGAAGGTCGCTGCCTCACTAACGGTCTCACCTGACAGCGAGAGAAGACGTGAGATTCTCCGAGTGGAGGATGCAGAGACAGACACTCGGATTGAGGCAGATATTTGCCGACAGTTCGGTGTCCAATCTCTTCTGATCTTGCCGATTTATGACGTCCGAGGCCTGGCGGGAGTCCTCGAGGTGCTATTCAGCGAAGCGCATGCCTTCCAGCACAGCGAGGTACGTACCTATCAATTGATAGCGCGACAAATCGAGGTGGCCATACTTCAAGCTGCACCGCTTGAACAGAAAACGGCGCCAGTTACGCAACAGCCGATTACCCCACAGGTTGTTGCAGAGGTTGCATACCAACAGGAGGGATTATTTCTCAACACACTCGGATCCATGCACGACCCATTCCCGACGAATTCCATCAGCCAGAGATATGGCGTGGCCTTGGTGGCCGCCAGGGAATTTCTTCACAACCAGTCGGCCACGTTGGTGAAGGCGATGCAGATTGTAACGGACGTTCTCTGGCGCAGTCGCCAGTGGAAGTTAGCCGTGGCCGTGGTTGCGGTTGCGATAAGCGTAACTTGCTGGATTGCCTACCATGATCGCCGACCGGTTTCCACCCTGGAACCTTCATCTCGACCCACATCGACCCCTATCGATATCCAGGATCGCGGCCAAGCTGCCGAAGCCTTACCGGAGAAAGCACCTTCTCTAGGCGAGCGCTCAGTGAAACCTACGCGGCAGAAGTTCCAGCGTGCGAAGGTAGGGAGCAACGAAGTCGATTACATCGGAGAAGATGTTACCGTGCGCTATTTCACGTACTCATCGACCCCGCAACGGAAGCCGACCAGCAATGGTCGCGTCGTATATATCGGCGAAGATGTCACGGTGCGTTATTTCACACCCACACCTGCGGAGCTACCCGGCAGGCGCTGAAATCCTGACATGCCTGGTGACCTTACCGTGACGGTAATTCCCGTTACTTCAGCCCCCTTACCAGGAACAAGTTCGCAAGGTCGCGTTGGAACGTGGCAGCGCATGCCTTACCATCTGCCGACAAAGCCAAAGGCCCAAAAAATTGAGCTCCCGGTTCGGGAACCTTCACTACGAGCCAAGGCTCTTTACGTTCCGTGGCGACATCCAGCCGGCTGATCTTGATGCCAGCAGGGTCGCGCTGCTGCAGGAACAAATATCGGCCATTGCCACTCCAGCGCACCACGCTCTCTCCCGTTTGCAAGTCGACGATAGTCTTGGAATTCCCGCCACTCACGGGCGTCAATAGGAGTTTGTGCGGATCCACTGTGACGAACCACTGGCCGTCGGGTGAAACTCTAATTCCTCTGATCCCTTCGGGGGTAACCGGCGTCGCCTTGCCGGTTTCCAGATCGTAGATCCACGTGCGCGTCTGGTGCCCGGTTTCGTTGCCGGTAAAAAGAATCCGTTTGTTGTCCGGGAACCACTCCACGCCATCGAAGTGCATTCCATCAATCTTTGCGAATTGCGATTCTCCGGGGCCCGTAGGCAGCAACATCAGCCTGGAACGCTCCAGCTCATGATGTATGCACGCGACCCATTTGCCGTCTGGCGAGAGAGAGGGTCTGTTCCCGTATCCAAGCTGTACCGCGGGAGAACCGTCGGTCTTTCTCAAGTAGATGGCAGAATTGCGTCCCTGGCCATTGGAGAGCTCAACGAAAACAAGCGACTGAGCGTCGTTCGAGAGTTCGTAGATCAGAGACGAATCCAGCCATGCTAAATCGCGTTCTGGTCCTCCATTCGGTGGCAGATAGAGAATTCCCAGGCGTGAATTCACCGTACTCAGCAAGACGCGGCCGTCGCGGGCCACATCCTGCATCACGATAATTCCGCCAGTCTGCGTGACCAAGCGCTGGACGCCCGAGAGAGTGACAGCGAAGAGAGCCGGATCACCGCCAAGCTGTCCTCCAGAGAACCAAACTTCACGATTGTCGGGCGACCAGTTCAACGCCCCGATGGAACGCCACCCGTGAGACAAAACCTGCCGGGGGTGACTCGAACCGACGATGCAAAGCGAGTAGTCGCCTACTTCGACATCGAAATCGAAAAACGCCACCAGTTTGCCGTCGGTCGATACCCGCGGCATCATCGGCGGGCGCTTCTCAGTTTCGTACAACACGTCACCGACGGGATACTCCAGTCTGAACTTTCCGCCGACTGCGCGCACCACAGCGAGCGAGTCTCCATCCGGACCCCAATCGGCGCCACTTACGCCTTCCAGCACCTGTCGTGGCGAGCCGCCACCAAATGGCACGCGAGCCAGTGTGCCAACATCTTCGCCGCCCAGCAGGATTGCCATCTCGCCACTCGGCGATATTGCAAGGACTCTCGCACTAGGCAACGCCAGTGGCCGCGCTTCGCGATTGCCAGGCTGGGCGGAAAATAAAGTAGATGGGGCGCCGTCCCACTCGGCGCTATAGACAACGGTCTCGCCCGGAGCGAACTTCGCTGAGGTTACGTCGCCGCGGCGGAACGTCAGCCGCTGGAACGATGGCGGCTCCGCTGGCCGGGAGTATGTCCGCTCATACGAGATGCGCAGCGCAACGCCGAGCAGGACTCCAGCCAGCACGCCCAAGCCTGTCCAGACTCTCGCCCGCGAAGTTCGATGCACGCCGGGAGACGGAATCACGTGGGCCAAGTTGCTGGAGTCCAATTCCTCGCGTAACTCTTCGAGCGCTACCTTCACGTCGGCCATCGTCTGCCAACGGCGCTCGGGATCTTTCTTCAAGCATCGCGCAATGATCCGATCAAGCTCGCGTGGGATGTCCGCAACCGCCTGCGAAGCGGGCTGGGGATCTTTATAGAGCACGGCCGAGAGTGACGACAACTTGGACCCACCCGAGAAAGCACGTTGGCCCGTCGCCATTTCGTACACGACCGACCCGAATGAAAAAACGTCAGAGCGGCTGTCCACCTTCTTTCCGTCAGCCTGTTCGGGAGACATGTAAGCGACGGTTCCAAGGATCGTTCCCTCCTCAGTGAGAGGCGATCCCTCTCCGTGCATGGTTTCGGCATAGGCATCGGCCTCACCAGCTTCATTCAGCTTAGCCAAACCGAAATCCAGGATCTTCACGACGCCCTGAGGAGTAACAATCACGTTCGACGGCTTGAGATCGCGATGCACAATCCCGGCTGCGTGGGCCGCCGCCAATGCGTCCGCGATTTGAATGGCGTACTTCAAAACATCGCGGATTCGCAGGCCCTTCTTCCCGATCAATTGATCGAGAGTTTCCCCCGCCACGTACTCCATAGCGATGTATTGCAGCGGCTTACCATCGACCTCTTGGGTATCGATGTCATAGATCGTGACGATATTCGGATGGTTCAGAGAAGAAGCTGCCTTCGCTTCCTGCACAAAGCGCCGTTCTCTCTCTGCGCTCAGAGCGGATGTCGAAAGGATTTTGATGGCGGCCGTTCGCCCGAGGCGGGAATCAACCGCCTTGTAAACGACGCCCATACCGCCGGCTCCCAATTTGGCCTCGATGCGGTACGAGCGAAGTGATTTGCCGATCATGGGACCCTGGAGAGACTTGATGGACTTGGCCAGTATGGCTGCCGGCCTCCATGCCATTTCTGACATCGAATTATAGCGGCGTGGCAGGTCAGCGGGGAGCTATCCACAGAAATTAATTAGGCGTGCTACGCAGTCGGTCTCTCGGGAGGGGTCCGTCAAGCAGCCGAATCTCTGCCTTGGAGTGTTAAGGACAGATCCTTACGCTGGATGACTACTTCGCTACCGAGCATCCGGGCGAAGCCGCTGAAAAACTTCTGAAGGATGTGAACGCGATGCTCACAACCGCAAGTTGAAGGCCGGGTTCTCTACGAACCCTCGAAATTCGAGACCTGAAACTCGAAACTTCCTACCAGATCCTCACCCTCTCCTCCGGCAACAGATATAGCTTCTCCCCCGGCTTCACATCAAACGCCGAGTACCACGCATCGATGTTTCTCACCGTATCCGCCCGATATTCCCCGGGAGGATGCCCGTCGGTCATCACCTGCTGGCGCAGCGCAGCCTCACGTACGTTCTCCCCCCAGTCCTGCGCGAAGGAGATAAAGAATTGCTGATCGCTGGTGAATCCATCGACCGGCGGAGCCACCTGTCCCGAAGCCTTATACCCGTCGTATGCCGCGGAGAGTCCGGCTAGGTCCGCAATGCTCTCTCCTAGCGTCTGCTTTCCATTGACCGCCAAATCCGGGAACGGTCTGTAAGTGTCGTACTGCGCCGCAAGTTTCGCCGTCGCCGCTTCAAAGTGTTTCAGATCTTCCGGTGTCCACCAGTTCCGCACCCGCCCCTTCGAATCAAATGCGCTTCCTTCTGTGTCGAAGGTATGGCTGATTTCATGTCCGATCACGGATCCGATCGCTCCATAATTCACCGCGGCGGGAGCCCCGGGATCGTAAAACGGAGGCTGCAGAATCGCGGCAGGGAAGTTCAGCGCATTCTGCAGCGGCAGATTCACCGCATTTACGGTCTGCGGCGTCATCGACCATTCCTTCCGGTCGACCGCCTTTCCGAGCCGCGCCACCTGCCGTCGGTACTCCGACAGATCCCCGCGCCATATGTTGCCGAAAACATCGTCCGGCTTCACTTCGTAATTCGAATAATCGTGCCAGGTCTCCGGATACCCAATGCCGATGTACAGTGTCGAAAGCTTCGCCTCCGCTTCAGCCTTCGTCGACGGATTCATCCACGTGAGCGCTTGGATCCGTTTGCGGAACGCCGCAATCAACTCGGACACCATCGCTTCCGCCTTTTCCTTGGCCGCCGGCGGGAAATACTTCTGCGCGTACACTTGTCCCACAGCGTCGCCCAAGTACCCGTTGACAACCGACACGCCTCGCTCCCATCGCGGACGCTGCTGCTGGATTCCCGACAGCTCTTTCCCAAGAAACGCGAACCGTTCCTTCGCGAACGCCTTCGGCAGCACTCCTGCATGCGCCTCGATCAAATGAAACGCGAGCCAGTCCTCCCACGATTCCAGCGAAACCGACGCCACCAGCGCCGCCTCTCCCTGAAACGCTTCCGGCTGCCACACAATGAAACTGTCCACACGGCTCAGCTCTGCTCCTTTGAAATATTCGTTCCAGTCCAGCCCCGGAGCCTTCGTCGCAAACTCCGTGCGTCGCCAGGTGTTGTTCGCCTTGTGGATGTCTTCGTTCTCGGCCAGCGTGCGATGTGTCTTCGCAATTGAGGTCTCTAGTTCCACAATCCTAGCCGCGCGTGCATCCGCATCGGAAAATCCCGCGAGCTTCAACATGGCGGCCACGTGCGGCTTATATTTCGCGCGAATCTTCTGCATGCTCTCGCTGTTCGAAGTGTAGTACTCGCGGTCCGGTAGCTGCAGCCCGCCCTGCATCAGATAGGGCGCATAGTGGTCGGAATCATTGAACCCCGGCGCCACCCACAGACCAAAAAGATTGGGAGTGTGATAGTTCGTGTTGTTCAGGGCGTCCACATCGGCGCGTAGCGTTTCCCCCAGCGCGTGCGCCAGTTGCTTCTTGTCGCGAAGGGCCGCTATGGCATCCAGGTGCGGTTTTACCGAACTTAACCCCTTCTCCTCGATCGCCGCCTCATCCATATACGAATCGAAAAGGTCCGCCACTTTCCGCAAATTCGATCCTGCCGGCGGATTCGAAGTGGCGAGATCCTTGATCAGGTCCGCGCTGCGCTGACTGCTCAGATCGTCCAGTTTCGTCCACACGTTCATGACCGCTCGGTCCGGCGGAATCTCGACGCGCTTGATCCAGTTGCTACTCGCGAACCGGTAAAAATCATCCCCTGGCCTCACCGAACGGTCGATGTTGTCCACAGCAATCCCGTGGATTTCTTGGAGGGACGCATTCTGCGCAAAGGCGCTAAGGGCAGACAGGAGCAGACAACCCAAGACATTCTTTGAAAACATATCGATTCGTTTCATGTGGAACTCCAAGGCAGGCAGCCAGTAGGAGAAATGACTACGTTCGTTACCTGCAAGCCTACGCCTGCTTAGACGTACAAAACCGAGACGGGTCACGTCGAGAAGCCACCTCGGCGTTCTTTACAGCCCCGGAACGTCTCGTTTATGCCAAGCCGTAGCCTGCTCGTAAGCATAGGCAAGCCGCAGCACCAGATCCTCACGCCAATGCGGCCCCGCAATCTGCAATCCTATCGGTAATCCGCCTTGCGTAAACCCGCAGGGAACTGAGATCGCCGGCAATCCCCAGACGTTAAACGGCCGCGTATTCCGCAACAGCTTCAACTCGGATGGACGCAGCGCCTCGGCGTTAGCCCTCAACTCCGCAATCGCAGGAGCGGGAAGCGGCGTAGTGGGCGTGACCACCAAGTCCACCTCGGCAAACACATCACGAATGTTTCGCCGGGCTACCTCCAACTCGCGTCGCTTCTGCATATACTCCGCCGCAGTTACTTTCTCTCCCGTTCGAATCCGTCGCAGCGTCTCTGCCTGATACAACTCTGGATGCTTTGCCACATCTTCTGCGTGGTAAGCGTACGATTCCGCAGCCTGCAACGTGCGATCAGTAGTCACCTCGAGCCGCATTTCCTTAATGTGTGCGCCCAGAGTCGTGATGCCCGTCAAGGCATGCTCCATCGCAGACGCCACTTCAGGATCCAGATCGTCAAAGAAATACGCTCTCGGCACACCCACGCGCAAACCTTTCACGCCTTCCTTCAGGACGGAAGCGTAATCTGTAACGGCAACCTCGACCGATGCGGTATCGCCCGGATCGTACCCCGCGATCGCCTGCAACACGATCGCTGCATCCTCGACCCGCGAAGCCAGCGGCCCCACGTGATCGAGCGATGTCGAGAGTGGAATTATCCCGCGGCCCGAGACTCGCCCATACGTCGGCTTGATCCCCACGCATCCGCATAGCGCAGCCGGCTCGCGAATCGATCCAGCCGTGTCCGTTCCAATCGCAGTGCATGCCATCCCTGCGGGAACCGAAGCCGCCGACCCGCCCGAGGATCCTCCGGCAATCCGCTTCACGTCCCAAGGATTGTGAACATCCCCAAAATAGCTGACTAGAGAACTCCCGCCATAGGCGAACTCATGCAGATTGTTCTTGCCAAGGATCACCGCTCCGGCTTCGCGCAGTCTCCGGGCGACTTCGGCGTCCTCCGTCGGAACCCGATCCTTGTGCAGCGCACTGGCCGATGTCGTCCGCACTCCCGCGGTATCGATCAAATCCTTCAACGCAACCGGAATTCCATGCAGTGGCCCACGCCACTGTCCGTGCGAAATCTCCTGCTCGGCGGCCCGCGCCTCCGCCATCGCCGCTCCCGCCATCACGGTGATAAACGCATTGAGGCGAGGATTGAGCTTTTCAATCAGCCGCAGACACTCCTGGGTGACCTCAACCGGAGAAAGCTCTTTTGTCCGAAATCGCCGCGAAAGCCCAGATATTGTCCCGAGACGCGTCATGATCTGCCCGGACATTGTAAAAGGTTTTTTCCTCTGTGCTTGTCTGTGCCCTCTGTGGTCGTTTTTCTAAACCCTCTCAAACGCTCGAAGCATCCTATAATTGCAAAAGTCGTTTCCCTGGGGGCAAGAAAAAAATGGCAGAGATGACGATCGCGCCTGTTGCGACACACGGTTTCTTTGTGGACGGACGATGGCAACAGGATGGCGACCTCATCGAGATCCGCTCCCCTTATGACGGCAGCCTTATCGCCCGCGTCACGCAGGGCCGCAAAGAGCACGCTGAGGCCGCCATCGCCGCCGCTGTCAAAGCCTTCGGCACCACCCGCCGTCTCCCCGCCTTCGAACGCCAGCGTGTACTTCGCCAAATCTCCGCGTTCATGGCTGAGCGCAAAGAAGAATTCGCCCGCACCCTCGCACAGGAAGCCGGCAAGCCCATCAAGGCCGCCCGCATCGAAGTCGAGCGCGCCATCTTTACCTTCAACGTAGCTGCCGAAGAAAGCACTCGCATCTACGGTGAATTCCTTCCGCTCGACTGGCAGGAATTCACCGCTGGACGCTGGGGCATCGTCCGCCGTTTTCCCATCGGCCCCGTCGCCGGCATCACGCCGTTTAACTTTCCGATCAATCTAGTTGCCCACAAAGTCGCTCCGGCCATCGCCGCCGGATGCCCCATGGTTCTCAAGCCCGCGCCGCAGACGCCGCTCTGCTCGCTGCTTCTGGCCGAGTGCGTGCAGCAGGCCGGATGGCCCGATGGCGGCCTGAACGTCCTTCCACTCTCCAACGAGGACGCCGGACTCCTCGTGTCGGATGACCGCATCAAACTCATCAGCTTCACCGGCAGCGTTCCGGTCGGCTGGGACATCAAACGCCGCGCCGGAAAGAAGAAAGTCATCCTCGAACTAGGCGGTAACGCCGCTGTCATCGTCCACAGCGATGCCGATCTCGCTTACGCCGCCGACCGCTGCGTCAGCGGGGGCTTCGCCTACGCCGGCCAGACCTGCATCTCCGTCCAGCGCATCCTGGTCGAGCACTCCGTTTATGGAAAATTCGCCGACCTCCTCGTCGAAGGTGTCAAGCAATTGAAAACTGGCGATCCTCTCGACGACTCCACGGATGTCGGCCCGCTTATTCGCGAGAGCGACGCCGTTCGCACGCTGACCTGGATCGACGAAGCCGTCCGCGCCGGAGCTCGCCTTCTCTGCGGAGGCCGCCGCACTGGTCTGGTCGTCGAGCCCACTGTTCTGACCGGTACCAAGCCCGACATGAAAGTAAACTGCCAGGAGATTTTCGGCCCCGTCGTTACCGTCGAGCCTTACCGGGATTTCGATCAGGCCCTGCGCCAAGTCAATAACACTGCCTATGGAATGCAGGCCGGCGTCTTCACCCGCGACGCGAAGCTCCTCTTCCAGGCCTACGAAGAACTCGAAGTCGGCGGTGTCATTGCCGGGGATGTCCCCTCGTTCCGCATCGATCACATGCCCTACGGAGGAGTGAAAGATTCCGGCCACGGCCGCGAGGGCCTGCGTTACGCCATCGAAGAAATGACCGAACCCAAACTGTTGGTGATGAACCTCCGATAGCCTTCCGCAGGTGTGGAAGCCGATATCCCGCTGAAAAATTCAGCACTCGTTAAGCAACGTTCACTTCATATGCTTCATAATTTTTTTCTATTGCGAATTTCCAAAAATCCGCGACAAAGCTTCTCGAAATATTTATAATTCTCTGTTTCGCAACCAACTCGAAAACCTGTGGGTGGTTTTCTTACTCGGAACTTAAACTGACGCACTGAGCGGACGAGCCAAGCAACAAAGCTCCGCCGGGTCTCTTCGCTAGATCTCATAAGAGAATGTCGCAGATCTTTCATCGCAGTACGAATACGCTTTCTCGCGCCACCATTTTCGGCGCAGTATTCATCATTGCGGCATTGGGTGGAGTCGCTTACATGGTGCAGGGGTCGGCCTTTGTGACCTATGCCGGCGTCCGCAAGCCCCAGCCGGTTCCGTTCAGCCATCAGCATCACGTCGCCGGACTCGGCATCGACTGCCGCTACTGTCACACATCGGTCGAGACCTCCAGCTTCGCCGGAATTCCCCCCACCAAGACGTGCATGAACTGTCACTCGCAGATCTGGACGAGCGCTCAGCTGCTTGAGCCCGTCCGCGCCAGCTATCGCTCCGGCGAATCGCTGCAGTGGACTCGCGTCAACCAGCTTCCCGACTTCGTTTATTTCAATCACAGCATTCACGTCACCAAGGGTGTCGGCTGTAACACCTGTCACGGCCCCGTCGACCAGATGCCTCTGATGTACCAGCAGGAAAGTTTGCAGATGGAGTGGTGCCTGGGATGCCATCGCGATCCCGGCAAGAATCTGCGGCCGCGGGATCAAGTCTTCAATATGC
Source organism: Candidatus Sulfotelmatobacter sp. (assembly GCA_035279505.1). Taxonomy (GTDB): domain Bacteria; phylum Acidobacteriota; class Terriglobia; order Terriglobales; family Acidobacteriaceae; genus Sulfotelmatobacter. The sequence goes on along the minus strand of DATEHP010000400.1, from coordinate 324 downwards.
GTTACCAGCCGCCCAGCGCCGCGACTCCAGTCACGGTGGACGACAAGGCTTTCACCGATCAGGATTCGCTCGGCGCATACCTGATCGCCAAATATCGGGTTCGCATTGGAAAGATAAAAACGTCCGACGGCCAGATCGGCGTCGGCGATATAACGAGTTGCAGCACCTGTCACAGATAGGTGTTTCGAAAGTTTGTGTAGGGACGGCCGCCATCGGCTGTCCGTCGAGCGAAGCTCGACTAGTGTTTTCTGAGATGTAAGCTGACGCACCCGCCAACGGCCGGGCGTGGGAGAGCTGAGAGCCGCGAAGCGGCGAAAGATTTCA
>DATEHP010000399.1:0-14469 GCA_035279505.1 Candidatus Sulfotelmatobacter sp. | reverse complement strand
GACGATTCGGCGGGCCACTTCGTTGGTCTCGTCTGTCGTGTGATGGAATTCGAGATTGGAGATTGAGCGGGCTGGCGTGCGGATGTTATCCCGGTTCATGCGGCAGACAACGCTGATGAGCGTTCTTGTTTTCGGAAAGACTTCCTCAATTTCGGCTTTCTGATCGGCTATCTCGGGCCGGTCGCGCTCAACAAAACCTACATCGTCTGCACCCGCATCCAGGCACCACTGTCGGAGCCAAGCTGCATCAAGGACCCGATCCGTGGAGACTTCGCCGCGGGTCGCTTTTTCCTGGTAAAACTTTTTCACGCTTGGGTGTTCAGACAATTGCGCCACGAATCTTCTCCTTCTGCCGACGACCTATGGTTTTTCGGCCGAGAGCTGTTCGCACTTGATCAATCTGTGGGGGCCTGCGAAAGCATTGGCTGCCATCGGCCTATCCTATTTCTACTGGCACAAGCTTCTTAGAAGCCTTCCAAAACTGTCTATTAATGAAATTGGGGGCGAGACGCCGCAAAAACGCGAGCTGTTTCGATTGTCCTGGCCGGATCTCGACAGCACTCGTCTGAAGTGCCGCAAACGACTGCTTCACGAGTTCATCGGTGGTAATCACGGTGCCGCCGTCCTCAGCAAGCTCTGTCGTCATGTCGGTCTTCACTGCAGGAGGCATAAGCTCGATGACCTCCACGCCAGTTTCTTCCAATTGGAACCGCAACGACTGGTGTAGAAGTGTATCGCGGCCTTGGTAGCGGAGTAAATTGGCGCTGCTGGCAGCGGCACAAAGGCGAGCCCGGAGGACACGTTGATCACGGTGCCCTTATTGCTCCTCAGGACGTCAATGAGCGCAGAGGTCGTTCCCACGACACCGCCCACGTTGACGTTCATCTCCGCCATTAACCCAGTTAGGTCGGCGGCCGGGGACTTGAGATTCTTGTATAGGAGAATGCCCGCGTTGTTCATCAACACATCGAGCTTGGGGAAATCCGATTTCACTCGCTCCGCGAGCGCGACGATTTGTGCTGGGTCCGCGACATCGCTCTGGATCGTTTGGAGCTTCGGGTACTTCGCCTTCACCTGGTCGAGCACGGCCTGACGCCGACCAGTGACGATGACTTTATTGCCCAGTTCGAGGAACTTGAGGGCGAAAGCGAGGCCGATACCGGCCGAGCCTCCGGTGATAAGAATGGTGCGACCAGTGAGTTTCATATAGTGTTCCTTTCCGTGCCTGTCATTTCTGCTGATCGAAAGCTCTTCAGCCGTTGCGACGATCCTCTTCCGATCTCGACATCTTCGATCAGATTATTGGCATAATCCAATCGATTCAAAAAAAAACTAAAAGCAGCGCAAGAGATGATCTCGAACGCTATTTAACACTCTCGTCTTGTCGCTGGGATCCGTAAGAACACGTGCAATGGACACTGCACCCGCCATCGCACTAAGAATGACGAAGAAGTTTTGCTCCCGCTCTGCTGCGCTCGCGCCGGGGATGAACTCCAGCCACCGGTACTCTTTGATCAGCCCGGCAATCCGTTTTCGAACACCGGGTTTTGCACGAGCAATCTCAGACGCCAAAGCCGCCACGGGACAACCGGTGTCGGGTTGGGCACAGTGTTCGGGCGAGAGATACAACCGAATAATTTCTTTCCACTTATCTTCACGTGGTATGTTTTGCAGGAAGGAATAGATCTTCTCGCTAGAATCCGAGAAACCTTTCGCGATAGCCTCGGCGAGAAGTCCGTCCTTGTTGCGAAAGTGCTTGTAGAAGCCGCCGACCGTAAGGCCGGAGGCCTTCATTACGCTGGCAATGCCCGGTCCGTTGATTCCCTCGGCTCGGAACTTGCGAGCAGCGTTCCGCACGATGCGATCACGGGTTCGCGTCTTGTGTTCCGGTTCATAACGCATATCACTTCATTGGATTATATACATAATCCAAGGAACTCAAATTGTTTTCAGGCGAGAGCAACCAGAGAACGCTGAGCGTGAAACATGTAAGACATGTTGTATAAGTTGTTGACAACTAGTTTACCAAACGTTACCGTGCCATTTGCTGAATCTGTATTGATTTCCGAACCGATGCGGGCCCTGGCGCCCGATACAAGGCGACGCGTGGAAAAGGGACAAGGCGCTATTCCAAGAACCCGCTGGGTACGGATCCTTCCGGGCACAGTCCTAATTTACGTGATCGCCTATATGGACCGCATGAATATCAGCTTGGCCATGGCGGGCGGAATCAATCGTGATCTGCATCTGTCTACGACGGTGTCTGGATTTGCAGCCGGTGTTTTCTTTGTCGGATACATGTTGCTGCAAGTTCCGGCGGGCCATTTTGCCGAGCATTTCAGCGCGAAGAAATATGTCTTATGGTCAATCCTTGCGATGGGTGTGGTGTCGCTGCTGACAGGGTTTGCGCGGAACGCTGGCGAACTCATCGCGATGCGATTCCTTTTGGGAGTTGCCGAAGGCGGTATCTATCCAGCGCTGCTGATTGTTGTCAGTAAATGGTTTCCCGCACGTGAATTGGGTCGGGCAAACGCGATTTTTCTCACCAGTTTGCCGTTGTCAACGGTGCTAACGAATCCACTCTCCGGCTGGATAGTCTCCCGGTACGATTGGCGTTGGATGTTCTTTCTAGAAGGGGGAATATCTCTGCTGCTGGTCTTACTTTGGTTGCCGATGATCAGCGACCACCCGGGCGAGGCGAAATGGATTTCGCTCGAAGAGAGAGAGTATCTTGAACGCACTTTACGGTCGGAGCGCTTGGCCAGCGAGCGTCAGTTTCAATCCGCAAATGGAACCCAGTGGTCCTACAAGCAGCTAATGGCAAACAGGAATCTCTGGCTAATGGTGTTCATTGTCATTTGCTATACCAGCGGCCAGTACGGCTATTCGGTTTGGCTTCCGACGCTGCTCTCCGGACTTACGCGGGCGAGTTTAAGCAATGTTGGATGGTTGTCTTCTTTGCCGTTCGTGGCTGCCTTGGGTGGACTCTACCTTTTCGGATGGTTGTCGGACAAGAGCGGCAACCGGCGATTATGGACGGCGGTCTCCCTCGCAGGATTTGCCATGAGTCTTTTGCTGGCCACGCTTTTCACGCGCTGGGTCTGGGTTGCTTTCGCGCTACTGATCTTCACTGGTGTCTTCCTGAAAGCGATGCAGAGTCCCTTCTGGGCCATGCCGCCTTTGTTGTTCCCCCCGGGAGTGTCGGGCGGCGCGCGCGGGTTTATCAACGCAGTTGGAAATCTCGGAGGCTTCCTCGGGCCGCTCTTGGTTGGCTGGTCCGTGAGCCTTACCGGGAAGATGGAGTACGGCAGTTACTGTCTCGTTCTGGCATTGATGACGGGGGCTGGTCTTACTATGTTGTTGCCGCGAGTTTGCGCCGGTCAGCGGCCCTAGGGTGGCAGCGTTGGTCTACCCAAAATAGCCGAGATTCCCAATCTAGACTCGAAAAACGCCAAAGTTGTCAGTCTACTTTTAATATGTGCTTGACAACTTTGCTGCTGGCAGCGTACAAGTCCCCTGTCAGTCAAATCCGCCTGAGAAGTTGAGCGCTAATTGGGGGTTCTCCATGTCGAGACCACGTAACTTGTCTCTGGGGTTTCTCACCGCGTTAGTTTTCCTTTCCGCCTCCTCCCTCTTCGCCCAGGTCACGGGTGCAACCTTGTCAGGCAGGATCACGGACGCTTCGGGTTCGGTGATCGTCGGAGCGCGCGTCGGCATTGAAAACCTCTCCACCGGGATAACCCGCGAGGCGGTGAGCAATTCGGAAGGCTTTTACAGCACGCCCAACCTCGCTCCGGGAACCTACGAGGTCACCATCTCCGCAGCGGGATTCGCCACCCAGGACCGCCACGGTGTCGTGCTGAACGTTGGCGGAGATCAAGTCATCGACACGCAGATGCGAGTGGGCCAGATTAACGAAAAGATTCAGGTCACCGACGAGGCACCGGCCCTGCAGTTGCAGTCATCCGACATCAATGCGGTCGTGGATTCAAGGACTGTGCGCGAGCTACCTCTGAATGGTCGCAGCTGGACGGACCTGGCAACATTGCAGCCAGGCGTTACGCGAATTGAGGCGCAGTCTGTCGCGGGAGCCGGGGCGGATCGCGGCGAACACGGCTTCGGCATGCAACTTTCGATCAGTGGGGGCAAGCCGGTCCAAAATAACTATCGCCTCGATGGGATCAGCGTGAACGACTATGCCAATGGCGGCCCGGGCAACGTGCTGGGCGCGGCGCTCGGAGTCGATGCGGTACAGGAATTCTCGGTCATCACGGCGAACTACACCGCGGAATACGGTAGAACTTCTGGCGGCGTGATCAATGCGATCACGCGTTCGGGATCGAACAGCTTTCACGGAAATGTTTACGAGTTTATTCGGAATAGTGCGCTTGACGGAAGGAACTACTTCAATACGGCCGCTACCGGTCCAAAGGCGACGTTCAGGAGGAATCAGTTTGGCGGTTCCATTGGTGGTCCTATCGTAAAAGACAGCACCTTCTTTTTCGCAGATTATGAAGGCGTGCGGCAGAGTAAGGGCATCGCCACACAGGCCAGTGTGCCGACCGCGCTAGCTCGGACGGGGCAACTTGTGAGTGGAACAGTTACGGTAGATCCAGCGGCTGCCGCTTATCTACCTTTCTGGCACTTGCCCACGCCGGGATTGCCCACCAGCGGAGATCTGGGAACCTATTCGTTTACAGCGCAGCAGATTGTTAACGAGAATTTCTTCACAACGCGTATCGACCATTCAATTTCAGACAAAGATAGTCTGGCTGGTACCTACGTTTTCGACAACGCTCCATTCACGGTTCCCGATGGTCTGAATATCACTTTGCAGGGACATCGAGCTCGGCGTCAAACCTTTTCCCTTGCCGAGACTCATGTTTTCAATCCCGCGCTCCTGAATACCATCCATATAGGGTTTAATCGGGTCAGCACGTTCAACAATAAGGGACTTCAGGCGATCAATCCCCTGGGCGCGGACAAGTCACTCGGTTCGGTGCCCGGACAGAACGCGACGCGTGTGCAAGTGGGAGGAGGAGTAGCGAGCCTACCCGGTGGAGTTGGTGCTGTGGACTACTTTACCCACGGCTATAACTCATATCAGGCTTATGACGATGCATTCCTTACTCACGGGCTTCATACCCTGCAGTTCGGCGCTGCGGTGGAATACATTCGTTCCAACTCGACAGGGTTCTCGGATGTTGCCGGAAACTGGAGCTTCAACGACCTCCCGAGTTTCCTTCAGAATCAACCGGCCCATTTTGACGCGGCACTCACGACATCCACACCACGCAATATCCGCCAGACAATTTTTGGTGCTTATATACAAGACACCTGGAAGATTCTGCCCAACCTAACATTGGACGCTGGCCTAAGATATGAGATGGCTACGGTTCCAGCGGAAGCGCATGGCAAATTTGTGTCGTTGCGCAATATAACCGATGCCCAGCCTAGGATTGGCAGCCAGGTTTTCAGCAATCCTACTCTCCGCAACTTCGAACCTCGCTTGGGCTTCGCATGGGCTCTGGGGAGTAAAGCAAAAACCGTAGTCCACGGCGGCGTCGGCCTCTTCGATGTGCTGCCACTGCCCTATGTGATTCAGTTGTTGCAGGTACGGCCGGCACCGTTCAATCAGATTGCAGGGTTAAATTCCGGTCTGAACACATTGTTTTACTCCGGTGGCTACGCAGCGTTACTTAATGGCGGCACCCCATCCTTGTCCTCGACTTACATCCAACAGAACCCGAAGCGAAACTACGTGGCGACCTGGCATTTGAATGTGCAGCGTGAGATCACTCCGAACCTGGCCGTCATCGCTGGGTATGTCGGTTCTCGCGGTGTACATCAGCAGTTCAAAGTGGATGATGGGGATATGACGCTGCCCACCTTGACACCAAGCGGCTACGTGTTCCCGTATTCGACCACGAGCACGCCACCGCCCACATTGAATCCCAACTTTAGCGCAATCCGCTCGCTTTGGTGGGATGGACACTCGTCCTACGACGCACTTCAAATTGGGGCAACCAAAAGGCTGAGCAAGGGATTTCAATTTCAAGCGTCTTATACCTGGTCGAAGACGATCGATGACAACTCGACCGGAGCAGGGGCCGACGCTTTCGCCAATTCGTTCAGCAGCTTGCATTGGTACGACCTGAGATTGAACAAGTCTCTCGCCGACTTCAATACCCCCCGGGTTCTGGTTGTCAGCGTCACGTGGGATTTGCCGACGCCGGATCTTTCATCGGCCTTCGCAAAGAAAGTGTTGGGAGGATGGGAGGTAGGGAGCATCTTCACGGCGCATGACGGTGAACCCTTCAGCGAGATACTGGCAGGCGACTACGTTGGACAAAACAGCAGCGATCCGTTTTCGTTCCCGAACCGCCTGGGCGGTCCAGGATGCGGCACACTGGTAAACCCTGGCAACGTCATCAACTATGTCAAGACGCAATGCTTTTCGCTGCCGACGGCACCCACTCAAGCGTTTTATAACACGTATTGCAACCCCGCAACCCCGTTCCCCACATGCAGCAATCTTTTGGGAAATGCCCGCCGCAACATCCTCGGCAGTCCGGGATATCACAATTTCGATTTCTCACTCTACAAGAACACGCGAATCTCGGACCGGGTGGACACGCAATTCCGAGCCGAATTTTTCAATGTATTAAACCATCCGAACTTCCAAGGTCCTTTCGATACCAATTCGCTCGATCCAACCACCCCATTTTCGAGCCAGCAGCAGCCCCTCTTGCACACGATCGGGGACGCACGCGATATTCAGTTTGCATTGAAAGTCATTTTCTAAGCACACAAAAATGCAGCGGCCAACGTGTCTGACAAGTATTGACAACTAGGCCAACCGCAGCGGAACATGATTGAGGCGTCGAGGGTCATTTGGCGTCAACGGGGAACACAAGATGAGTCGTGAGTTGCAATCCGGGAAGCGGCCAAGATTGACGCGGCACAGCGCTGGGTTCTCGCGTACAGTCACCCACAGGGTTGAAGCGCCTGCCACGGAGTCGACAGCCGTTTCCGTTACCGAAGACACCTCCGGCCGCTACGCCGACCGCGTATATGAACAAATACTCGGCCAGATTGTTGCTGGTGAATTCAAGATAGGGGACCGGTTGCCGTCGGAGAACCAACTGGGATCACTGTACGAGGTCTCCCGGGCCGTGGTGCGCGAGGCTTTGTCTCGGCTCTATGCGGATGGGGTTACCGTCACGCGGCGTGGGGCAGGCACCTACGTACAGCGTCAACCGGGGCGGGAATTCTTGCGTCTAGCTCCGATCGGTGGGATAGCGGATCTGATGCGATGCTTTGAGTTCCGGATTGGGTTGGAGGGAGAGGCTGCGTCGTTGGCCGCGCAACGCCGAACCGAAGAGCAGATGGCAGCAATCGACGAGGCTTTCGAACGGTTGAATCAAGTCAACGCGACGGGATTGGTGGGTGTTGAAGAGGACATCCGTTTCCATGCGACGATCGCGACGGCCAGCCGGAATCAACTTTTCATTCAAACTTTGGAAGCCCTGGCTGTCCACGTCGTTAATGGTATGAAGATCACCCGAAGCCTTTCGCTTACGCGCAGCAAAAAGCGGCTTACGCTGGTGCAGGACGAGCATCGGCGCATAGTGGAAGCCATTCGGGAGTCCGACGAGGAGCACGCCCGCGAATTCATGCGGACGCACATCTCAAATGCCAGAAAACGCGTGCTCGACGAGAGCACGGAGCCGTCCTGAAACGAAGCCTCAGATAGCAACTCGATTGCGAGCGGAGCCAGTCTGGAAGTTCTAAATAACAACCATGGCACAGAAACGCAAGACGCCGGAACAACTCAGGAGCTATCGCTGGTACGGTGTCGATGATCTCCGCTCCTTTGGACATCGTTCACGGACTGCACAGATGGGCTACGCGGCATCCGACTATATGGGCAAGCCCGTGATCGCCATCATCAATACCTGGAGCGAGATCAATCCTTGCCACTCACATTTCAAAGATCGCGCGGAGGAGGTGAAACGGGGTATCTGGCAAGCGGGTGGGTTCCCGGTGGAGATGCCTGCGATGACGCTTTCGGAGCCTTTCCAAAAACCGACCACGATGCTGTATCGCAATTTTCTCGCCATGGAGGTGGAAGAACTGCTGCGGTCCTATCCATTTGACGGCTGTGTGCTGATGGGTGGCTGCGACAAGACGACACCAGGGCTACTGATGGGCGCCTTCAGCATGGATCTTCCGGCGATCTTTCTGCCGGCGGGCCCAATGTTACGAGGCAATTGGGATGGGCGCGTGTTGGGAAGCGGCACCGATACTTGGAAATACGCTGCGGAACGGAAAGCCGGTACGATCACGGAATGCGAGTGGAAAGGAATTGAGACGGGCATCGCGCGATCCGCCGGGCACTGTATGACGATGGGTACGGCCTCGACGATGACCAGCGCGGCGGAAGCGCTGGGCCTGACCTTGCCGGGGTTCTCGTCGATTCCAGCAGTGGACTCACGCCATGCGCAACATGCTTCGCTGACCGGCAAAAGAATTGTCGAAATGGTGTGGGAGGATTTGAAGCCGTCCGATCTTTTAACGTCAAATTCCTTTGACAATGCGATCACGACAGTGCTGGCGCTGGGCGGCTCGACCAACTCGATCGTGCACTTGATTGCACTGGCGCGTCGCGAGGGCTTGCCTCTGACGCTCGACCGCTTCGATGAGCTCGCGCGCAAAACTCCCGTGCTGGCGAACATTCGCCCCGCTGGAGAATTTTTGATGGAAGACTTTTTCTATGCAGGAGGGTTACCAGCGCTCCTGTGCGAATTGGGCGAGCTTGTCGACGGCTCGCAGAGAACCGTAAACGGAATGACTCTCGGGGAAAACATTCGTGACGCCAAAATTTACAACGATGCCGTGATTCGCCGGCGATCGCATCCCCTGGTGGAGCGCGATGGGCTGGCGGTTTTGCGTGGGAGTTTGGCGCCCGATGGCGCTGTCATCAAGCCTCCGGCGATGGAGTCACGACTGCAACGGCACACCGGCCCAGCGGTGGTGTTTCGGAACTATAACGACATGGCAGCTCGGATTGATGATCCTGACCTTCCGGTTACAGCCGAATCGGTGGTCGTGCTGCAGAATGCAGGGCCGATTGGCGCGCCGGGGATGCCGGAGTGGGGACAATTGCCAATTCCCGAAAAACTGCTGAAAGCCGGAGTCCGCGACATGGTTCGCATTTCTGATGCGCGCATGAGTGGCACCAGCTATGGCGCGTGCGTATTGCACGTTGCCCCTGAGTCTTTTGTGGGCGGCCCACTCGCACTCGTGCGCGATGGCGACATGATCGAACTGGATGTGGCTGCGCGGAAGATCAGCCTTCTTGTGTCCGATGAGGAAATGGCGCGGAGGAAATCTTCCTGGACTGCGCCGCAACCGAAATTCGTGCGAGGGTACGGCATGTTGAACCAGCTTCACGTCCTTCAAGCCGACAAGGGATGTGATTTTGATTTTTTGGAAGAGCCGCTAAAAACGAGAAGCGCCGTTTCGGTAGACCCAGAAATTCACTAAGACTTAAGAGAACTATTTTTACAGGAGTACGGAGTGAAGCCACTGAGCGATGCGACAACCCATCTTCTAAAACATGTGAGCACCGCAACGCTCACCACACAACTCTTCCGGCGAGGCTTTCGCAACGTGTTCATGCAAGGAATTACGCCTTTGGGCTGCGTTGGGAATGACAACTTGGTCGGCCCCGCCTTCACTCTAAGGAACATTCCGGCGAGGGAAGATATCGATGTGCTGGACATATTTCTTGATCCGGAAAACCCACAGCGCAAGGGTGTTGAAAGCGTGCCGCCCGGACACGTCTTAGTTCAGGATTGTCGCGGTGATCGGACAGCGGCTTCTTGCGGTTCCATATTGGTTACCCGAATGAAGGTTCGCGGTGCAGCAGGTATGGTTTCCGATGGGCCAGTACGGGACAGCGGCGTAATCGCCGCGATGGGCTTCCCGGTTTTCTGCGCTGGCGCCAGTGCTCCGACCAACATCATCAAACACCATTCCGTGGATTTGAACTTACCGATTGGTTGTGGTGGCGTCGCTGTATATCCCGGAGACATCATCGTGGGAGATATCGATGGTGTCGTGGTTATTCCAAGATCTTTAGCGGAAGAGCTTGCCGTCGATGCTGCCGATCAAGAGCGCATGGAGGAATTCATCAAACTCCGTGTCGAAGCCGGGGCGCCATTGCGGGGAACTTATCCGCCCAACGACGAGACTAAGAAAGCGTATTTGGCTTGGAAGTCGCAAAATGTTCAGCAGAGCTAGTCGAGAGTGGCGTCGAGGATAGTCGTGACCATCAAAGGAGCAATGCTGATAGGCCAGTCCGAGGTCCGCGGGACGCAAGGAGTCCTGCGTGCGTGGAATCCGGCGACAGGCAAGGAGATAGAGCCCAATTTCGCCACTGGGGGGGAGACTGAGGTAAACCGTGCATGTTTGCTCGCACTGGAAGCATCCGATTCTTATCGCGAGACTTCGTTGGCAGCACGAGCGCTGTTTCTGCGGGCCATCGGTCAGGGGATTTTGGACCTGGGCGATGCACTAATCGATAGGGCCTGTGCGGAAACGGGTTTACCACGAGCGCGACTCGAAGGAGAGCGTGCCCGGACGGTCGGGCAATTGGACCTATTCGCGTCCCTCGTCAGCGAAGGCCGCTGGATTGGGGCAACCCTGGATTCCGCGTTACCGGATCGCAAGCCCTTACCGCGCCCGGACCTTCGTCTTCGCAGAATACCTCTAGGTCCCGTAGCCGTGTTTGGCGCCAGCAATTTTCCACTGGCCTTTTCTGTTGCTGGAGGAGATACGGCTTCGGCGTTGGCTGCGGGCTGTCCCGTCGTGGTCAAAGCGCATCCGTCGCACTTGGGCACTTCCGAATTAGTTGGTCGAGTAATTCAGCACGCCGTAGCCGCTAGCAAATTACACGAAGGCGTTTTCTCTCTAATCGTAGGGAGCGGCAACAAAATTGGCGAAGACCTTGTCCGTCATCCGGCAATTCGAGCGGTGGGATTTACAGGTTCGCGATTGGGCGGCTTGAGCCTGATGCGAATTGCCACCGAGCGTCCTGAGCCGATTCCGGTTTACGCGGAGATGAGCAGCATCAATCCCATCCTGCTCTTCCCGTGGGCTCTTGACAAGAATGCGGAATCGTTGGCGAAAGGCTTCGTTGATTCCGTCACGCTAGGTGTGGGTCAGTTTTGCACGAATCCCGGTATTGTGCTGGGTATCGAGAGCGAAGGATTCCGGCGGTTCAGTCAAGCTGCTGCGGATGAACTGTCATCGCGTAGCGCCGGCATAATGCTCTCTCCTGGAATTCAATCTGCGTATGAGCGCGCCTTGGCAAGACTCGAAGCGGCTCAGGGCACACAGAGAAAAGCTAAAGTCGGTGCGCCGTCGGAAGGTTGTATGGGAGCGCCAGCCTTGTTCTTGGTCACAGCAAAGCAGGTTTTGGCTCAGCCCGAACTTGCCGACGAAGTGTTCGGACCATCGTCGATTCTAGTCAGTTGCGAAAAATTGGACGAGATGCTCAGTTTGATCGAACAAATGCCTGGCCAGTTGACCGCATCACTGCACCTTGACGATAGAGATCTCGCGATGGCGCGCTCCTTTATTCCAGTCCTGGAACGAAAAGTTGGCCGGCTTGTCTTCAATGGTTTCCCGACCGGTGTGGAAGTTTCGCATGCAATGGTGCACGGTGGCCCTTTCCCTGCGACTTCAGACAGCCGAACCACTTCTGTGGGTGCGGGTGCGATCGACAGGTTCCTGCGTCCAGTCAGCTATCAGAACATGCCGGCTGCACTATTGCCTGACTCGCTGCAAGATGCCAATCCGCTGAACCTATGGCGTATTCGGGACTCGAAGCTCGAACAGCGATGAAGTTCGGCAAGCGTGTTTGTCTCGCTGAACAACTCCAACCGGAGAAAAGCAAATGCACAAAGTGAATCAATGGATTGCTGCCATCTATCTCGCTTTCGCCCTCATTCCAGGAGTTCATGCTCAATCAAAAGCCGCTGCGAAAGAGAAGGCTCTGATTTTGATTCACCGCTATGAACTTCCGGCGTCCATCCGTGGGCACTTTGATCACTTCGCTGTAGATGCCGAAGGGAAGCGGTTATTTGGAACTGCGGTGGAGGATAAGAAGGTAGTGGTCTTCGATCTCGGCAAGGGTGTAGTGACGAATGGCATTGCAGGAGTCGAGGAACCGAGGGCAGTTTTATACCGACCTGACCTAAGCCGCCTTTATGTGTCCGACGGCGGCGGGGCATTGCACATCTTCGATTCCATGACATACCAGCCTATAAAGAAATTGAAGCTTCTCGTCGATGCCGATCCGATCGTGTACGACCAATCCACGAAACGACTCTTCGTTGTGAACGGCGGCGAGAAGGCGAAGCATCCCTATTCCAATATCACCGTCTTTGACACGACCGCCGGAACGCAGATCGGAGATATCCAACTTGACGGCATTGAGATTGAAGGAATGGCCGTCGAGAAGGGCGGGGCACGATTGTTTGCGAATAATCGCGACAAGAACCAGATTGACATCTTTGATCGTGAAAAGTTGACGAAGATCGGAACTTGGCCCGTCACCAGATGCAAGAAGAACACTGTGATGGCACTCGACGAATCCAGTCGTCGTATGTTTGTTGCCTGTCATGAAGGCCAGCTGGTGGTTTTCGACCTCGATTCGGGCAAGGAATTGCATACGCTGCCGATTGGCCAAGGAGCTGACGACATCGACTTTGACGCAGATTCAAAACGCGTCTATGTGGCGAGTGGAGGTGGTGCGGGCTCGATAGATGTTTATGAAGAGAAGACCGCCGATCTTTACCAGTCGCTCGGAAGATTTACTTCTGCTCCTGGTGCCGCGACCGCGAGGTTGGTGCCAGCCCTGAACGAGTATGTAGTGCTCGCGCCGGCGAGGGAAAACAAGCGGGCGGAAGTTCTAGTATTCCAGGTTTCGCAGCACTAGTAGAACGAGAAGAATCCACGGAACTACCGCCCAAAAGTTTAGCTTTACAATCTAGCGAGAAACCATGAAGACGTCTTATGAGATTCGGCTAGTTACAGTCGTTTTCCTGCTTGCGTGTGTGAGATTTGCATGTTCTCAAGACGCCGGCAACCAGCCACTTCGGCTAGTGCAGACGATTTCGATGCCCAACGTCAAAGGGCGCCTTGACCATTTGGACGTTGACGTCCGGGGCAAACGGCTGTTCGTTGCGGGGCTTGGAAACGGCACGTTGGAGGTAGTGGATCTGGAGGCTGGGAAGTGGATGCGCAGCCTTCGCGGATTCAAGAAGCCGCAAGGCGCTTTGTATGTACAGGAGTTGAATAAGCTATTTGTGGCAAGCGGGGACGACGCAACGCTCAGGGTGTTTAGGGGGGATACGCTGGATCTTCTCGACTCGATCCAGCTTGAACCGGGTCCAAACCGGGTGGTCTACGAACCACACACCAAGCTTGTTTATGTCGGGTTTGGCGGAAAAGACGCAGGAAAGGAGTATGGCGAAATCGGAATCATCGATGCCACCAAGGATAGACACATTGGCGACATCAAAGTGGCAGCCCATCCGTCAGAGCTGTTGTTGAACAAGTCTGGCACAAGACTTTTCGTCTTTCTTGCTGTCGCCAGCAAGGTCCAAGTAATCGACACAGAGAAACGACAGGTTCTTTCCACTTGGGATGTAACCAGTCAACACCCAGGCGATGGGGCCTTTGATGAGCCCTCATCTCGCCTTTTCGTCGGGACCCATACCCCTCCCGAGATGATTGCAGTTGACTCAAAATCGGGCAAGGAAATCGCTCACCTTCCGACTCCTGACGGCATGGACGGAGTTTCTTTTGATCCGCTGCGCAAACGTGTTTATGTTTCCGGGGGGAGAGACATGCCCGCGGGCTCTGTATACATCTATCAAGAAAAAGATGCAGATCACTACGAGACCGTTGGAAAAATTCCAACTCGGGCTGGTGCCGGCACTTCGTTCTGGTCACCCGAGCTCAATCGCTACTACGTCGCCGCTCCGGCCAATGATAAGGAGGAAGCGGCGATTCTCGTATTCGCGGCCCACTGAACTAAGATTGCACGGCAATTTGTTAGTTCCGACGCAGCCAGTATCAGACTTCGCACAGACGCCACGTATGCCAAGCCTGCGGGCCTCTTACATCAGCTGAGAAGACATGTGAAGAGAGACCATGAGGATCGGTATCGAAGGCCCGGCGGCGTCTGATTTCCTTTGGGCATCCAGCCCGTTCATCTCGGGCATTTGAAAATCGAACAGAATGACATCGGGGTTTGATCGGACCCCTTTTTCTGTACCAAGTCGAGAGTTAGTCTCCGGCATTTGCTAAGCGAGACAGATCGCGGCTAGCCGCGATCTGCCTCGCAAATTCGTGTGGCGTGCGTTCCCCCAGAGCCCTGTGAGGACGACTCGC
>DATEHP010000398.1:0-12212 GCA_035279505.1 Candidatus Sulfotelmatobacter sp. | reverse complement strand
GCTCAAGGCAGCCGAAAAAATCTGCAGGCATAACCAAACGATCCCACCAACCACTCTCCGCCTGCGTGCCCCCAATGCAGAACAAGAACTCGCCGCAGAAGGAATCTCCCTGGAACCGGGGAATCTCCTTTCCTCAGCCCGCCGCGTCAACTCAGGCGATGTCACCAAGACCCAATCCTTTCGCAGCGCCCAGGCAGTCATTCAAGACGAAGCCTCGCAACTCATCGCCGCCGTGGTTGGTCCCGGACATGAGCTCATTCTCGATTGCTGCGCTGCCCCCGGTGGCAAGACGCTTGCCCTCGCCGACCTGAATCCCGGCGCCACCATCACTGCCGTCGACATCCACCCCCATCGCGCCCGCCAAATGCAAAAGCGATTTCCTGCCGACATAAAGGTTCAAACGCTAGTCGCCGATGCCCGGACTCTCCCCATCTCCCAGCCCTTTAATCTCGTCCTCGCCGACGTCCCTTGCTCCGGCACAGGCACTCTGGCCCGCAATCCCGAAATCAAATGGCGCCTCAAGTCAGAAGATTTACCTGAACTCCATGACCGCCAGCTCGCGATCCTCCGCTCCGCGATCGCCCACCTTGCCCCAGGAGGCGGCGTCATCTATTCAACCTGCTCCTTGGAGAAAGAAGAAAATGAAGGTGTAGTCGAGCAAGCGCTGAAAGACGACCCAGGCCTGCGCCTCGTCGACTGCCGCTCAGAACTCAATCGCCTGAAATCCGCTGGACTTCTGATCTGGCCCGACCCGGAGTCCCTCACCAGCGGCCCGTACCTCCGCACCATCCCCGGCATCCACCCCTGCGACGGCTTCTTCGCTGCCATCCTGAAACGAACTTGAGCGCAAAGATGCGCCCCATCCCCGCCGGCTCTGCGGGAGCGTCTTGCCAGCGAATTAAATCGATGTTGGGAAACTGCTTCTAGAAAGGCCGTGCCACGAGCACATACACCAGCACCACAATGCAGAGAGTCAACACAAGCAGCGATAACTTCTCAACCCTGAGGTTATCTTTCCCTTTGATAGATTCCTGCGCCATGCACCTAGTCTCCAACAGAAAACCAGCCCTGAAAATAGCACCCGTGTGGCTGGCACTCCAGTAACCTCTCCAAAGTAAGTTCGCCCCTATGAGCTTCGATCTGTCATCCCGACCGGAGCGAGCGCAAACGAGCGTAGTGGAGGGACCCTGTGTCTTCCCCCCTGTCATCCCGACCGGAGCGAGCGCAAGCGACCGTAGTGGAGGGACCGTGCGTCTTCCCCCCCTGTCATCCCGACCGGAGCGGGCGCAAGCGACCGTAGTGAGGGACCGTGCGTCTTCCCCCCCTTGTCATCCCGACCGGAGCGAGCGCAAGCGACCGTAGTGGAGGGACCTTGTGTCTTCCCCCGCAGCTTTCCACCACATTCCCTTCAAAAAAGCCCCGCGCCCCCCATCGCGCCGCTCCAATCCGGCCTCTTCATCCCACCGATTACTATTTAGATACTCTCCGCCGCACAATCCTCAATGCAATTCCATTCCGGAACCCCGGACTCCTCATCGTCTTCTCCCCGCCCGGATGCTTCAACGAGACCGCATCCTCCTTCTCCCCCGACACCACATCCACCCACCAGACCGAGTACTCCCCCGCCGGCAAATTCAAACTCAACTCCAGCGGCCCACTTCCATCCACATACATCGCATACTCACCGCGGCCTGAAGACAGCGCATGCGTCACCACTCCCCCAGCATGCTTCACCAAATCGAAATCAGGCTTGAGATCCACCAGTGGCAGCCCATTCAAAAACTCACTCAAGATCTTCAATCGCCGCCGCAACTCCGGACTCCCCCCACCCGGCCCATTCGCCTCCACATCCGTCCCATCCTCATGCCCGACGCTAAACGAATAGTCCAACCCGTCGAACACGCTCCCTCCCGCCAGCATAAAATTCCAGCCTTGCCTCGTATACGCGTCGTCGCTCTGCCCCAGGAATCCAGTCTCGTCATACGACAGAGCCTTCCCCAACCCGTAATTCAGCGTCGCCGCCTCCGGATACGCATAATGAAAATTCACCACGCTCACTCCCGGCAACAGCGCCCGCACCGCATAGCGAAAGTTGCAGCAATCCTGCGCGATCATGTGCTCATTCGGCAGCCCCGCCTCTTCATGAGTAATCCACTCCGCCACCCTCGCCTGCCACGCCATCGTCGCCTCATCCGGCAGATCCACCGAATTCGGATACTGATCCCGCCCCGTAAACAAATAAGGATTCACCACGTCCGTCAGCACCGGACGATCCGACCACGGCTCATTCGCAATCTCAAACATCACATTCGGATACGCATTCGCCTCCCGCACCAGCTTCCGCACATACTTTTCCTGATACCCCAGAATGTTTCCGTTCTCCAGCGTATTCACCTTCTTCCAATCAATCGCGTCCGTCCCGTTCACATTGTTCTCGCGCTTGAACGGAGACAGATTCCACTGCATATCCCCATACTGCGAAGAGAACAACACAATTTCCACCACAATCCCCAGCCGCGCTGCCTCACCCAAAAAATCATGCAACCGCAAAAAGTACTCAGGATTCCACTTCGCAAGATCCAGCTTGTTCCCCCCGCCCGCATATCCCGCCACATCACTCCGCGCCCACGGAGCCACAAACTTCCCCGCCTCCGGCGCCAGATTATTCCGCCGGATCCCAAACGATTTCCCCGGCTCCTCCACGTACGACCCGCCAAACATCCGCGTGTAATTCATCCCCGCAGCATCCAAAGCCGCAAGATACTTGTGATAATCAAATTCCCCGTTGATGACCGCCCCGTAATGCCCCGCGCTGGTGATTAAAGCAACCGCCTTGCCCCGATATTGAAAATAATGCGGATTCTCCGGATGCAACCGTATCGGCGCCTCACTTTGCTGCGCGCAAGCAAATCCAATCAACAGCCCGAAACAGATGAACGAAATGATTTTCAGTTTGAAGTTCATACGCCCTTCCCAATCATTGTCGTCCCGACCGAAGCGACCCTGAGCCGAGTCGAAGGAAGCGCAGTGGTGAATGTCCTACTCTCAGTCAAGGAAGCTCAGCATCTGTGCACGGCGCTGAAACTCAGAGTTCCAGCGGCAACAAATATGCAGGGTTACTCGCAAATGCTCCGCCAAAAACCTGTACGTCCGCCTGCCGCATGTCCCACGCGATCACCGACACCGGCTTGATTTGAATCGTGATGTCATCCCACGCTGCGAACACCGGTCCGATCCGCGCATCGGCGAGCGCAGCTTCGCTCAGGTATTTTCTGTGGATCTCCCCATTCTTCTTCCGCGACGACTCCCCCTTCAGAATCTCCGCCGTCCCCGCAATCGTGATCCCGTGCGATGCTGCCGGATCCCGCGAATCGATCATCAAGCTCACTTTGGGATTGGACTGTAAATTCCGAGCCTTGCGGCTGCGCGACGAAGTCGCCACGAATACCCGCGTTCCGTCGAACCAGAACCACACTGCCACCATGTGGATCGGTCCACCCGAACCCTCCGTCGCCAGCGTCGCAACATATCGCCCCTCCAACAACTGCCGGACGGATGCATCTGTAATTGAAGCCATCAGCGTTCCTCCCAGATTCCCGATCACGAGCCACTAATCCGAAGGCGCTCTCGCCGCCAGCGCGCGAATCGGCGTCGAGATTGTATCGCAGCTCGCGACACCACGATGCAACAGCCCAATTCATCGCGAATACTCTGTCACCTTCCCATCCACGATCGCCGCCACATACTTTTGCGTCCCCAGATCTCGCACCTGCACCACCTTACGCCCCTCCCGCGCCAACTTTCCCCACCGGCTAGGCTTCTCCGGATTCTGCTCGATCGCCTGATACTCCTTCCCGCCCATCACAAACCGCACCGTCCGCAACCGCTGCGATCCCGTCCTCGACACGCGCACCAACCGCCCATCGACCGTAACCTCGCGCCCGCCCATCATCTGCTGCGCCACAGACGTCAATATCGCGTGATCCAGCATCTTCCACCATCCCAACTTGTCATCCTGAGCCGCGCGTCTTTAGCGCGCCGAAGAACCTGTGCACTTCTCTCGCACCCTCGCCGCAACCGTCGAACCACAGTAGTAAACATCAAGAACGAGCCCGGGTCTACCACACGAGATTCAATTCTCGGCCCACCTTATTCATTCAGCCCGGAGAAAGCAGTGAGATTCTGCTCTTCATTTCCCACTTGTTACCAACTTGATGACTGCCCTCCCCTCGGCAGTGCCAGTTAAACGACCTGTCGGAGAGGACTTTTATGGTGAAGCAGACGTCGGCGATAGCCGCCTCGGAAGTCCCGGGACGGCGAAGGCAAGCCTGAATTTAGCGAGACGAACCTACTAGAAGGGGCTTCAGACTTCGTTCCCAGCCAAAGAAAAAAGCCCGGCTTCGAAAGCTGGGCTTCACCAAATCCACACTCGGGGCCCAACCGGACCCGCAAAACTCCGTCCGCCACTGCCCGCTACCGATGTGGATCAAACTCCAGACGCTCCGTCTGCCGCGTCTTCGTCTTCGCCGGGGCGTACTTCCATTGCTTCACCGCCGCGATCGCCGCCTGTCCCAGAATCGGATTCCCCCCGATCAACTGTGCGCTCTCCACCGTCCCGTTCGCCGCGACATCCACCTGCAGCCGCACCACTCCCCCGATATACAGCCGCTCCAGCGTTGGCGGATACTTCGGCTCCACGCGCGAAATCACTTTCCTCTCACTCGCGCCGTCCTCACTTTGCGAAAACAGAGGCACACTCACAACACATGCGAAGAGGCACAACCACAAGCCCGTTCGCGCCACCCTCTGAACACTTCCATTCCCGCGTGTGAAAAACTTTCCTGGGAGGCTCATTTGGATAACCCTATGTTCAGGCTATACACCTCTTGCGTGCTGCGATCCCGCACGAACATCCACGAGCCATCTGGCGCCTGGCCAACCCAGTATCCCCATGGCCCCAAAAACCGATCAATGTGGCGCAGAGCGTACACCCGTTCCGCATGATCCTCGCCCAGCTTCACCCGCCGGATCGTCTCCTCGTCCGTCACCATGTCGTCGAAATACAGAAATTTGCTGTCGCCCGACCATAGCGGATAACTCACCGAACCCGCCGGCTCCGTAAACCATGTCGACCATTGCTGCGTTTTGAAATCGAACAGCATCACCTTCGTGAAGTCTACAGACAGTGCCACAAGATAGCGCCCGTCCGGCGACCATCGCGGACTGAACAATCCCTCCGAACCCGCAATCTTCGTGATCTGATGTGCCTTCAGGTCGAGCATGTTGATGCTCATGTCCGGCGTTCCGAACACGTATCCGTAGATCATCTTCTTCCCGTCCGCCGACCAGTTCGCATCGATCTGCCCGTGGTTTTCCGCGTACACCGAACTCGCCTTGCCTCCTTGCGCGCCAATCACCATGATCTGCGAAGGCTGTCCCGTCCGGCTGCTCACATAGGCGATCTGCTTGCCATTCGGAGCCCAGCGCGGCAGTGCCGCCCGCTCTGGCGCGAATGTCAGCTGCACCCTCTCGCTGCCATCCGCCCGGCTCCTCCACATCGTGCCGTCCGGAATCAACACGTAGCTCACCCACTTCCCGTCCGGAGAAAAATCCAGATCGGTCGCCGATATTCCGGAAAGCACCTTCTCGTAGTTCTCGTGCGCGGCATCGTACTTCACCAGTTCCGCCGTCGGCTTCACACCCAGCGCCCAGATCTTGTCATTCTCCGCCGCCGGCCACGGACTCCCAAATGACATCGGACCATCCGTCAGCTGCTTCGGCTCGCTACCGCTCTCCGCCAGAACCCACAACGTCGTGATCGGTGGCCAGCTCTGCGTCGCCTGGAAGATGTACGACTTCCCATCACTGCTCCAGACTCCACAACACACCGCGTGCGCCTTGTCCCACCCCGCCAGCATTTCGTGCGGGCTCGATCCATCCCTCCTCACCTCCCACAGCACCGAGGTGTTCGTCTCCACATCGCTCACGCTGAATCGAATCTTCTGTCCGTCCGGCGAGAACCGCGGACTAAACGGACGCCCCTTCACTGCCGTCAATTTTTTCGCTTTAGTCCCTCTCGCCGAAGTAATCCAGATCTCGCTCCCTTTCACCGAGACCAGCTCTTCCGCATTCGGTGACCATGCCGCATCGTCAGCCGCCAATGCCCCCAGCCGGGTCGAGGCCACTTTGTCGAACGGAATCGTCCACAGCTCACGGTTTCGCACCCCAGCGTGCGCCGGTGACGCTAGCAGGCTGGTGTGATCCGGTGATACATCCATCGCCCGAACATCGGCGAACGGCGTCGCAATCGTCGATTGCTCACCCGTGCCCGGGTCGATCCTGGAGATGACCTGATGCCCGTCCTTCTCCTCTCCCACATAAAGCGCAGACCCATCCGACAGCACCGCCGTTTTTGCTAAACCGTCATGTGTGACTTGATTTGCAGTGGCAAAGCTCGGCGGATTGGCCGGCGCCCCGCCATCGTGCAACCAGAAGCCCGCGCAGACCAACACCAGACAGGCGAGCGAAATACACCAGACACCTCGCGAAACCTTCATTCGGAACGCCCCTCTCTGAGACCCGCACTTATGTCCCAGTTCCGACAGCTTCGCTGATACTAATTAAAGATTACCCCCCGTCGCCGCCCCCCAGGTAATAACCCCAAACGAAAGTAACGCGCAAACTCTCCTCGAGCCACACTCTCCCGAGCCGCAACTCATGCACCCCCTGCCTCATGCAGCACAGTTCTTGTGGCACAGCTCATGTGGGGACAGCCGCCTTCGGCTGTCCAGCGACGGCGAAGCCAAGCGCCCCCACCCACCGGCCTCGCCCATTTGGCAACGGACCATGGACCATGGGCGCCTCGCCCGTCCCGCCGTAGCAAAACAAGGCGGAACCCTCCCTACCCGTTGTCATTTCCGACGCGGCGCGAAGCGCAAAGGAGGAATCCGCTGTCCTCGCCCCGAGAAAGACATCTTGCGTTTCGTCCTCCCACTCAACCCGAAATCAGGACAGGTTCCATTCGACCCGTGCGGGCCTACTGGAAACCCCCTACGACCTAGGGAAATTACCGATGCCCCGCTATTCCTATGAATGCCAGAATGTGTATTGCGTTGGGTGTTTCTGAAGGAGAGTTGTCATCGAGAGCAATGTCCCAGACCAGAATTCTTCTAGTCGATGACGATGCCCGCGTCCGCCGGGTGATCTCGACCATGCTCTCCCGTCATTCTGGCTGGGAAATATGCGGTGAAGCTGACAACGGCCAGCAATCGGTCGAACTCGCCCGCGCCACGAAACCCGACCTGATCCTCATGGATGTCAGCATGCCCGGCATGAACGGCCTCGACGCGACCCGCATTCTTCGCCGCGAGAGTCCCCGCATTCCGGTCATCCTCGTAAGCCAGAACGATTCCAAAATCATCTCCCACCAGGCGGCAGAAGTCGGCGCGCGCGCCTACTGCAGTAAGTCCGATCTCGCCCGCAATCTGGTTCCTATCATCGAGCGTGCCCTCGAAGCTCGCCACAGCGAACGCACCGACATAGGCTCTCACATCTTCGAGCGCAACCCCAGCGATCAAGCCAGCAGCCTGCTCGCCGCCATCGTGGACTCTTCCGACGACGTGATTGTCAGCAAAAACCTCGATGGCATCATCACCAGTTGGAACGCCACTGCCCAGCGCGTCTTCGGCTATTCTCCGAAGGAAGCGATCGGCAGCCACATCACTCTCATCATCCCTAAAGACCGGCTCGCCGAAGAGGACGGCATCATGTCCCGCGTCAGGCGCGGCGAACGCATCGACCATTTCGATACCGTCCGCCAGCGCAAAGATGGCACTCTCGTCGACATTTCCCTCACCATCTCTCCCGTCAAGGACTCCTACGGACGCGTTGTCGGCGCCTCCAAAGTCGCGCGCGAGATCACTGATCGCAGACGCGCCGAACGCAACACCGCCCTGCTCGCCGCCATCGTCGACTCCTCCGACGATGCCATTGTCAGCAAGACCCTCGACGGCATCATCACCAGTTGGAACAAGAGCGCCGAACGCATTTTCGGCTACCTCCCCGAAGAAGCCATCGGCAAGCACATCACTCTGATCATCCCCCGCGATCGTTGGGACGAAGAGTCCAGCATCATCGCTCGCATTTGTCGCGGCGAGCGCCTCGACCACTTTCAGACCCTGCGCCGCCGCAAAGACGGCTCTCTCGTCGACGTCTCGCTCACCATCTCTCCGGTCAAAGACTCCGCCGGAACCATCATCGGAGCCTCCAAGGTCGCGCGCGATATCTCAGCCCAGGTTCGCGCCGCTGAAGCTCTCCGCGCCAGTGAAGAAGAATTGCGCCACCTCTCTCAATCCCTCGACACCCAGGTCCGCGCCCGTACTCGCGAGCTGCAGGAACTCTCCTGGCAGCTCATGCGTACTCGCGATGAAGAGCGCCGTCACGTTGCCCGTGAACTCCACGACAGCGCCGGCCAGTCCCTCGCCGTCTTGGCCATCGAAGTCGACCAGCTGCTCCAGAAGGCCTCCAACTCCCCGGAACTCGTTGCCGATATCGAACGAATCCGCGAGACCCTCCGCCAGTTGCACGGTGAGATCCGCACTACTTCCTACCTGCTTCATCCGCCGCTGTTGGACGAGAGCGGATTGCAGGCCGCCATCAGCTGGTACGCCGGAGGTCTCACCGAAAGAACCGCTCTGCCCATTAGCGTCGAAATCTCCGACGACCTCGGCCGGCTTCCCCGCGATCTGGAACTCGTGCTCTTCCGCTTCGTCCAGGAAGCCCTTACCAACATCCATCGCCACGCCAACGCGACGAAAGCCGCCATCTTCCTTTCGACCTCCCAGACTCACGTCACGGCTGAGGTCCGCGATAACGGATCGGGCATGTCCGCCGAACGCCTTCAACAGGTCACTTCCGGAGGATCCGGCGTCGGTATACGCGGCATGCGCGAACGCGTCCGCCAATTTCAAGGCTCCATGCAAATCCACTCCGATTCCACCGGCACAAAAGTATCCGTAGAGATCCCCCTCCCCACCGATCAAGAGCCAGCCCAACCCCAAAATCTCCAAGCCGCCGTTTGAAAGTCAAAACAGAACGCATTGGCGGAAACCAGGGATGAGCCCGGGTGCCCCACTTCCGGCCGATTTTGCCAAAGGGCCATCCTCCGAAACCATGTAGCGACAGCCGCCTCGGCTGTCCCGCCGAAACGAAGTGAGGCGGAACCCTCCCAATACTGTCATCCCGAGCGAAGCATGAGCTCCCGCGAAGCGGGAGATCATGCGCAGTCGAGGGACCTTGCGTCTCTCTTTCTTTGTCGGTTGCCCGAAGCCCTGACCCGAAAACCCTTGTCATTCCGACGAGGCGCGAAGCGCCAAGGAGAAATCTGCTGTCCTCGCCGACGACAGGGCCTCCGTTGTCAAGGAATCAACAAAGTAAACCCTCCACACATTCCCACTCACAACCAGAATCAGCCCCAAATCCACCCGGCGAAAGCGCCGAATCCAACTCCATACTCATTGTTCATTCCACCCATTAACTATCTGGGTCCCCAAAATACAAAGGCGGCCGCGAGGCCGCCGTTAAACTGAGAACTGACAACTGGCAACTGGCAACTGATCTTGCCTACTTCTTCCCCCGCAACATCTCCACCACCCTCTCGTAATCATCTACCGTCGAATACTCAATCACAATCTTCCCCTTACCCTTCCGATCCCGAATTCGTACGCGTACGCCCAGCAACCGCTCCAGATCCACCTGCGCCGACCGCACATTCGGATCCACCCAGCGCGCGCCGCTGGATTTCTTCTCCTGGCCGGGCATTCCCGGGAACGGCTTCTCCAGCCCATTCATCGACAGCACCATTCGCTCGATCTGCTCGGCTGTCATCCCCTTCTTCACCGCATAAATCGCGGCATGCGCAATCTGATCTGCGTTTTCCAGCGATAGCAATTCCTTCGCTTCCCCAAACGTCAGGCTCTTCTGTGCAAGCAGTTCCATCACTTCGCGTGGCAGTTTCAGCAAACGCATGTAGTTCGCAATCGACACCCGCGACAGTCCCACCCGTTTCCCTATTTCCTCTTGCGTCAGGTTAAATTGGGTGCTCAGAACTTTGAAGGCCTGCGCCTGCTCCAGCGGACTCAGATCTTCGCGCTGCAGGTTTTCGATGATCGTCATCTCCGCGGCCTGCTGCTCCGAAATCCGCCGTACCAGCGCCGGAATGTGCGTCTTCCCCGCCTTCTTCGAGGCGTGCAGACGCCGCTCGCCGATCACCAGGATGTACCGCCCATCCTCCTTCGCCGGACGCACCACAATCGGCTGCACCACGCCATTGGCCTTGATCGAGTCCGACAGCTCATCCAGGGCATCGTCATCCTCCACAGCCCGCGTCTGAAATGGATTCTTGTCGACGTCGGCGATGGCCACGTTCACCACCAGATTCGATGGCATTCGCGTATCCGCCACAGCCTGGATCTCGATCACCCCATCCGTCGGTGCATCCCCGAACGGATCGTAGTCAACGGCCCCAGTCGCAATCGCCGACTCCGCCAAAGCAGTAGCCCCATAAACACCCGCCAAGCCGGTGGGTTTTGCAGGAACAGCCGCCATCCCGGTGGGGTTTGTGGGGACAGCCGCCTTCGGCTGTCCGGCCGAGCGAAGCTCGGCTGTGCCCGGCGCCTGACCCGCCGCATTCGGTTCCACCGCGGTCGCCTCCGGGCTGGCCGAAGTGGTGGCCGCCGGGCTGGGGGCTGTGGTGGCCGAAGTGGAAGAGCGGCCCTTCAGGGCCGCGTCAGCCCCACCCGAACCCGGGGCTTCAGCCCCTGTGCTAACTCTCGAAACACCACTCGCCGGTGCCACATCCTGCACGCTGTTGGCCTGCGGTGGTCTCACCACCCGCGGCCCCGGCAACAACGACTCCAGCCCTCTCCCCAGCGCCCGCCGCTTCTCCACCTTCTCTTTGTCCTTTTCCGTATGCCCCGCCAGATTCCCCGCCGTAGCCGTCGTCACGATATCCGTCCCCTCTCTCTTCTTGTCATCCTGAGGCCTGCCTTCCTTTGCAGGCCGAAAGACCTTCGCATTCCTATGTTTGTACATCGATATCCATCGATCTAGCATATAGACGGTCGTCAATATACTAAGCGCTCTTGTCCATATCCGCCGCCGCTGAAATCTCCTCAACCGCTTCTTCCCTGTGTTCCCCTGTGCCCTCTGTGGTGATCGCGGTTTGGTCCTCTGCGTCCGCTGGCGCCAGGGTAGTGACATTCTCGGCGGCCTCAGAGCTGACAGCGGATGGCTCAGAGCTCACAGCTGGCGTCTGCCTCTCAATAATCTCCTTAGCCAGCTTGATGTAGCTCTCCGCACCCTTCGATCGCGGATCGTAGACCAGCGCCGCTTTGCCATGGCTTGGTGCCTCAGCCAGCCGTATGTTGCGCGGCACAGTCGTCCGGCACAGCTTGTCGCCAAAATAGTTAGTCAGCTCAGTCATCACTTGCTGCGCCAGGTTCGCGCGCTTGTCAAACATCGTCAGCACCACGCCTTCGATCTCCAACTCAGGATTCAGCGCGGCACGTATGCGCTCAATCGTATCGAGCAGCTCGCTGATGCCTTCCAGCGCAAAGTATTCGCCCTGCATTGGAATCAGCACAGCGTCAGCAGCCACGAGCGCGTTCAGAGTAAGCAGGTCGAGCGCAGGAGGACAATCGAGCACGATGAACTGAAAGCGATCGCGCAGCGAGGCGATCGCGTCGCGCATCCTGAACTCGCGCCGGTCAGCATCAACCAATTCAAGGTTTGCGCCTATCAGGTTCTTGTGCGATGGAATCAGCCAGAGCTGCTCGAGCTCTGTCGTGAGCAGCGCCTCTTCACCACTAGCGGCTCCCATCAGGAGGTGATAGGAGCTGACGCGCTCAGGATCCTTCACGAAACCCAATCCGCTAGTGGCATTCGATTGCGGATCGCAATCGACGAGCAGCGTGTTCACTTCAGCAGCCGCAAAAGAAGCGGCCAGGTTGATGGCAGTCGTGGTCTTGCCGACGCCACCCTTCTGGTTGGCAACAGCGATAACGCGTCCCATGGAATTGTTTGGAGAAGCAGAGCCACCCGCAGCATACTTCTCTTCAAAGATCAATTCAATTGATAAGTGTTGTGCAAACAGGTGAATTGATGTGCAAAACCAGTCCAAATGTTCCTGTAGGAACATTTCATCCGATTCGAAA
>DATEHP010000397.1:0-4197 GCA_035279505.1 Candidatus Sulfotelmatobacter sp. | reverse complement strand
GCCAGCAGTGGGTTGGTGACAACCCGAGCAGATGGCGGCGGAGCCGCGCCTCGGTCGTACCCGCACTTCGATGGTCTTTTTGTCGGTCGAGAATTGGGCGCTGTAGATGAACCCTGGGAACCGATGACAGTGATTTAGAATCGTGATCAGGAGCATGGCGAAGAAGGCGTCCACGGCGAAAACCTCCACCATAAAGCGCGCCATGCCCCTTCCGCATCCCGACCTCTCCCGCTACTGTGACGATCTGCAAAACTGGCCGCGCTCCTGGATGGGATGGGAAAAAGATCTGCCGCCGGGAGAAAGGCTGGTAGCCGGTTTTCGGCCTTTCATCGAATACCTGGCAATCTCCAAGTTGTCTCCGAACACGATTCGCAAGCATGTCGATAACGTATGGCTCCTGGGCGGAGAGATCATCCGTGACCTGAACGAAGATGTCGTCAATCATCTGAAAACGTAGTTTTCTGAATTTCGGCCGTAAGGCCAGCGACATCATCGCGCCGAAGGCGCAATCATCCGTCCGATCATCCACAACTGGCTTGCCCGAAGTATCTTGTCTCAAGGGCGGGAATAGATGGAACCCTGCCGTTAGAGCGGCAGGGTTCCGTGTTCGGCAACCATTCGACAGGTAAAACCAAACAGAGCTGGTTTTAAGCTGCCACGAGACCAGTGCCGTTGTCCAGTTCCGCCTGCGATGACGCATGGCGGTGGTTCATGGCGAAGCGGTTCTGCGGCAACGGGTTTGCCTTGGTCAAGGCTGCCACGCGATTTTCTTCATCTGCGCGCACTGCGATCGCGGACATCGCTACTGCAGCGAACCATGCCGCCACCAAGCCCGCCGCCAGCAGCGGCGGTGCGCAAATAAGCGCCACCAACAAAGCCCCGAAGGGCAGCTCGATCATCGCGATCGTCAGCGGGAGTACCGCTGCCGCCTTCGTCAAACGCAATCGCCAGTGACGGATCAAGGTTCACTTTCGATCACTTCCCCGGCATCATTCGAGTGTGGATGGGCCGAGGCGGTAAAAGATCCGCCGACGCCGCAGCCCTGGCAGGAGATCCAGCCGTATTTGGGGCCGCGCTGCCGGGTCTGCGGCCGCACCGGACGCTTCATCGATCCATTTCCACGCATTCCACGACGAAGGTGAGCCATCGCATGATTAGTCCGGAAATCCGCGCGCAGATTCGCCGCTATTTTTATGCCGAACACTGGAAAGTTGGAACGATTGCCAGTGAACTGGGCGTCCACCCGGACGCCGTTCGCAATGCGATTGAGAGCGAACGCTTCAGAAACGCCAAGCCGCTGGGAGCATCCGTCGCCGATCCCTACATCGAGTTCATTCGCCACACTCTCGATCAACATCCGCGCCTACGCGCCACACGCATCTACCAAATGATTCACGACCGCGGCTACGGTGGCAGCGTGGTGCAATTGCGCCGTACCGTTGCCCGCCTGCGTCCACAGAGCCGCGAGCCGTTCTTACAACTCCAAACACTTCCCGGCGAGCAAGCGCAAGTTGACTGGGCTCACTTTGGGCACGTAATGGTGGGACGCGCCAGGCGAGCGTTGTCCTGCTTCGTGATGACGCTATCGTATTCGCGAGCTTTATATCTGGAATTCTTCTTCGATCAAACCATGGAGAACTTCCTACGCGGCCACGCGCATGCGTTTGAGTATTGGCGCGGGCAACCGCGCGTAATTCTTTACGACAATCTCAAGAGTGCGGTGCTGGAGCGCCGCGGTAATCAGATCCACTTTCACCCCCGGCTGATCGAGTTGAGCGCGCATTATCACTTCGCTCCACGGCCTTGCCAGGTGCGCGCCGGCAATCAGAAAGGCCGCGTGGAAAGGGCCATCCGCTATGTTCGCGATTCCTTCTGGGCGGGCCGGACTTTTATCACGCTGGCCGAATGCAATCGCCAAGCCTTACTCTGGCGCGATCAGGTCGCACACCAACGCCGCTGGCCTGGCGGCGACGACCGCACGCTCGCCGATGTCTTCGCCGAAGAACAGTCCCGCTTGCTGCCTTCTCCGCTGCACGCCTTCTCCACCGACCGGATCGAGGCGGTGCGCTCGCGCAAGACCATCTATGTTCGTTTCGATCTCAACGATTACTCTATTCCACCGGAAGCGGTCGGACGGCAACTGACCTTGGTGGCCTCCGATGTCACCGTACGCATTCTCCATGGCTCATTCGAGATCGCCCGCCATGTGCGCACCTACGACCGCCACCAGCTTGTGCTCGATCCGGCTCATCAGGAAGCGGTTCTCAAGATCAAGCGCAAAGCCTTCCACTCCACGCCCGGCGGCCGGTTAGAGCAAGCTGTTCCAGAGAGCAAAACGCTTTTAGATCTGGCTTTCGCACACGGCGAATCGGCCGGCGCCCAGACCGCCCAACTGATGAAACTGCTGGAGCAGTATGGCGCCGCCGCATTGCGCCGAGCCATCGCCGAAGCGCTTGAACGCAACACTCCGCGTGCGTCTTCGGTGGCCTTCCTGCTGCGCCGCCAACCTCGCGCTACACCGCTTAGCCTCGATCTCAGCCACCATCCCCAAGCCCAGTCGCTGGATATCCGACCGCATGATCTGGAGACCTACGATGAACTCGCCCGCACCAAAGATGACGACAATGACGAGCAATAATCTTGCCGCTCAACTCAAGCAGATTGGTTTGTGCGCCCTGCCCACGCAGTTGGACGATTTCATCGCGCGTGTCACCAAGGCCCGCTGCTCCGCTCATCAGATCCTCGAAGAACTCGCCAAAGCAGAAGCCTCCGAACGCTCCCGCCGCAGCTTGGAGCGGCGACTGCGGATCAGTGGCATCAAGAGATTCAAACCCATGGTCGACTTCGATTGGTCCTGGCCCGCCAAGATCGAACGCGATGTCATCGAACGCGCGCTGACACTCGATTTTCTTGGCGAGACACGCAATCTCATCCTGGTGGGCCGCAACGGTTTGGGCAAGACGATGATCGCTCAAAACATCGCTCACGCCGCCGTGCTCGCCGGTCATACCGTGCTGTTTCGTTCCGCGGCGGCGTTGCTCGAAGAGTTGCACCGCCAGTCTCCGGAAGGCCGCCGCCGTAAGCTGCGCACGTACGCCAATGTTGGATTATTGTGCATCGATGAAGTGGGGTATTTATCCTTCGATGATAAGGCGGCCGATCTGCTCTATGAAGTCGTCAACCGCCGTTATGAACGCAAGCCAGTGATCCTGACTACCAATCGTCCATTCAAAGAATGGAACGAAGTCTTTCCCAACGCGACCTGTATCGTCACGCTGCTGGATCGTTTGCTCCATCACGCCGACGTCACCGCGATTGAAGGCGACAGCTATCGGATGCGCGAAAGCGAGCAGGAAACTGCAGCGCGCCGGAGGAAGAAATGACTCCCGCCGCTTCGATCTTGGAACCAAACTCCAATCCCACGCTGTACGTCTCCGCGGTGCTGACCTTCTACGTAGACCTGCCGGACACACCGTTGCGCGCCAGCGTTCCGGACCAGCGCCAGGCGCGCATCTGGTTTGACCGCGGCATTCCCCTCGACGTGGTTGAAACCGCTCTCTTGCTGGCCTGCCTCCGTCGTACAGTCAGGCCCGCTGACGTGCCGCCGCTGCCGCGAATCCGTTCGCTGGCCTACTTCCAACCCGTAATCGATGAGCTCCTGGAGAACCCTGCTCCCGGCGGTTATCTGCAATACCTCCGCCTCAAGCTACGCGGTACCATCGACAACCCCGGCCCGGCCAAAGTCCAAAAATCTACGTTTTCAGATGATCGCTAACACGCTCCCCGATGGTCATCCGCTTGCGATCGCAATACTGGGTGATTGGTGAGCCCTCGATGTACTCCATCACGAAGTACGGGCGCCCCTTGGCGGTCGCGCTGGCGTCGAAGATCTGGGCGATATTCCGGTGATCCATCATCGCGAGCGCCTGGCGCTCGTTGTGGAAGCGCGCCAGCACCTGCGCGGTATCCATGCCGAGCTTCACCACTTTCAGGGCCACGCGCCTGCGAATGGGCTCAAGCTGTTCCGCGAGATAGACCGTGCCCATGCCCCCTTCGCCTAGAGCCCGAAGGATGTGATAGCGGCCGAAATCGTCATCGGCCGCTGATGCGGTCGCCGTACCGATGGTCTCGGTTCCGGATTCTTCCGGGCCAAGGAAAGTCTCGAGAGCGCCCTGGATCAGACAGTTCGGGCACAGT
>DATEHP010000396.1:0-4778 GCA_035279505.1 Candidatus Sulfotelmatobacter sp. | reverse complement strand
CAGGTGGACATATTCGATCGATGTGTTGTGAATGATTTGCGCTTTCAACGGGCCCCAACCGCCCGCTTCAATCAATCCCAGAATGGGTATCAGCAGCGCGCCCGCCCAAATCAGCACAAACTGAAGCACCTCATTGAAAATGGCCGAGCGCAGTCCCCCGAGGGCCACGTAAATCGCAACTGTCAGGGCGGAAACCCAGATGCTGAAATTCATGTTCCAGCCCAACACCACCTTCATAATGAGCGCCATCGCATACATGTTGATGCCGCTCATGAGCACGGTCATAAACGCAAACGAAATAGCGGCAAGGCTGCGGCTCGATTCGCCGAAGCGCAGTTTCAGATAACCCGGCACCGAGTGCGTTTTGGAAATGTAATAGAACGGCATCATGAACACGCCGAGGAACAGCATCGCGGGAATCGCGCCAATCCAATATGCGTGCGTGGCCAGGATGCCATATTCGTAAGAAGACGCTGCCCAACCCATTAGTTCGAGCGCGCCAAGATTGGCCGAGAGGAAACTCAGGCCGGCGATCCATGCTGTCATTTCGCGGCCGGCAAGAAAAAAATCTTCGCCGGTGGCCGAACGCCTCTTCAAATAAAAGCCGATCGCCAGCACGAGCGCAAAATAGAAAGCGATGATGATCAAATCGACGGGTGCGAGTTTTACGAGGCGTGACGGAATAGCCAGGGCCAAGAGAGAGATCATGATTGGGGAACGGGAGAAAAACTATCGAAATGTTTGCGACGCGAGCCGTGACGAAGAGTTGGGCGAGGGACCTTCGCTTTCACGTTTGTACCTTCGAGGCCGCGAGCAGCGAAAAACACTCTGATGCGGTTAGGCCGGCGTTTCACAAAGCCACAGCTCCCATGCATCCACCGGATGCTAGCATCAGCAGCCGGTGAATGCACAGCGAGCAGATTTACAAAATCGAAGAGCCTAGAAGTCGAGTCTCGCCCGAAATTCGATCTGGCGAGGGCCATTCATGTTGCTCAGACCCGCTTGTCCGAAGGAGCTAGACTGAAGACGTCCGTTCGGATTAGCCCAATTCGGGTGATTGAAGGCGTTCAGCAATTCGCCCTGGAAGACAAACTGAACGCGCTCGGTAATCGGGAAGAGCTTCGTAATCGACAAGTCCTCGTTCCAAAGGTGGGGACCGTATAGCCATGGGTCGCCGGTGAAAGTACCAGGAGTAGTGTTCTGGCACACACCCGTGAGGAAACTGTTGCAGTTGGCGGGAGGAGCGATTTTGTTTGAAGCGCGCAAAATCGACGGATTAAAATCCCATTTGAATGGACAGGTCTGATTCCCACCAGATCCGCAGATGTTAGGCGTGTACACACCCGTCGCACTCTGCAATTGCGATCGTGTGATGCCATTGAGGACTAGACCGCCGTCCCCGTACTCGTTAAATGTACGGTATGACCCAGTCAACTGGAAGGGGAATCCGGTCTCGTACGTGAAAATTGTCCCCAACGTCCAGCCGCCAACGATCTGGTTGATAACGCCGGTGTGGTTTAGAAAAGCCCTGCCATTTCCAAAGGGAAGGTCATACGTACCGCTGGCATGGATCACGTGCCGCAAATCAAACAGCGTCGGGCCGTATCCCAAGCGAAGATCACGTATCGTGAACTCGGGAACCGTACCCAACCACTGATTATCTGGCTGCAACCCGAGCGTGTGGCTCCAGGTGTAATTCACATCGAATTGCATGCCGTGCCAGGGCCTCTCGCGGAAGTCCACCAGGAGGGCGTGGTAGTTGCCGTATCCCCCCGCCGTCATGAAGCTTTGCGTCGAGCAACCATCACAGGAAGCCGCATACGGGTTCGATTGAAAGAAATTGAGAGGGTACTTTCCCGGAGACGTGAAACCAAATTGCGTTGCGCAGTTGCTGATGGACGAACCAACCAGATTGCAAATATACGGTGCACTGCCAAACGGCTTCGCTAGTGTTGCAGCCGCGGCCCCTGCCTGCCCTTGCTGAACCCGAGTGAAAAATCCGCCAGAAGGGCCATAATCCTTGAAAGGTATACCTGTTCCTCCGGATGCCTCTCCGGCGAACGCAGCATCGAAAATCGGCAACGGCTGCTGGCCAGCGTATCCATTGTTAGCGAATGACTTTATTCCATGCGCTTGGTTAATAGCCATATTCGTCTGCGCGTTTTTGAACTCGTTCAGGAACCCATTCTCGACGATGTTAACTTCATTCGTATTGACGTTGATCCATTGATGGACGCTTCTGTGGCCCATATATCGCACTTCGAGCACATTGCTGTTTCCAAACTGCCTCTGGACGCCCAAGTTCCACTCTTGAACGTACGGTTGCTTAATGTCGGGATCAAATCCGGCCGCGCCCCAGTAGTAGCTCCAAGTGAAGTCAGATTGAGGAATCGATGCTGCGTAAGCCGGTGGAGAATTCAGGAACAAGGTCGGAGAAAAATTGCCGCCGGTGTCGGTCAAACTGCCCGGCTTGAAAAACCCAGGCCCACTACCGCCGCCCGCCTGATAGGAAAAGTTCTGGAAAAACGCCATGCCATGATTCGAGGCGTTGTTCCAGAAGTACTGGTATGGTTCCGTGAAGCGCTTTATATCGAAACCCGCGCGGATTACGGTGTTGCCTCCACTAAAGAGCTTGCCCAGAAAACCTTCCGAATAGTTCGGGTTCCACGCTAGGCCGATCATCGGCTGCGGACTCACATTCCACGGATGGTATTGGTGACTGCTTGCCACATACTGCGGGTTGGCGTTACCCGTAAGCGTGCCCGGCTTGAACAGGTTGCCCACTCCTGACGGGCCGAACATATCAGTCGCGGTAGCTCCATGGTAGGCGCTCGTCAGATCGTGGTTATCGCCCGTGAAGTCCCAGCGAAGGCCGTAGTTCAACGTCAGACTGGGTCGCAGACGATAGGCATCCTGGACGTACACGCCCCAGGACTTCTGCAATTCATCGAGGTTGTAGGCCTGTCCCGGTGTCGTAGCGTATTTACCAGTAGCGGGTTGATAGGGGAACCCGCTACCTATCGGGCCAACGCTGGCGACTCTTCCGATCAGTGTTGCATACAAGTTCTCCGCCTCGCTCCGATCAGTATTGGAGGCGCTCGCAAAGTAGTTCTCGAAGTCGCCGAAAGCGGGGTCACCGTTCACGAGCCCCAGGGAGATGTTTTGAATTCCGTCCGGCGGGTTCCAGTAATGGTCCTGCTCACGATAGAAGGAAAAGCCGAACGTAACGGTGTGCGCGCTGTGCTGCCACGTGGCGTTATCGCTCGCATTGAAAATGGGGTAGTAAGTCGAAACAGGCAAATTGAACCCTGTTCCGGAATCAGCTATCGCCCAACTGTGCAACGGCTGGGTATCCCAGAGAGGCTTCGCGCCGAACCCATACCAATAAGCATTATAGAAATAACCGCCGCGGAATTGGTTGAGCAGGGTAGGCGTAACCGACCAATCCAAGCCGAGCGAACCGATATAGTCGCTGCTCTTGTTTGAAGCCGCCTGATTTGCGAACGCTGCTCCCGGGAACACAGGGGCAGCAGCATTCGGTTGATTTCGCTTCGTCTCCTCAAAGGCAAAATTCAACCGGACTTTCGGCGAGACGTTGTAGTCGAGACGCACCGCCGGGAAGTACTGAGTTACGGGCGACTGAACCAACCAGTTGACTTGTTCAGTATTTGGATCGCCTGTCGATGAGATCGTTGCCCCTCCGCTCGTGACCGCGGTATTAATCGCTGCCTGTTCTGCCAGATAGGTCACAGTCGGCGCCGTCGGCAGGCCATTCGGTTGGGCGACTTGCGTGAAAAGATTAACTGTCGTCGCGCTATTCGGCGGTTGGTAGGTGTAAATTCCCTTCTGGGCGTTCTGCGACAAAAATACGTTGTTCGTTACGAACCCGCCAGGCTGCTTGGACATCGCGAAGCTGCCAAAAAAGAACAACTTGTTCTTCAGGACCGGACCCCCAACGCTGCCGCCAAAATCATTTAGGATGAAGTTGGGTCTGCGCACACCGACGGCATTATTTCTCCAACTGTTGGCATTCAACCAGGAATTGCGAAAATCCTCGTAGACTCCTCCGTGGTACGCATTACTGCCCCGGCGCGTCACGAAACTGGTCTGCATCGAGGAGCCGCCGAGAGCCTGGCTCAGATCGACTTGGCTGGTTTGCACGGTCATTTCTTGAATATCTTCAACGCGGGCCTGCAGTCCCGGATTGGTATTGCCGGCAAACTTCATGCGGCTCGTCGACGAAACAACACCGTCAATTGTGTTCCCCTGCGCGATCATGGGCAGGCCATTCCAAGTGCCACTCGAGGGCGTCCCGCTGTATCCGGGAGTCAGGAATGCCAATTGGTTGATGTTGCGGCCGCTCAGAGGCAGGTCCTGAATCTGTTTCATGTCTATCGTGGTGACAATGGCGTTGGAGGTTGCCTCCGCCAGCGGAGAGACGCTTCCGCTAACAACTACCTCTTGAGACGCAGGCCCTACTTTCAGCAGCGCCTTCAGGTCGGTCACCCGGCCGCCCTGCACAACCACAGAATCGTAGACTTGCGTCTGGAAGCTCCCCTTAGAGACGGTCAAACGATAAACACCGAGCGGCAGCCCAACAAACGTGGATGTACCCTCGGCGCCTGTTGTGGCCTTGCGGACGTCCCCTGTAGTGGTATCGACAATCGTTAATTGCGCGTTCGGCACAACGGCTCCGCTTTCGTCGAGAACCGTAACGTTTAAGCTGCCGTAAGCGCCGTTTTGCCCCCACGCGGAAGGTACGCTGAACGCGAAGAACA
>DATEHP010000395.1:0-2598 GCA_035279505.1 Candidatus Sulfotelmatobacter sp. | reverse complement strand
CTTCAGAATTCCGATCGACAATTCATGACGCTTGAGGAGTGGAGGAAGTAGTGGAGCAACAAATGGTTCTTCGAGAATTTCGCCCAGGGACTTCTTCGCCAGCAACGGAATCAGGTTCGGAACAAAGCCATGATCCGGCGCGGATTCAATCACCATCGTTAACTTCATCGCGGGAGCTTCCATCTCGACAGCAGTCTTTGCGTCCGGATAGAGCGCCCCGTCAATGACGTCGGTCCAGTAAACCAGGTCCGCGACTGGCGCCGGATCAAACCCAAAGCGTTGTTGGGCGATCATCGCGATGAAACTCGTGCATGACTTGAACGCGGGATCATAGAACTTTCGGTTACTCTGATCCTGCTCAAAATGTTCCGCATCAGAGGGCGTCAGGAACGCACTCTCGTGATGATCGAACCACCATGTGATGTTGGGAGAGCTCGAGTACTTGAAATCGACGATTGCGTTCTCATCGCCGTCGAATTGCTTTTCATCGAACAGCGCACCCGCGCGATGGACCAGACCGGTGAACTCAAAGTCAACATGACTGCGAATCCGCTCGCGATAAAAGCGGGAAAACAACGCCGCCGAAGATGCCCCGTCAAAACACTTGTCGTGATAGAAGACCCGAACTCGCAAGGAAAACCCCGTTCTTTCTCGATTCCCGCGAGCGAAGCGTCACGATGACTGGCACACGTCGCGGTAAAAGCTAATAGGATTGCCAGCTTAGACGAAGAAAGTCAAGTGGGTGGCAGCAGGTGTCATACCACATTAGAAATGTCCCCGCACTGTCCACAATAGAAATGACCCCTTGATTTGTTTACGCGACAGTATGCAAAAGACGAGCGTTTCTCTGTTGAAAGCCCAGTCTCCAAGGATGATTGGGGGCCGGGGAAAGGCTGCGACGAAGTCTCGGGGATGGGGGCGCGGGGGAAGGGGCGGCGTCCCTTCCCTCGCTCATCGTTGTAGAAGCCGCCTTCAGTTCGCGGAACACCAGACGATGGTCGCGATAGCGAATCGCCAGCTCTCCGGTTTGGTTTTCCCGCACCAGCACACGACTCTTGGTCGGAACTTTGGGTCGGCTAGGCCGTTCGAGTTGCAGCAGCCGATTCTGGTAGCGCACTACCCAGTCCTCGCTGATCACGCGCTCCTCCTCCAGCCAGAAGACTTCGTCCAGTTGCCGTGACGTAGGTCGTCGCCGGTGATAATCGGCGGGTGCAGCGGCCGCGTGCGCGTAACGCCGATTGTGTTCGGCAAGATAGTGCTCGTCCAGATAGGCATTGGCTTGCTCATAGTTCGCGACGCCGGCCAAGCGCAGTTTCTTCACCAACCGGTCCTGATGCGTGCCGTGCGCCCGCTCCACTCGCCCTTTCGCTTGCGGTGAACTGGCGGCGATGATCTCGATGCCCAGCTTCGCGCACATGCGTCCAAACTGCGTCACCGCCGGCTCTCCGCGCATGCGCTCCTGGGCATTGGGCGGACGCACGTAGACGTTCTTCCAGTCGGTGTAGAGCGCCTGTGGTATCCCGTAGCGTTCGATCCAGCGCCGCAACACCGCCACCGCTGCCCAGATCGACTCCTCCGCCGAGAACCAGCCCAGCGCTTTTGTCGTGGCATCATCGACCATGTGCATCAGACAGCCGCGCGGTCCGCGTTCTTCCAGCCAGTGGTGAAAGCTTCCATCCAACTGCACTAACTCGCCAAAGTGCGCCTTTGCTTCCCGCCGCTGGCGATACGGTTTCCGTCGCCGCTGCCTTTGCCACAGGCCAGCCTCTTTGAGCCAACGCCGCAGGGTTTCAGCATGCACGGCGAGTCCGTCATCGCTAGCCAGGTGCTCGCAGGCTAGCGTCGGCCCGAAATCTTCATACCGCGCCTGCACCCGCCTCAGCACCGTTGCCCGAAACTCTGCTCGGTAGGCTCGGTTCGACACCCGTCCACAGTTGCCATGCTGCAGCGCCTTCGCTCCACCCGCCCGATACCGCGCCCAGATCCGCTTACTCTGCCGGTAACTCAACTCCAGCATCTCCGCCGCCTCACACAATCGCAGGCTGCGCGCCTTTACCCGACCCATCGCTTCCACCCGGCTCAATTCTTTCTTGCTCAAGCCCGTTCTCCCCAATTGCGTCCCTCCTCACGGAGGAACTCTAAAAGGGGACACTTCTAATGTGGCCTCATGGGGACACTTTCAATGTGGTTCAACAGATGCCAGTACAGGATGCCAGTACAGGAACTGAACGGGGCAGGGCAGATCGACCGCTGACAAAGGGTGGATCGGCGGTTTGCCGGAAAGCAAAACTTTAGGGTTTCATTCTTACGGTCCCACTCCGCCGGTGTGGCAGTCGGAACAACTGACCTGGGTTAGATCGCCGATGTCGACTGGGTGCTGGAAACCTGGAGCAGTCGCCGTGGCGGTTGCGGTCCCTTCGTTCTGCGACATCATGGTGTGGCACTGGTTGCAGTCCTTGCTGATGACGCGTCCATCGGCGGAGACGTGTTGGCCGTCGTGGCAGCGGAAGCATCCCGGGAAGTAATAATGACCGAGATTGTTCGGGTGCGTCTGCCAGTTCAACTTCATTTCGGGGAAGGTCGTCCGCTTGTAGATCT
>DATEHP010000394.1:0-17624 GCA_035279505.1 Candidatus Sulfotelmatobacter sp. | reverse complement strand
GATGTCATTCACATTGACCTGGTTTGCGCCCGACCTCAGGTCCAGTGGTACGTCTTGCCGGACAACAGCAAAATCCTGGTTGTAGATGGTGAGTGATGGTTGAGAAGCCTGTTGTGCAAACAGACTGCAGCAGAAGACGAGAATGCAGACCAAGCGAGCGCGCATGTAGCGATCCCCCGAAGTTTCCTGAGAGTGCTCCGTTGAGTCTCGTAACTCCGGGGCCTCGAAGCTGCCCCGACTCAGCCTACCTCTGGAAGAACGCAAAACGGACTAATTCTTGCATCGCTGGCAGACTCTCGTAAGCCTATTGATTGGCTCCAGTTACGAGTAACCCGGCAGAAGTTGTGGTCCCACCCGCAGTCACTGAGGATCAAACTTTATCTCTACCGCTTCCTTCGTTTCGTGCGGCGCAGGCTCAAACTTCCAATGTCCTACGGCCGTTACCGCGCTTTGGGTCAGCAGTGGATGGCCACCCACAACGTCGATTTTCTTCACTGTGCCGTTCGGTGCGACTTGGGCCTGGAGTTTCACTGTCCCACGGATATTCATGGAACGGGCGAGTGTCGGGTATACCGCAGGAGTTTGAACCAGAACTTTTCTGGTGCTGTCGCTGGATTCCTGGGCGCTTGTACTCAGACTAAGAATAAATACTGCAGCAAGCAGCAGCCCCGGTAGGGTGCCCCGCCGCATCAGGGTCTTCATCAGAAAAGTCTAATGGCTGTGCACGTTTTACCGAAGATGACAAAGGTAATGATACTTATGCCGATAGAGACTGTTCTGTGTACATGCGGCAAGTGGTTTCACTTGCCTTGTTCTTCCAGGAACTTCTCCACTTCGATGGCCGCCATGCAACCGGTGCCCGCTGCAGTGATGGCCTGCCGGTAGCGTCGGTCCTGCACATCGCCGCAGGCAAACACCCCGTGTACGCGGGTGAAGACGTAGTTGTGGGTTTTCAAGTAGCCGTCGGAATCCATATCAAGCTGGCCGGCAAACATTTTTGCGTTAGGCTCGTGCCCGATTCCCAGGAACAACGCACTCGTCGGAAAATCCCAGACCCTGCCGGTCTTCACATTCTTCAATTTGAGCCCTGTGACCTCCTGCTTGCCGACGTCGTATACGTCCTCCACGACTGTGTCGAGCAGGAACTGTATCTTCTCGTGCTTTTGCGCCCGTTCCAGCATGATCTTCGAAGCGCGAAAAGCATCGCGCCGGTGAATAATCGTCACCTTCGTTGCAAACCGGGTAAGGAAAAGCGCCTCTTCCATCGCGGAGTCCCCGCCTCCGACAACAACGATTTCCTTCCCCGAAAAGAAGAACCCATCGCAGGTCGCGCAAGACGATACCCCATGCCCGATCAAGTGCTGCTCGTGGGGCAATCC
Organism: Candidatus Sulfotelmatobacter sp.; assembly: GCA_035279505.1. Lineage (GTDB taxonomy): Bacteria > Acidobacteriota > Terriglobia > Terriglobales > Acidobacteriaceae > Sulfotelmatobacter. Next base: position 16,245 of record DATEHP010000394.1, on the reverse strand, counting down.
AAGCCACCGGGCGGAAGCACCACTGGCAATGATGAGAGTCTGAGTGTGAACTTGCTGATGGCCGAGGTGCAGCACAAACGGCCTCTGGCTGAGATCAGTGCTGGTCAAGTGCGCCATGCGATATTCCGCGCCAAACCGCTCCGCCTGCTTACGCATGTTCTCGACCAACTGCGGCCCCATAATCCCTTCGGGGAAACCGGGGAAATTCTCCACCATGGTGGTCATGGACAGTTGTCCGCCCGGTTCGTGGCCCTCAATGACCAGCGGCTTCAGATTCGCGCGGGCAGCGTAAAGCGCTGCCGTATGTCCGGAGCATCCGGACCCGATAATCACAACGTTCCGAGTTTCGCTCATGGATAGTTTCGTGCTTGCAGATTAGATGGCAAGTTCCCGATTACGATGCACCGCTGCATCGACGGAGCTCTTCCTCAAGCCACTCACTTCTGTGGTTCCTTCGGCCTCATCATCTTGGATCTTGGTGGAACAGCAGGCCTGGATTCAGAGCTGATCTTTGCTAATTCTTCCGGCACGACTTTCTTCACTCCCAGCAGCCCCCGATAATTCGCCAGCACCTCCGACGCGCTGTGGAATAACGGCTCATAGGCGCTCTGATTTGGCGCAGGTCCGGCCGCCGTCTCCTGGCAGCGAGCCAGCGCCACCGAAGGCTTGCCAAACCGCTCCAACCGCATACGGCTGGCGGGCGTATTCACGCTAAGCATAGTTGTGGAACTGGTGACCGCCGAAGCGCTGTCCTCCAGCGAGACCTGAATCAGGTCCTTCGGATCGCGCACGTGCAGCACCAGAGTTTCGATCATGTTCACGCCGTCGTTACTGAATGAGTACTGCACGCTCGAAAACATCGCCTGCACCGAGAACTCACGCCGGATGCGCACATAGTTCGCGATCGAGGGCTCCCCCGCTACATGCCCGGCCTGTCCCGCTTCCAGCATGGTGGGCATCTCGGTCAAGGTCGAGCGTCCGCGCGACACTTCGAAATCCGCGTCAAACAGCGGCTGTTTCGGGATCTTCCCCAACGCCGCCGCAATCTCCTTCTGCTCTTCCGCAGACGGCGTGCAGACGTTCAGCATGTTGACCTTGACCTGCGGCTGTTGTGACGCCGCCGCATCGGGCTGCTGCTGCGCTATCACCGGCGCTGCGCACAGGATCGAAACAATGCTGATAGATAGACGGAATACCTGAGTTCTGGGCACGGCGGAATTCTAAATGAGAGCAGCCCGAATTCTAAATTTCAAAAAGCGCCGCATTGTCGCGAATGCTACCGCGACCGTCGTAGAATCGAAGTATGGCAAATCTGACGTTGGTCTATGGCATGAGGCTGCTTCCCTCCGAAGACGTGGTCGAGGTCGGCCAGGCACCAGTGAAACTTGCGAATGGACGAGAGACGCACGTTACCATGCACGTTCTCGAGGGCAGTAAAGAGGAGATCGAGAAGCAACTTCGTACCAGTCTGGAGGCGTTCTTCGATCTCTATCCCGAGATCTAGGCGCTGGAAGCGGTGAGTCTCCTCTGACATTCAGTCATCGGCCTCGGCTGACAATTCAGCAACGGATTTGGTGCGATTCGTGAAACTGAATCTTTTTAGTAGCCGTATAATTCCTAATCTTCCAGGTGCCCGGCACGTAGTATGCAATGGTCCTATCCAGAACTGAGGCGCAAGCTGATCGAGGCCGATCTCTGGCCGCGTGGCCGGATGGCGCGCCTGGCCTGCTATTTGGCCGCCCTTGCCGCCGTGCTTTTCGTTTTGGAGAAACTGCTCGGCCTTTTCTCGCTCTCCTGGGGCGAGCATCTGGGTGGATGGGTCAGCTTTCTCGCCTTTCTGGCCGGCGTCCTGTTCTTCATTCTTGGCTTCCGCTGGGTCAAACGCCGAATTCTCTGGCGTCTGCGCAACCGCCTCATCGTCACCTATATGTTCATCGGCGTAATTCCTGCCGTGCTACTGGTCGCGATGGGACTCATCACTCTCTACGGATTGGGCGGTCAATTCGCTGTCTTCGTGGTCACTTCCGAGACAGACGCCCAGTTGCGCAGTTTGGCGGCTGTCAATGCGACTGTAAGCAGCGAACTCGCGGCCCATATAGAGCGCGGGGATAAACCTGTACCGGAGTCTCTTGCCGGCCTGATCAAACGGGACCCCGCCTGGAGTCGCCGCCAGGTATGTGCCTGGTACGGCGATAAGCCACTCCCTCTTTGCAACGAATATCACGGCGATTCCATTGCCTTCCCCGGTTATGTAAAGAGTAAATTCCAGGACCTCGTCCGTGATCACGAGCGGTTACATCTGCGAGTGGGGTCTTCTCTGCAAGTCGGCTCCAACAGATTGACAGTAGTCACCAGCGAACCTTTCGACAAGGATCTGGTGGCAAAGATCGCCGAGGGGCTTGGCGAAATCACCCTCTACACCACGGGGGAAGATCAAAGTCCGCCGAAACAGCAGGCCCCCGTAACCGCCGGAGCAAAGGACAAAGCTCCAGTTTCGAGTACACCGAAACATACCAGCGGATTCGTGATCAATACCACCGACAATCAACGTGGCGCGTCTCCAGGTGGTCCTCGGGTCCTGCATCCTGCTTTCACCGTCGGATCGATGCCCGAATCCACAGCCAGCTTCGACCGGGAAATCACTTTCGGTACTCCACTTCCCGTAGTCGATTGGGAAACCGGTACTTCCGACAAATACGGTCCCGTTCTCCAAGTCACAACCCGTCCCGCAGTTCTCTACAGCCACCTGTTTGCCGCTCTGGGAGAATTCGTTCGTGGCGTGACCTACATCCTTATGGGGGTCGCGATCTTCTTCGCGATCATCGAACTCATCGCCTTGATCATCGGCACGCGCATGACCCGCACCGTAACGGCAGCCGTCGCGGACCTGCACGTCGCCACTCGCCACGTCGACCGCGGCGACTTCAGCCATCGCATTCCTGTGAAGTCGAGCGATCAGTTGGCGGATCTCGCGAATTCCTTCAACTCCATGACCGCGTCCATCGAAAAGCTGATGCTGGAACAGAGAGAAAAGCAGCGGCTGGAGAATGAGCTCGCCATCGCGCAGGAAGTGCAGGACCAACTATTTCCGCGGCAAACTGCCGGCCTGGACTCCCTGGAAGTCCATGGATTCTGCCGCCCCGCACGCACCGTGAGCGGCGATTACTACGATTTCCTTTCGGCCAGTTCGCACAAACTGATCCTTGCCGTCGGCGACATCAGCGGTAAGGGAATCTCAGCCGCCTTGCTGATGGCGACGATCCACTCGGCGGTTCGCGCTTACAGTCTCGAAAGCATGCCGCAGTTGCGCGAGCCGATCGGGGTCGGCGCAGTCGCTGGATCTGGCAGAATGATGGCCGCATGGCCCGAAGGCATTGAAGTCTCGCCCGGCGCCCTGCTCGGCCTGCTGAATCATCAGCTTTACGAAAGCACGCCGCCTGAAAAATACGCGACATTATTTCTGGGAATTTACGACGGACACTCGCATCGCCTCACCTATAGCAATGGCGGCCATCTGCCACCAATCTTGATTGGAAAGGATGGCGCAGTGCGCAGACTGGAGGCGGGCGGCACGGTGGTCGGACTCTTCGACAACATGCTGTACGAGGAAGGCTCCGTCACGATGCACCCCGGCGAGATCTTCCTGGCTTATAGCGATGGCGTCACTGAGCCCGAGAATGATTTCGGTGAGTTCGGCGAGCAGCGCCTCATCGAACTTGTGCGAGAGAACCGGCATCTTCCGCTGCCGCAGATCAGCCAGATCGTCACTATGGCGGTGGACGACTGGATCGGCGACAAAGAGCAGCCAGACGACGTGACGCTAGTCCTGGCACGCGCGCGATAGCGGCTATCGAAAAATGTGGTCCGGGATTCCCTATCCTTGTCGCGGTTTGTGCGACAGCCTGCCTTTAGCGAAGTCGAAGAAGGTTGGGGGGTTTGACTTTCGTACAAGTCATTCCGATCAAGTGGATTAACGCGATCGATCTGTTGCGTAAGTCACGCCCGCCTCATCCCGGACCCCATTCCTCTAGGCTTCTTCTTTGTTGACAGAAAATTCTCGATGCAATATTTTGAACGCTCGGCATGAATCACGTTTCTCACGCGGGAGTAGCATAACCACGGCAATGCGCCGGGGCTCCATCCCGGAGATGACGGTTCGAAACCGTTCCTCCCGCCCCAGTTTTCCTGACAAACACTTCAGATTTTCTTCAGCTTCCACCTTCCTTGCTTAAACAGGATGGCGCTGGCCGCTGCCATGGACGACTCCGCGATCGCGATCGAGAAGAAAACTCCATTCGACTTCATGCCCAGCGGCTTCGCCAGCACATACGCGAGCGGAATTTCCAACAGCCAGAAGCCGAAGAAGTTCACAATCGTCGGAGTAATCGTGTCCCCCGCTCCGTTGAAGGCCTGCATCATCACCATGAAATAGGCGTACCCCAGGTTGCCGTAACTAACGATCCGCAGACACGCCGCTCCCAAAGGCACAACCTCGGGATCACTGATAAACAAGCGAACCACCGGCTCCGCGAAGAGCACAAAGAAGACCCCGACAGCGCCCAGGAAGAGCACGTTGTAGAGTCCTGTCCTCCACACCGCAGCCTCGGCGCGATCCGGCTTTCCCGCGCCCAGATTCTGGCCAACCAGTGTTGCAGCAGCATTGCTCAATCCCCAGGACGGTAAGATCACGAAGATTACAATTCGAATTGCGATCGTGTATCCAGCCAGCGCCGCTGCGCCGAAGGTGCTTACAATCCGCACCAGCCCAATCCAGCTTGTGTGCGCAATCGCAAACTGCAAAATCCCTGTAAGCGACACCCGAACCAGTCGGACAAGCACGCCAAAGTGCACGTGAATCTGCCGCGCCAGTACTCGAATGCGCTCGGTGCCTTTGAAGAGCCGGTAGAACTGGTACATCACGCCGATGCTCCGCCCGGTGAACGTCGCCAACGCCGCTCCTGTCACACCTAATTTCGGGAACGGTCCCAACCCGAAGATCAGGCAGGGGTCAAGAAAGAGGTTGATGATGTTCGATACCCAGAGCAGCCGCATCGCGATCGCCGCATCCCCCGCACCGCGGAAGATGGCATTGTTCAGGAACAGCAACAACACGGCGCAACTGCCGCCCAGGCAAATTCGTGTATAGCCGCTACCCACGGCCACAATTTGCGGTGTCGCCCCCATCAGCCGTAAAAGATTCGGAGCGAACAACAGACAGGGTACCCCGATGGCCAGCGAAATCGTGAGGCCAAGAAAAATCGCCTGTACCGCCGCGTCTGCAGCGCCTTCCGGATCCTTTTCTCCGATCCGTCGGGCGACCATCGCGGTGGTCGACAGACTCAGCCCCATGCCCACCGCGAACACCAGGCTCAGCATCGACTCGGTCAAACCGACCGTAGCCACCGCATCCGCGCCCAGCCTGCCCACAAAGAAAACGTCCACTACTGCAAACAGAGACTCCAGCACCATCTCCAGGACCATGGGCACAGCCAGCAGCAGGATGGCGCGATTCAAATCGCCGTCCGTGTAGTCCTGGTGCGAACCTCGAACCGCCTCAACTAATGACGACCAAAGTGAGCGGCGCGGCGCGACGGCCGCAGCAACAGTATCCATACCAGCCTTGAACTTTCTGCAATGGTGTCCACGACCGCGCAGACACGGTGCTTTAGATGAAAGACAAATCAGGGAAGCCCGATCACGGGCAAGCAGGGGAGCGGATTAGCGAGGGATGAACATGGTGTTCCTCAGCGCGGATCGTTTGAACTGCGTGCCCCACGGGAAACGAACAGCGTTAGCGAAATATTACCGTACTTGGAATGGTAAATCCAAGTAGAAAAGCGGCGAAGGGTCGGAGGTCCCTTCGCCGCTCTCTCAGGAGGTATGAGTGATGTTCGCTCTCTGCAACAACGCCATCCTACCCCGCGGAGCCTTGCCTGAGAAGATCACTAAGGTATAGCGGGAATCGCGATTCGGATTATTAGAATGAACTCACAAACGAATGCATTGCCCTGGAATTGCTATCCCGCTATTTCTTAGGCAAAGTTAATACTCGTGCCGAGATCGCAGAATTCTTCAACGTGCCCCCCACGACCAATGGACCGATCGGCGTAAACACAATCCCCCGCGCATCAGCACGCACATCGTACGTATCTTCGGTGATGGTCTCCCACCGGTTTCCATGCAACTCGAACGCAAACGTCACCGGCGAAAGTTCGGCCTGCTTCCCATCACTATCCTGACCTTTGTAATTGTGGGGAGCCGTGGTCCCTCCGGAAAAGAGGAATCGGTGGTCGTGCTCTCCTGCCCCGGCCACAATTCCGAACCGCCCGGGTCCGGGATGTACCGGCAACTTGCTCCACTCAATCTTGTTCGGATCTTTATGGTCGATCTTCCCCATCCAGCATTCGTCGGAAGCTACATTCTTTCCGCTGGCCGGGTCTTTCTTTGCGCCGTCTACGTACACGATCGTCTCGTCGGCGATTCCTCCAGCATGCCCGAACACTGGTGTGCCGGGAAACGCCGTCGCCTGACTCCATGTATCTTTCTCGACGTCATATACCTGCACATTGTTCACAGGCCCACTTCGCGACCTGCCGCCGACCAGGTATATGTAGCGGTCGTGAGTCATTCCGATGACCGCGCTTTCAACGGGTGTTGGAATGTCCTTCGCGCGGTACCACCGATGTTCTCCGGGAACATACGAATTCACATCGCCTAGTATGGACTCGATTCCCTGCCCATCGATCGTGTATCCGCCGAAAAGAAAGATCTGCCCCTTCGCCCCAACCGCGGAAGCCCCTAGCCGCCCCGCGACGCCTGGCACAGGGCGCCCTTCAATCCACTTCCCTGACCTCAGACCCAGGACGTACATCTTATTGCTCACGTCATCCCATGTCTTCTTGGTACCAATTCCCATGAGCGAGTAAACGTCAAGCCCGCCCTTCAGCGATGCAATGGCGTTGCTGGTAACCGCGATCGGCATTGGGGGAATCTTAGGTTGATCGGCCGCCAGCAGAAGAAGTGAAAACGCGACAGGCAGGAAGAGCACAAGGCGTCTGTTCATCGCAGCAATATTACGTCTTTCGGAGGAAGCGGGGCAAAGCCGTGACTGGGACCGATTTCCACTACTTCACCAGCCCCTGCCGCACCCCGTGGATGAAGTCCGTGTAGGCTGGAGTCTGTCCGATCGACCGCATGAAGCTCGCGATTTGCCCGCGATGATACGCCGAATGCATCACCACATGAGTCAGCACATCCACGATCGCGCTCGTCCACGCCTCGCCCTTGCTGTTCTTATACGAAATCGCCTGGTTCACATCTCCTGCCGTCACCAGGTCAAGGTACTCGTGCCACTCCCCGCCTAGCTTGGCGGCTTCTGCTTCGCACTGCGCCAGGTCAGGTTCCGGCCACACTGGCACGCTCTGCGGCTCTTGTCGAAGTCTCTCCAGCCATACCCGCTCCGCCGCCAGAATGTGCGCCATCAACTGCAGGGAGCGGGTATTCTCCCCTCGGCCCGCCCGGATAGCATTCAGAACCTCGTGGTTCGCCCACGCATTGTAGACAAAATCCTTCCGCAAATAGTCCGCCAGATTCAATCCAGCCTCCTTGCACTCTAATCACGGTACTCTATCCGGTGCTTCCCAACCGGGCAACCTTGTAACCATCCTTTCACATTGGGAGAATAGACTTCGAGGCGAAGATTACACACTGATGCCACGTAAATCGCGAGCACTCAAGAAAACTGGCGAAGAAACAACTGCTCGCCCGCGTGCGGCGAAAACGTCGGCCGCCAGCGACTCGGAGGATCTCGTCAGCCTCGCCTTGAAAGCCTGCCTCATCGCCCGCGACGCCGCCTTCAATGTCCGCGACCTGCTGACAAACTCTTCGCGAATGGCCTTCCTCGCCATCAAAGACTGCGAAAAGGAACTTGACCTCATCGAGCGCCAGATCGATGAGCGCCTGCCCGAGGCCATCACACGCGTAAATGAATCCCGCGCGCGCCAACTCCTTTCCACCCTCAAGTCGACGACGGATCTCGAACGTATTGGTGACCTGGTCATGAGCGTAGCCTTGCGGGTTCAGGCCCGGACAGCAAAAATTCCGGAGTCCGACTCGCGCCAGCTCGTAGAAATGGCGACCGTATTGCGGGACATGCTCGACCTGACCCATCAAGGATTCTCGAACCTGGACCTGGAATGTGCGCGAAAGGTCCTGCAGATGGACAAGGAGATCGATCGCGTCTGCCACGCTCTCTTCCAAAAGCACCTGGCCGAAACCGTTCCTCAGGGTGACACCTCAGGCTTTGAGATCCTGCTCATGGCGCAGGCTCTCGAACGCGCTGGCGACCACACCACAAACCTCGCCGAAGACCTCTACAGCCTCATCGAGGGGCGCAGCTTGCGGCACATGCCCAAGAAGAAAGCCGCAAACTGATTGCACCAGGTCTTGGGTCTCAATTCTCAGACGGCCAAAGACTCAGTCCTCAACCTAAAATCGCTCTCGTGGCTACGAGCCGTGCCCAGAACCCTCGTGTCTTCCACTGAGAACTGAGAGCCGACAGCTGAGAACTGCTCTCACAAATTCATCATTCATTAACAAGCTCGAAACATTCGCGCAACATTCCCGCCATAGAGTTCTTTAGTATCCGAATCCCGTTCGTGTTCCGGAGTGTCTAGCTCAGTACGACCTGAAGCCACATGCATTTACCGGCAGAACCCTCAGAACGCCTCAGTAGTGGCACGCCCCTGTCCAATCGTCCCGTCATCTTTGTGGTGGAGGATGACGAGGATATCGCCCGACTGATCTCCCACAATCTCCGGGCGACTGGCTTCGACGTCCAGAGTTTTGTCAGTGGAGCTTCCGTTCTCTCCGAGGCCGTTCGCGACTTGCCCTCACTGTTTCTGCTGGACGTGATGTTGCCCGGCATCGATGGCTTCGAACTTTGCCGCCAGATTCGGCAAACTCTGGCGCTCTCAGCGATTCCGATCATCTTTCTCACTGCGAAAACTTCGGAGGCAGACCGCGTCAAGGGCTTGGAACTTGGGGGGGATGATTACATCACCAAACCGTTCAGCCCGCGCGAACTGGTTGCGCGAATTCGAACTGTGCTGCGCGGCCTCGGTCACTCGTCTACTGAAGCGGAAGTGCTTCGTTTCGGCGACCTCGAAATCGACAGCTCAAGCATGACCATTCAGGTCGGTGGACATAACGTCTTAACCACCGTCCGTGAGTTCCGCCTGCTTGAGTATCTGGCCTCGCATCGTGGCCGCGTTCTCACGCGCGATCAACTTCTCGACGCCGTCTGGAAGGAAACTCCGTTCGTCACCCCGCGTTCCATCGATGTTTACATCCGCCGCCTGCGCGAGAAGATTGAACGCGATCCCCGCCATCCTCAGTATCTGAAAACGCTCCGCGGTATCGGATATCGCTTCGAGGTGCCCAAATAGAAGCCTCTACAGCCATTCCTGTCTTTTGTCCCAACTCTGCTCGGTCATATATTCTGTCTTGCGTTCCCTTATATGCCGAACAAGTCCAAACCTCTGTGGAAGGTGGACGACCAGCAGGCGCGCCTCGCTGAACTCACCGCTCCCTCGGACGAGCCCGCAAAGGATAATCCTCTTCGGCGGGATGTCCGCTCGCTCGGCGCAATCCTGGGCCAAGTCATCTCCGAACAGGCCGGACAAGAATTGTTCGAATCAGTCGAGACATTGCGCCGTCTACTCATTGAGCATCGCGACAGCACGCGCCGCGGCCCCGCAGAGTCTCCTGCTGGGGAACTTATGAGCCAGGCGCAGCAACTCATTTCAAACATGGACCTGCCCCGCGCCTATCAGGTGACCAAAGCCTTCGCGACTTACTTCGAACTGACCAATCTGGCCGAGACCAATCACCGCAAACGACGCCGCCGCGCCGGCAAATTGGATCGCGAGCACGCTCCGCTTCCCGGTTCGTTTCGCGGAACGCTCCTGCGCATGAAAGAGTCCGGCATGTCCGGGCAGGATGCCCTTGCTGCGCTCCGCCAAATTCAGATCACTCCGGTCTTCACCGCACATCCCACCGAAGTGGCCCGCCAGACCGTTCTTTTAAAGCGGCGCCGTATAACCAAACAACTGGAACGGCTCGACCGCCTTCCGCTCACTCCTCAAGACGCTGAGATCTGTGAAAACAACATTCGTGCCGAGGTCACCTCGTTGTGGCAGACCGACGAAGTCCGGCTGACGAAGCCGACGGTCGATGATGAAATCCGCATGGGCCTGCGTTACTTCCGCCTGTCGTTGTTCGATACACTGCCCCGCATCTACGAAGAAATTGTGGGATCCTTCCGTGATGTCTACGGACTTGAACTCGACGAGTCTTCGGTTCCGAACATCATCCATTTCGGCTCCTGGATTGGCGGCGACCGCGACGGGAACCCCCTCGTCAAACCTCATAGCATCCGCCATGCGCTCGAAATGGCGCGCGCCATGATCATGCGCGAATACCTCGACGACGTCGAAGCCCTGAGTGATCGTCTCAGTTCCTCGCGCCGCCAGACGGCGATTTCCGAAGATCTTCTGGCTCGTCTGCATCACTACGAGCGCACGATTCCGGGCGTCCATCTGGCATGGGGACCACACAACCAAGCCGAGAGTTACCGGCGGTTCCTGTCTTACATCTTTCACAAACTACGGCACACTCGCGAAGCAGTCGCCGCTCCCGCGGCCTATCGCAGCGCCGCTGATTTCGAGCGAGACCTGGTGCTCATCCAAATGAGCCTGACGGCAAATGGCGGAGAGCGTCTCGCCCACACCTACATCTCATCCCTCCTGCGAAAAGTTCGCAAGTTCGGATTCCATCTCCACACCCTCGACATCCGCCAGCATGCGCGTGTGCACGCGCAAGTCGTCAATGAACTCGGACCGGAACTCAACACTGAACCCACGTCGGAGGCCGCCCGCGAACTGCTCGACACATTCCATACCATCGCCGACCTAAAGCGCACCTACCCGAGCCACTCGATTCGCCACTACATCATCAGCGGCGCCGAATCTGAGGACGACGTCATGAACGTGGTCCGGCTCGCAAAAGTTGCTGGCGTTCAGCTTGCGGCATCAGCCAGCGATCCCGGCCTGATGCCAGTTCCTTTATTCGAATCGATTGACTCACTCCGCGCCGCGAGCAAGGTCATGCGCGGAATCTGGAGCAATGCCGAATATCAGCCCTCGCTCGATTCCTGGGGACGCTGGCAAGAGGTTATGCTCGGCTATTCCGATTCCAACAAAGACGGAGGCATGCTCACCAGCACATGGGAACTCTACAAGGCCCATCGCGAACTTCACCAGGCAGCAACGGAATTTAATGTGAACCTTCGCCTGTTCCACGGCCGCGGCGGAACTGTCGGGCGCGGCGGCGGGCCAACGCACTCGGCAATCCTGGCCCAACCGCCGGCTTGCTTCTCCGGCCAGATCCGCGTCACTGAGCAGGGTGAAGTGCTCAACTGGAAGTATGCCGATCCCGTCCTCGCCGAATGGAATCTCGAGTTGATGATCGCCGCCAGCCTCGAAGCTTTCACGCGCACCGCGCTCGCCGGGGAAAGCCAGCGGCCCGCGTGGGAAGAGGCAATCGAAGCGATGTCTCTGGAAAGTTATCGCGTTTACCGCCGCGACATTGCCGACAATCCAGACGTCCTCGAGTATTTCGAGCAAGCCACTCCAGTAAATGAATTGGATTCCGCCCGCATCGGCTCCCGTCCGGCACGCCGTTCCAAAGGGCGCCGCCTCGAAGATCTCCGTGCCATCCCCTGGGTCTTCGGCTGGATGCAAAGCCGCCATGCTGTCCCCGCCTGGTTCGGCGTCGGTCATGCCCTTGAGCACTTTGCAGAGAAGAACGCCGGGAACGAGCAACTTCTGCGGCAAATGGCTCGCGGCTTTCCCATTTTCTCCGACCTGCTTCGCAACGTCGAACTGGGCATGGCCAAAGCCGATCTCGGGATTGCCCGCGAATACTCCCTATTGGTCCAAAATTCTTCGCTCCGCAAGCGCGTCTTTTCGATGCTGGAAGAAGAATTCCTTCGTACCCGTCAGATGATCTTGGGCATCACCGGTCAACGCGAACTTCTGGCGCGAAACCGCGTGCTGGCCCGCTCCATCCGTCTGCGCAACCCTTATGTCGATCCCATGAGCCTGATTCAGGTTGAACTCCTGCGCCGCAAACAGCAGGGCCAGAAGAGTTCGGACCTGGAATATCCCTTGAGCGCAACCATCAACGGAATCGCCGCGGGCCTGCATAACACTGGCTAACAAGTGTTTGGCTTTTCCTTCGTGAACCTTAGTGCCCTTAGTGGTTAAAGGTTTTCAAGCCGTCGCTAACTTCCGGCTCCGCCGCCCGTCCATTAATACGCTGTCCCGCCGGCGGATGTGTGTTCGGAACTTGATCTTCTGCCAATACGTACTATCCAATGGCGTAGCCTGCTCAATTCAACCAGGAGATTTATGCTAATACCTCGCATCTTCTCTGCCGTCGCGCTATGTCTGGCCACACCGGCGGCTTTCGCCCAAACGATCCCGGCCCGCAGCGTCCGCCCCGCAGCAGCCTCCAGCGCCGCCGACGAAACCAACGTCCCCAAACTCGAGCATTTCGATGCGAACCTGGTCGACAAGACACTCGACCCATGTAACGATTTCTACAAATACTCCTGCAACAAATGGTTGACCGCCAATCCCATTCCCGCCGACCAGGTTTACTGGAGCACCGGCAGCGGCCTTGAACTGTGGAATGAAGGAGTTCTTCGCGACACGCTTGAGGCAGCCAGCAAGAACGATCCCAACCGCTCCGTGGTCCAGCAGAAGATCGGCGACTATTGGGCCGCCTGCATGGACGAGAGCAGTATCGAGGCCGCCGGACTCAAGCCTCTCCAGTCAGAACTCGCCCGCGTTGCCGCACTGAAGACTAAGAGAGACATCGCGCTCGAGATCGCCCATCTCCAGACTGCTTTTCCCGGCGCATGGCAGCCCGGAGACAACGAAAGCAGTTCGCCGCTGTTCGGCTTCACCGGCCAGCAGGATTATGACAATGCCTCCATGGTGGTCGCACAAATCGATCAGGCTGGACTCAGCCTCCCCAACCGCGACTATTATCTGAAGACCGACGACAAGTCGAAAGAAATTCTCACCAAGTACCGCACGCATCTGCAGAAGATGTTCGTGCTGGCGGGTGAGTCGGAATCGCAAGCCGCCGCCGATGCTGGCACGGTTATCGAACTCGAAACCGCGCTCGCGCAGGCCCAGATGGATAACGTCAAGCGCCGCGACCCGAAGAACATCAACAACAAAATGAGCCTGGCGCAGATTCGTGCCTTGGCGCCGTCCATCGATTGGGACGGTTATCTCAAAGCCGTGCGTGCTCCCGCCACCGATCACTACATCGTGACCTCTCCTGACTTCTTCCGGGCCGAGGAAAAGCTGATCGACAGCCATCCGCTGGACCATTGGCAGGCCTATTTCCGCTGGCAGGTGATCCACCGGTCCGCACCCTATCTCACCAAAGCCATGGTCGATGAGAATTTCGATTTCTTTGCGCATACGCTCGCCGGCGCCGAAACGCAGCAACCCCGCTGGCGTCGCTGCGTCCGGGCTGCCGACCGTGATCTCGGCGATGCTCTCGGCCAGGCTTATGTGGATCGTGCCTTTCCGCCGGAGAGCAAAGCCCACACCATCGAAATGGTGCATGCTGTCGAAACCGCCCTCAACTCTGATATTCAAAGCCTGAGCTGGATGTCTCCTGCCACAAAACAGCAAGCCGTCGTCAAGTTGAAAGGGATCGAAGACAAGATTGGCTATCCCGCCCACTGGCACGATTACTCCAGCGTGAAGATTGCACGCGACAGTTATCTAAGTAATGTCGCGCAGGCCACATCGTTCGAATTCGAGCGCTGGGTTGCCAAAATCGGCAAGCCCGTCGACCGTGCCGAATGGACCATGACGCCGCCCACCATCAACGCCTATTACGATCCCCAGTTGAATACCATCAACTTTCCCGCTGGCATTCTGCAGCCGCCCTATTTCGATCCAACGAAAGATGACGCTGTGAACTTCGGTGCCATCGGCATGATCATTGGACACGAGATCATCCACGGCTTCGACGACCAGGGCCGCAAATTCGACGACAAAGGCAACCTCCGTGACTGGTGGACTGCCGACGATGCCAAGAAGTATGACGCGCGCGGCAAGTGCATCTCTGACGAGTACACCCAGGAAGTCCCCGACGCCGGGGCCGGAGTCAAGCAGAATGGTCTGCTCACCCAGGGTGAGGACACGGCCGACAACGGCGGGATCCGTCTTGCCCTGGCCGCTCTGGAATTCGCGCTGAAGCAGCAAGGCAAGTCGCTCGACGACAAGGGCGACGATGGCTGGACCTACCGCCAGCGTTTCTTCCTCTCCAATGCCTATTCTTGGTGCGCGAATGTCCGCCAGCAGATCGCGCGCCTGATCGTCACTACCGATCCCCACTCCCTTCCCGAATTCCGCATCAATAACGTGATCTCCAACATGCCGGAATTCGGCCAGGCCTTCGGCTGCAAAGCGGGACAAAAGATGGTTAGAGCCAACTCCTGCCGGGTTTGGTAATTCCACGCCCAAGCAGTAAGGGCCAGCGAAAGCTGGCCCTTACTGTTTGCTCATACGGTGATGCAGCCACGTGGCGAGTCGGCTCATGTGGCGATGGCCGCCTCGGCCGTCCCGCAATGGCGACAGCCGAGCGGCCCCGTCCCCACTCCTCACTTGTTAATGTCGTCCTTATTCTCTAACCGCTTCGTGTAAGTCTCCAAAGTATTCTTGTTGGCATCCGGCGCCCCGTTCAGCGACAGCTTCACTTCTTTCACCGCATTGTCAAAATCCCCCTTCGCGCTGTACACGCGGGCCATTCCGAGGTGCGTAGTCCAGTAGTTGGGGAACTTCTTCGCTGTCGACTGATAAATCGCCAGCGCCTCATCCTGTTTCTTCTCGCCCTGTAACTGCCGCCCGTACACATAAAGTTGCAACGCATTGGCCATATCGAGCGCCTTGGCACGGAACGTATCCGCATCCTGCTTCCGTCCCATTGCCTCCAGGATCTTCGACTTGTTCATCACGTTGTCGTAGCGCTCTTCGACCTGGATTGACTGATCTTCATCTTTGAGCGCCTCGTCCAGACTGATCTTGTTCGCCAAAAGATATCCGGCGGCATCGTCCCAGCCTTCCCAGTAATATTGATTTATCCCGTGAATCTGCTGATGGATGCTCGCCGTGACAATGTCGTTCACATTGACGTGAACCTTGAACGGCACAGCGACTTTCTCCCACCGCATCGTTACCACGGCTGAATCCGACTTCACGTCGTCGAAGTCGTAGGCCAGCGCATCGTGCAACTCCGCCGCCTGCGGCTTTACTTTAACCCGCAAGGCATCATCGTCCTGCTTGTAGGTGAAGCTTCCCCACGCCGTCGAATTCTTCGAGAAGATCACGGTCCACTCGTTCTCGCCCGGGATCATATGCAGCCCATAAATCCCTTTGTCGAGCGCCTGTCCTTCGATCGTTACCGGGTCGGTGAAACGAATCGTAGTGTTTTCATTCGCACCGGCTCGCCACACCTGGCCATAAGGCACTAGTTTGCCCCAGACCTGGCGGCCCTTTGCCATCGGCCGGTGATAGTTGATGGTGATATCCGTAATCCCGATCCGCTGCGTCACCAGAGCATGCTGGCTCGCCCGCGGCAAGTTGAGCATGAGGGTCTCACCCGTGGCAGTCTGGGCATAGCACGAGCCGGACACTGACAAAACGCCGGCCAACACAACAAACAGACTCTTTTTCATGGAATCTCCTCCGCGCCGCCGGATCTTCTGTCCCCAAGCGGCAGCCGATTAGTTAGAACCTGATTGGAATTTGAGAATTGAGCACACTTACCCAATGCTGTTGCGCTTAGACGACCGGACCCCCGCAAGGTAAGCAGAGGAAAAGACCCGGTGCTTTGACAATCCCCTGTGCCTCCCCGTGTCCCCTGTGGTGAGTTCGGAAAATCCAGAGCCCTCCACTCCCCACCAGCCCTTGGTTTACGATGGAGGCAGGCACGGACTTATGCGAATCGATGAACTGACCGAAACCGAATGCCGCGAGATCCTCTCTCGCGCCTCCTCGGCACGCCTTGGCTGCTCGCTGAACGATCAACCGTATGTGATACCGGTAGGCATCGCCTGCGAAGAAGACTACGTCTACGTTTTTTCAACTATGGGAC